>CAYQZZ010000017.1:0-36146 GCA_964422155.1 uncultured Dehalococcoidaceae bacterium | reverse complement strand
CTGCCTTACCCTTAGCTTTAGCAGCCTTGGGTTTCTTGACGTTCTTTCTGCCTTTACTGCCCATGAGTTAGACCTCCTATTTATTGATTAAATAATCAGATTGGTTAAAAGTGTATTTTATTCCCAATATTTAGGAATAACTATGTATTCTGAAGGGAGCGAATCTTAGGGATATTAGTTTTCATCACGGCAAATTCCAAATAGTCGTGCATGTAAGGTGGCATAAAATAACCGTCATCTAGCTTAGGTGGGTCATTCATATGGATTTTATAATCACCAACATATCTCCCTACCCTGAATATTATAACTTCTTCCCCCTGAACTTCCTTGTCACCTGGCTCTTTCCAAAAGTGAACAGAACCCACGATATCGTCTGGCGGGAATCCTAAATATTTGGTGTAAAATTCACTGTCACTCTTATCATACCACTTTCTGGTCTTTTCCTCTTGGATACGCTTTGTAGCTTGTTCATCGTCTTGGTACTCATAGATGCACATAGAAAGTACTACCGCTGGGCTTTCAGGTTTTTTATCTCCAGAAAGAGGGATATACGAGGCAGATTCATTTCCATATATACGAAGGTATGTTATGAGACCATCTGGACTATATAAAGTATTTTCGTTGCTAGAGTAGTAGGGTATAAAGACAATGTCTTCAGCAGATGGGATGATTTCATTGAAAGGTGACTCAAGTGGTCCGAATTTAGGTTCTGCTACTTCTGTATTATACTCACACCCCCCAACAATTACACATGAGCTAACTAATAAAATAAATAGTGCTACAAGCAGAATTGAATGCCGATAGATTTTAACTTTCATATTACCCCACTTCCCCCTAAACCAGCTTGTTACTTGACCCCTTGTTTATTTGTTACTTTTTTACCCACCGGGCATTCCCTCATGCAGGTGCCGATAAAGGTACAGCCGAAGGCGCCTTTGTCCCCCACTAAATTAGCGCACTTGGGTCGGTCGAGGCTGACCGGAATATCTATAAACATTTTATCCATGTCGATGCCCGGGCGGAGGGTTATAGCTTTATTGGCGCACTTTTGCTGGCAACTGGGTCCGGCGGAACCCCCGCACTTTCCCCTCATGCATACCTTCTCCGTTAAAAGGGGGTCGGGCTCAAGTTCCGCCTCGGTAATGACGGAGACATAGCGGACGCGCGGCCCGAACTGCGGTGTGATAACCAGTCCGCTCAAGCCGAACTCACCCAGTCCGGCGCGCACAGCGGCATGGCGCTGGGAGAAAAAGCCCATCGGCGCCGCCATGACCGGGTGGCCCAGGCCGGTATGCTGGGCGTTGGGGGTGGGTAAAGAACGCTTGCCCCAGCCTGTTTCCAGTCGATTGGCCAGACGGGTGGCGATGATGTTGAGCATCATATCCAGCGTATAGTGCCCCATCTGCATGTAAAAGTTTTCGATGCTCGCCTGGATACCCAGTTCCGGCATCATCTCTTTCATCTTGAGGTGATATTCGTCATAGTCAACGACGGGGTCGGGAATGCGGACGCCGGCCACGATAACCGACTTCGCCCGGGGCATCAGGTCCAGCGGGCCGTGTCCCGGCGGGGCCCCTTCAAACCTTGCCACGGGGGCAATGCCGACCAGGTCCGCGCCCCAGTCTTTAGCCAGAGTTTTTATCAGTTTACTTGAAAGCTTCGGCATGTTGTACCTTTCAACGATAAATTCACGGTGTCATTCTGAATGAGTCCCGACAAGTCGGGACGATTGAAGAATCCGTATCTGCTTATGGGGGACGGATTCTTCGCTTTGCTCAGAATGACAAAGAAATATTCTTATATACTCCCCCTTTTCCCCACCACTGGATTCCAGCTGGAGTTTACCCCGTACGCCGATACGGGGCTGGAATGACAGCATAATAGAGCTATACCCACCTCGTCCGCTTGCTCAGGCTTTTGCCGGATGTGGGGCTGGGCAAGTGCTCTTCTACCATTGTTGATTCTACCAGTTCCCAGAAGTTTTCTCTATCCATGCCGGTGACCACCGCCTGCTCGTGGGCCTCGGAAAGTACAACGGGATAGCCGCGGCCGCGTTGACACTGGTCGAGAATAAGGCTGTGGGTGAGATTAAGCAGGGTTTCACTCTCGGCCACCCACTGCGGAATCTCAACGCGTGCTATCTCGTCATCGACTCTCAGATAGAAGAAATAGACGCGGTGCTCTCCATAGTGTTCTTTGACAATCTTGGACGGGCTCAAAAATAGCGCCGACCTTTCTCCGCTCTCCAGCAGGTCCATAAAAAGGTCGCGGTCGCGCACGCCGGCAACACTATCGCAGTCCCGCTCTTTACCCGGCGGGCACTCTTTATCGCAGTCGGCGATATCGTTGGGGCAGATAGCCACCCTGAGCACGTTAACGACATCGGTGCTGCGGGGGAAGCTGATATAGCTAGCGAGGGCGAGCCGGCGGTCTTTATTGAGCTTTCTCATGGCGTCCAGGCAGCGTAAAAGGCCGTTGGTCAAAAGAACATCCGCGACGAAATCGGGGTAGGCTTCAAGTCCCCAGAGAATGAGCGTGCCGTCGAGTACGGCAAGAGCAATGCTGCCTTCAGGCAACTCTGCGGACAGGTCGGCCAGGTGTCGGCATTCCTCGATGGAGCGCTTGATGCCCAGGATGGTCCCCTCCACCGGCTGCTCGCGCCCGCCGCCCGGCGGGCTAATCGCCAGGTCTTTATCATCGGAGTAGAGATGGGGAGAACTGGAAAGGGTAGCGTCCGGTTTGCTGCCGTAGGAGATTAGAGCCGCGCCGATATTTATCAGGTAGCACCGGGTGGAGCGATGGCGGTCGACGTCAATATGAGAACCGTCGGTGGCCAGGACGGTGAAGTCTGACGGGGTTGGCGGCGCCGGATAGCATTTATTTAGCCCTTCCACGATATCAGCCACCAGCCAGGTCGTTTTGCTGGCTTTTATTTTCCTCTTCAGGTCGTCAAGGTCGATGGCCGGGCTGCCGATGGTCTCCAGAGCGAACTTAAGGCGTTTTTCCTGTTCCGCGCGCCTGTCCCTCAGCCCGGATATCATGGAGATGACCTGAGCGGCTACTTTGGTTAAGTCCAGTGACACCGATTCTACTCTCCTTTGACTTTAGTATAGGGCAATAATAAAGCTAACTCAAGCGAAATAATGGGCATTGTCATTCTGACCCCGATGCAATCGGGGGAAGAATCCGTTATCCCATCCAGAGGGACGGATTCTTCAGTCGTCCCGACTATGTCGGGACTCCTTCAGAATGACATTCTTTTACTCGTAAATGATATAATGGGAAATAGCTAGAATCCCTGTTTTATTAAAGGAGTTTGATGCTGGCGGCACTGGGGACTGTTATCGTAACATCACTATCGGGCGTCATGGCGCCGGGGCCGATGTTCACCGTCACGCTGGCCAAGAGCCTGAAATCGCCGTGGGCGGGCGTGCTGGTATCGCTGGGGCACGCCGTCATCGAGGTGCCGCTGATACTGCTCGTGTATTTCGGCCTGGCAAATTTCTTCCAGAATGACATTGTGAAACTGGCACTGAGCGTGCTCGGCGGCGGCATGATTGTCTGGATGGGTATCGACCTGTTCCGCGCCCGCAGAAAACTGGCCAGAGAAGGCAAGGACACGTCCTATAACGCGTTTGTCGCCGGCATCCTGATGAGCGGGCTTAATCCATTCTTCCTTGTGTGGTGGGTAACGGTAGGGAGCCTGCTCCTGATGAACTTTATGAATTCCGTCGGGGTCTGGGGTCTGCCCCTCTTTATTATCGTGCACTGGCTCTGCGACCTTGTCTGGCTGTCTGTCGTTTCCTTCACCATCTACCGGACGCATTCGTTCTGGGGGGAGAAGGTGCAGGAGTGGGTCTTTATCGTCCTGAGCCTGGTGCTGCTCTATTTCGGCGGGCAGTTCATCGTGAAGGGAATTATAGCATACGCGGGGGTGAGTTAGACAGCCTTCAAACCTTTCCTCTTCTCACACGTTAGCAGGCATACCTCACACTTACCATCGCAGGGCTCCACGTGTATGGTGGCATCGGTGCGGATAAGCCGGTGATTGATGTCCTTTTCAAGATGGTCGCACATTTTATGCGCTTCTTCGATGCTGAAATGTTTGGGCATGACCAGGTGAAGGTCGACATAGCGCTGGTTGCCGGCCTTGCGGGTGCGCAATTTGTGAAAGCTGACCACATCCCCGCCGAAGTGCTCCGTAATGGCCGACCTGATTTTATTTTCCTCATCCTCGGGCAGCTTTACATCCACCAGCCCCCCGAAAGAGTTTCTCAGCACGTCGAAAGCCACTTTCAGGATAAAAAGGGCGACAATGCCGGCAAGGATATCGTCGATAATATCAAGGCCGGTGAAGCGAACGACTATTAGGCCGACGAATACCGCAGATGCGGAATAGACGTCTGCTGCGATGTTATGCGCATTGGCCTCCAGCGCCATCGAATCTTCCTGTCGGGCTACTTTACGCAAGTGGCGAGATAAGAAAATACTGGCGATGATAGAGACTGCCATAACGCCGATGCCAGCCTCAGTCATCTCCAGGGCGGCATCGGTCTCGGCACGGCGTATTGCTGAATACATAATGGAGCCGCCGGCAAGAAATATCAGTATTGCCTGTACGATGGCGGCGATGTTTTCGGCTTTGCCGTGACCGAAGGGATGTTCGGCGTCAGCCGGTTTAGCGGCGACGCGGATGGCTAGAAAGGTAATAATAACGGCAAAAAGGTCCAGAAAGCTGTCTACGGCTTGCGCCAGAATACTGAGACTGCCCGTAATGGCGCTGACGACCACTTTGAGCACAATCAGACCGATGACAATGATAATGGAAAGCCTGGTTGCACCGCTTCTACCAGAAAACATCGCTTTTTCTGCCTTCAGGCTTTTACCTGGGAAGGCTTACGCCAGGGAATGAATCTGCCCCACTCGTTTTTATCCCACACCACCAGCAGCCCCGGCGCCACGAAAACGGAGTCGAATGTTCCGGCGATGAGGCCGACGAGCAAGACGATAACGAAGTTCTGTATGGTACCCCCGACAAAAAGCAAAAGAGCGACGCAGGTAATGAGTATGGTAATGCTGGTATTAAGTGAACGGCCAAGGGTTTCTATCTGACTTCTGTTGACCACAACCTCAAAGTCCGAGCTGACACCCATTTTCTGGTTTTCGCGCATCCTGTCGAAAACGACAATGGTATTATCAAGACTGACGCCGACGATAGCCAGGATGCCCGTGATGAACATCAGGTTCATTTCCCAGCCCAGTACATGGCCGAGAAGCGAAAAAAGCCCCACCGTTACCAGTATGTCATGGAACAGGGCGATGATGAAGCAGGTTCCCCAGCGGAAAGGGCTCGGCATTTTACGGAATGCCCAGGTGACATAAAGGAGCATGCCAACCATAGATATAGCTACGGCGATGGCGGCATTACGCGTCGTCTCGGATGCTACCAGGGGTGATACCGAATAAAACTGTGACTCCGAGAGCTTGCCGAATATGGATGTCAGGCCGGTCTCCAGTTGCGCCTTCTGTTCCTCGCTTAGTTCCTGGGTGCGGATAAGAAACTCGTTTTCGCCGACACTTTGAACAATGGCACTTGTATAGCCCAGATTGACTATTTCCTGTTGAAACTGGGCATAATCTACTGTTGTCTCGAATTTCACCGACAGCATGGAGCCGCTGCTGAACTCAATCCCTGATTTGAGGCCAAAAGTTGCCAGCGAAATAATAGCTACGAGGATGAGGACTCCCGAAATAAGAAAGAACCAGAACCTTTTACCGATAATGTCGAGCATTATTTTTTGCCTCCGGTAACCGTAAATAGCCAGGTTTTATTTGCCAGGGGACCTCCGGTAAACAGGCGCAAGAGCGTTCGAGTTACCAGAACCGCCGTGAACATGCTTACGACCGCACCGATGAATAGCGTCACGGCAAAGCCTATGACGGCGGCGTTATGCATGGCGGTGCTGCCCAGCCAGTAAAGAATAATGCAGGCAATGAATGTGGTGACATTGCTATCCCAGATGGCTGACCAGGCCCGATGGAATCCGGCCTCGATGGCGGCCCCCAGCGTCCGCCCGGCCCGGAATTCCTCCTTCATTCTTTCGAAGATAAGGACGTTGGCGTCCACGGCGATACCCAACGATACGATAAACCCGCCGATACCGCCCAGGCTCAGAGTAACAGGCCACAGCTTGAATATCGTTAGTATCAGTGTTCCATAGAAGACCAGAGACAGGCAGGCTAAAAAGCCGGAGAGTCTATAATAGGCTATCATAAACAACATGACCAGCAGCAGACCAATCAGGCCGGCCTTCCAGCTCTTATTAATAAAATCAGCACCGAGCGTGGCGGAAACCTTTCCCTGGTAGAGGGGCGGTTTCTTAAGCTCTACGGGCAGTGACCCGGATTTCAGCACGTTAGCAAGATCTTCTGCGGATTTTACTGTGAAACTACCGCTAATAACGCCGGTGCCGTGAAATACCTGTGCTCTGATTTGTGGGGCTGAAATAAGAGCATTGTCCAGAAAGATGCCCAGGGCATGCTCCAGTGAATAGGCTTCCTGAGGATTATACAGGCGCTTGGCAATCTGGTCGAAGATTTCACTTCCCTCGGCATTCCACTTGATGTTGACTGAGGGTTGGCCGCCGGTGACTTCCTGCTGGATATCAGGACTGGCTTCAGAGAGATAAGCACCGGTGAGCGGCTTCCCATCATCACCCCTGGCGGGAATCCACGATGCGTTATTGCCATATCTCTGCAAAGTCGCATTATCGACGGCATTACCGTTAATATCTGTAAAGTGAAGGCCTTTCTCATCTTTGACCATGAAGGTGATAGGCTTGCCATAATCTTTTGCCTCGCCTCCTTCATTGACAAAGAGTCGCTTGCCGGTCTCTTTCTTATTAAAGAAATCATTAACCGAGTTTTCTAGGTAATCGTCGAGGTAGACGGGTTTTCCATCTTTAAGCTCCACTTCCCGGAACTCCAGGAAGCCGGTTTGTTCGACCAGTCTCTTGGCGGCGTCAATATCGGTAAAGCCCGGTAGCTGCACCAGAATACGGTCTTCTCCCATTTTCTGGATGACAGGCTCGATGACACCATAGGTGTCAATACGTTTTTCAATGGTAAGCAGTGCCCGGTCGATAGCGGCCGACTTGTCCTCAGAGGTGGCATTCTCCGAAAACTTGGCCTGATATACCAGGTGGACACCGCCCTTGAGGTCAAGGCCAAGGCGCAGTCCCTGCCTGCCGAATCTTTCTCCCTGTATAGGCAGGAGGACCCACAGCGTAAAGATAAAAATTATTAATATAATGATAAATGTTATTGAGTTTCTTCGAGGCATTATTTTATCCTTAAATCATTTCATTCCGGGAAAATCATACATCAGCCAGTAGTTGTTCCACATAATGCAGGGCCTCCTGCCGGCTGGTCACTTCTCCGGCGGCCTGGGCTTCCCGCAATGCTTCCAGGAGCTCACCGACCCTGGGGCCGGGGCTCAGCCCGAAAGTTTTCATCACATCGTGCCCATCAATCAGTCTGGCAGGTGCAGAAAGGCTTTCTTCTTCATAATGTCTGGCCAGTACGTATTCCGTCATGTGGGTATGCTCCTGCCATTGCCGCAGGTCCAGTGAATGACCTCTGGTAGCCAGGTGGTCGGCCAGGCAAAGGAAAAGCAGGTCGATGCCCGCATCGCCGGTATCGCGGAAGTAGCGGTAGATAGCCCGGCGGGTTGGTAAGCCCTCATGGCTCATCTGGGTCGGCCTGAGGTGGTATTTGACCAGTAGCTCCACCAGCTGAATCTCCCGGTTACTGAATCTGAGTCTTTCCATGATAGCGGCGGCAGCCGCAGCGCCTTCCTGCGGGTGGCCCAGGAAATGTGCCCGGCCCTCATCATCGATAGTTTTGGTCGGTGGCTTGGCGATGTCATGGAAAAATGCTGCCAGCTTGAGCATCGACCTTCTGTTGCTGCCGCTGCTTATTTCCTGGTCGAAGTGCTGGCATAGCCCTGTCGACCAGAGTGCCAGGGCGAGTATTTCTTCGCCGGCGTACTCCCAGGTTCCCTCCCTGAGCAGGAATTCGGCGGCCGAAACAGTGTGAATCGAATGGTCGAAAACGTCCCAGACATGTATTTTGGGTTGCTCTACGCCCCTGGCCGGCGACATTTCCGGTATCAGGGCGGTGAGCAGTCCCAGCTTATCGAGATAAAAGAGCCGCAGGCCGGCGCCGGGTATCGCCAGAAGCCGCAGCAGCTCTTCCCTGAGCCGTTCCCCGGCAACCCCGGTGATGAGTCGGCTGTGCTGTAAAATCAGTGTTTCCGTGGAGTCGTCAATACGAAACCCGAGTTCGGCGGCGAGGCGCACCGCCCGTATCAGACGGGCAGCATCCGCTGCGAAGACGGTACTGCTGACGGCCCTCACCAAACGGCGGCGAAGGTCCAGGCGACCATTAAAGGGGTCGATGAGACGGCCGGTATTGAGAACAGTTTCGACTATTTTATCGAGTTCGATGGCCATGGCGTCTATGGTGAAGTCGCGCCGGGCGAGGTCCTGCCCGATATCGCCTTTAAGCGTGGTGAAATCAATTTGCCATTTTATATCGGGGAGAGCTACCCTGCCTACCCCATTTACCTCGTCAAGGAGAATGTATTTACCACCCAACATAGCGGCAACTTCAGGGGCCACCGCCAGAGCGTCGGCGGTGATGGCGATATCGATATCAGCCGTATCACGCCCCAGGAGCGTATCACGCACGAACCCGCCGACAAGGAATGCAGGGATACCTTCTTCGGAAAGGAATCGGCTGATTTTTGTCAGTAGCTGAAAGGCGTCAGGCTTGATGACCAATTTCAAATTTTCCATCGTTAATAAAGGCATCTGTTAAACTATACTATCAAGCGCTAAATTATTCAAGTTTTGAATACTGAGTTTGTTTGAAAAGTCATTCTGGTCCCGTATCGGTGTACGGGATACACTCAGGCCAGAATCCAGACCTCCCCTTATCCCCTTCCCCTGGATTCCAGCTGGAGTTTACCCCGATTTCATCGGGGCTGGAATGACAGTTTTGAGATTCTGGATTCCCGCTGGAGTTTATCCCGATTTCATCGGGGCAGGAATGACTATCAGTGGAGTTTTTGGCTAGAAACTAAACAGGTGGCTCGCCACTTCGGCGAGTCTCATGACCAGGCCGGGGATGATACCGAGCAGCAGGACGCCTAGGCAGCAGAGGAATAAAGCAAGTCTCGGCGCATCGGAGGAGGGGACCTTTTCCTGAGATTTGGCTTCACCGAACCACATGACCTTGACCACGCGGAGATAGTAGTAGGCCGAGATAACGCTGTTGATGGCGGCAACGATAACAAGCCACAACAGCCCGTTCTGGACGGCAGAGCTAAAGAGATAGAACTTGGCCATGAAGCCGGCGGCGGGCGGCATGCCGATGAGCGATATCAGGCACAGGGTTAAAGCGAGGGCCAGTAAAGGCGCCCGCTTACCCATACCGGCATAGTCCGCAATCATGTCGCTGTCCGCCTTGTTAGAAATGGCGATAATGGCGATAAAGGCCCCCAGATTGGTCAGGGCATAGCTGGCGAGGAAGAAGAGGATACCGCTCTGCGCCAGCAAGCCATACGGAAGGCTCGAATATGCCGGGAACACGCCCATTCCCGCCAGCCCCACCATGAGATAGCCGGCCTGGGCAATGCTGGAGTACCCCAGCATGCGCTTGATGTTGGTCTGGGGAATGGCCACGACGTTACCGATAATCATGCTGACGACCGACAGGACGGCGAATATCATACCCCAGTTCTGGCTGAGCCAGTCCGGTATACCGAAGGCGGAGTAAAATACGCGCATAATGATGGCAAAACCGGCGGCTTTGCTGGCTACGGAGAGATAGGCGGTTATCGGCGTGGGCGCTCCTTCGTAAACGTCCGGCACCCACATCTGGAAGGGGACAGCCGCAATCTTAAAGCCAAAACCGGCTATCAGCAGGACGATACCGATGAGCAGCGCCGGACTATCGAAAACCGAGCCTAGCGACATCGATGAGATGGAACTTGCGATGGCTCCAAGCTGGGTCTGGCCGGTAAAACCGAAAACGAGTGCCATGCCATAGAGCAGTACCGCCGAGGCAATGGCCCCCAGCAGCAGGTACTTCAGCGCAGCCTCGGTCGATTTGCGGTCCTTGAGGAAGCCGACCAGCACATAGAGAGAAATGCTGGTCAGCTCCAGGGCGACATAGAGAGAAATAAGGTCGGTGGCGGCTGCCATCAGCATCATGCCCAGCGTCGAAAGCAGAATCAGGGCATAGTATTCACCCTGGAAGCGGGAAAACTTAGCGATGTAGTCGGTGGAAGCCAGGATAACCAGGAAAGCGATGCCGGCGAACAACGGCTTGAAGAACAGGGCAAAGTTGTCCACGGCCAGCATGTTATTGAAGAGGGCCGGGTGGCTATCCCCCCACATCGCCACCGAAAAGACCCCGGCGATAACCAGTCCGGCCAGGCTCACCCACATCAGCACGTACTTCTGCTTTACGCCTAAATCAAGCAGGATGACCAGTATGGCGAAGACCGCCAGGGTTATTTCTGGTATGAACAGCGTCAGATTCAAGTCCTGCTCTCCTTTATTTGAGGTCGTTTATAAATCGCTCATGGTGACCTGCCCGCCGCTCCTTCTGAGCTATGGCAGGCAGGGCCTGTCGAACCATGAGTGTTGTGCTAACCTTACCCTTCGACAAGCTCACTTCGTGGTGACTCAGTGGAACCAGGGCGAGCGGAGATAAAATGTTTTTTCTCATTATCAAATGCCTTGTTTTATCTATCCTTTACTAAGCTTTAGCCGCCAATCAGCTTTACGATGGGTGTAATACCGAGCTTAAAGACATCGGTCAATATGGCCGGATAGATACCGACCAGCATAATCACTGCAATAAGGACGAACATGTAGAACTTCTCCAGGCCGTCGGCGTCTTTAACAGCGTTAAATTCTTCCTTGACCGGACCGAAGAACGTCCGCTGCAACATCCACAATATGTACCCGGCGGTGAGAACAACACCGATAATGGCGATGATGGTGTATATCTGCGCGTTGGGAACGGCGGTACTGTTGTAGCTGCCCAGGAAGATGAGGAACTCGGCGGCGAAACCGCTGGTAGTGGGCAGTCCGAGAGACGCCAGCCCGGCTATAGAAAAGACGGCAGCCATGACCGGCACCTGTTTGGCCAGGCCGCCCAGCTTGCGCAGGTCGCGGACTTCGACATTGTGTATCACCAGTCCGGCCATGGCGAAGAGAAGCCCGGTGACGATGCCGTGGCTGAACATCTGCAAAGCAGCGCCCGTCAGGCTCACCTGTCCCAGGGCGAAGATGCCGAGTAAGACATAGCCCATGTGGCTGATGCTGCTATAGGCAATCATCCTCTTGATGTCATTCTGCATCAGGGTTACCGCGGCGCCGTAGAGAATACCGATGAGAGCCAGTATAATCAACGGCTGGGCGTACTGCTGGGCCGACGCCGGGAACATGCTGACACAGAGTCGAATCATCCCGTAGCCGCCCATCTTGATTAAGACCCCGGCCAGCATGACGCTGACGGCGGTGGGGGCATCGGTATGGGCATCGGGCAGCCAGGTATGGAACGGGAACATCGGCAGCTTTATGGCGAAGCCGATAAACAGTAGCCAGAAGATGGCCGCCGCCGGCATGACCGACTGCACCATGCCCAGCCCCTGGTTGGCGATATCGAGCATACTCAGACTGTGGGTGGTGAAGTACAGGCTGAGGATACCCGCCAGCATGAAAGCGCTGCCGAAGAGGGTGTAAATGACGTACTTAATAGCAGAGTATTCCCGGCGTCCCGAGCCCCAGATGGTAATAAGGAAGTACATCGGGATAACCTCGATTTCCCACATGATGAAGAAGAGAAGCAGGTCGAGGGAAGCGAAGACGCCGATGATGCTCGTTTCCAGGAGCAGCAACCAGGCGAAGAACTCTCGCGGTCTCTCGTGCACTTTCCAGGAAATGAGCACGGCCAGGAATCCGAGGAAGGTCGTCAACAGCACCAGGGGCATACTCAGGCCGTCCACCCCGAGGTGATAATAGGCATTGAGCGGGGCTATCCAGAGGTACTTTTCCTCGAACTGGATGACGCCCGCCGCCGCAGACGAGCGGTCGAAGGCCACAAACAGGTATATTGACAGAATTAAGGGGATGGCGGTGAAGATAGCGGCAAGGCGTTTGATGAGCACGTCATTTTTGGTGGATATCAAAGCAATGACGATGGAACCCACCGCCGGCAGGAAAAGTATGGTCGTTAAGTAATTAAATCCCAACTACGCTAACTCCTGTCAATTTTTATCCAAATACATAAACGCAAATGGCAATAATCGCCACCCCGATGCCGATGAAAAGTCCGTAGAGCTGCAACTGACCCGTCTGGGCGCGCCGGATAGCCCGGCCGCCGCTCATGACGATATCGGCCGCCCCGTTGACCGCCCCATCGACACCTTTGCTATCAAATAACTGGAAGCCCGTAAATAAATTTTTAATAAGTACCAGCTTCACGATGATGTCTTCATAAAGCTTGTCAAAGAAATACTTCTGGTAGACCACGTTGTAAAGCGGGCCGAAAAACTTGCCCAGCGATTCTGCGGTAATCCATCTGGCGCAGTAGACGGCGTAAGCGGAGAATATACCCAATAATGCCACCACCAGTGAAATCAGCGGCAGCGGTATACCATTGGTCGTATGCGTGAAGACCGAGAAAATCGCGCCGATGGCGCTGCCGGCGGTTTCGCCGCCTTCGTGCCCCATGAACTGGCTGAAACTGCCGGTAACGTTCCACCACCCTGCCACTATGGCCATGATGGCCAGGAACACCAGAGGCCCCACCATGACCCACGGCGATTCATGGGTGTGGTGATGGTCTTTGCCATCGTCTTTAGCGCCGCCCCGGTACTCGCCGTGGAAGGTCATGAAAATGGCGCGGAACATGTAGAAAGCGGTCAGGAACACGGTAATCAGGGCAAGCCAGAAGAGAACGGGCTGGCTCGTAAATGCATTCACCAGTATCTCATCCTTGCTCCAGAACCCGGCCAGGGGCCAGATGCCCGCCAGGCTCAAGCTACCGATGAGGAAGGTGGCGTAAGTCCAGGGCATGGTCCGGCGCAGGCCGCCCATAAGGCGTATGTCGAAAGTGCCGGTGGAGTGGCTGACGCTGCCCGAGGCCATAAAGAGCAGAGACTTGAAGAAGGCGTGGGTGAACAGGTGGAACATGCCGACGGCAACCGCCCCCTTAGCCATGATGAGAAGCTCCTCCGTCCCCACGTGAAGTTCTCCGCCGCTGAGTTCATGAGCCAATGCCATGCCCACCGCCCCCAGCCCTAGCATCATATAGCCAATCTGGCTGATGGTGGAATAAGCCAGGACACGTTTAATATCATTAGCCACCAGTCCCATCGTGGCGGCGAAGATGGCTGTAAAGCCGCCGATGACGGCGACGAGCGTAATTGCCTGAGTCGAGAAGACGAAGAGCGGCATGGTGCGCGCTACTAAAAATACCCCGGCGCAGACCATCGTGGCGGAATGGATGAGGGCGCTGACCGGCGTGGGGCCTTCCATGGCGTCCGGCAGCCACACGTGGAGCGGGAACTGGGCGCTCTTGCCCATAGCCCCGGCAAAAATGCCGATGGCCGCCCACATTAATACCGTGCCACCCAGGACGCCGGTCACGGCCAGCTCATGCAGTTGATAAATATCGAAGGTATGAGTGTTAAAGAACAGAATTAAAATCCCCGCCAAGAAACCGAAGTCGCCAATCCTGGTAACGATAAAAGCCTTCTTGGCGGCATCGGCGGCCGATTTCCTGTGGAACCAGAAACCGATGAGGAGATAGGAGCACAAGCCCACCATCTCCCAGAAAACGAAGGTGAAGAGCAGGTTATCGGAAAGGACAAGGCCCAGCATGGCGAAGGTAAAGAGGGACATGTAGGTGTAATAGCGGTAGTACCCGGCCTCGTCGTGCGCCATGTAGCCCAGCGAGTAAATCTGCACCATCAGGCTGATGACGGAGACGACCACGGCCATGACCGCCGCCAGCTGATCCATTATCAGCCCGACATGGAAGTTAAAGTTGCCCATGGCTATCCAGCTGACATCGGGGACGAGAATTTCACGGGTTTCCGTCGACATCACCGATTTCAGCGCCCAGATGGAGAATACCGCCGAGACGGCTATCGAAAGGATGGTGATATAGCCGTAAGCCTTCGATTTTCTATCGACGAAGGGCCGGATAAGCAGTCCGTTGATGATAAAGGAGAACAACGGCAGCAGCATGATAAGCCAGATTAACTGATAAGGTATCATAGCTTCCTCAGAACGTCCTTGATGACATGCTCTTTGTCCTGTGGCACCAGGATGGAATAAGTAGCCAGTTCCTGGCCGATAGGCAGGCCCGCCTGCCATAGCTCAGGAGGAGCGGCGGGCAGGCCGGCTTGGGGCACGATACGGGTGGGGATGCCCTCACCCTCGAAGCATTCCTTCCACATCTCAGCGATGGCCAGGGTCTGCGCTTTTTTAACTTCTACCCACATTTGTTTTTCCCGATACTAAACTTAACTTTTCCCATCCCTATTCCACCGACTTCACCCCCTGACCCCCTCTACTTTTTGCCTGGTGTCATTGCGACTCCTCACGCTACGCTCAGGATAAACTCCGTGAAGCAATCTCAATCACTGGTCTTGGAGATTGCTTCGTCGTCCCGACAAGTCGGGACTCCTCGCAATGACTTCTATACCAGAGGGGCTTCACCCCTCTTAAACTCCCCGTTTTTATTCGGTTAGCCCATGTATGTGCCTAAAAAGTATGGCCAGACCACGATGCCCAGGATGATTTTCCACCATACCAGGTGAGCGAAACTGATGGTGAACAGCCAGCCGGCAAACCAGAAAACACCGAAAAACCCGCCCGAATTCTTCATATTTCTGCCCCTTTCCTTTTTTTCTGCCATAACTCTTTTAATTTTCCTCCGGGTCTACCACTTCATTAAATTAATATTATTAACGTCAATGTCGGTCATGTTGCGGAAGATAGCCAGAATAATCGCCAGGCCGACGGCTACCTCGGCGGCGGCCACCACCATCACGAAGATGGCAAAGACCTGCCCGGTCAGCAACAACGGTACGATATAGCTGGAAAATGCCACCAGGCTGATATTTACCGCATTGAGCATTAGCTCGATGCACATTAAAATAATCACGGCATTGCGCTTGGTCAGCGCGCCGTACAGTCCGATGCAGAAAAGCACCGCCGATAGCACCAGATAATGAGTAAGGCCGATAGTCACTTTATTACTTCTCCCTCGTGATGACGATAGCGCCCAGTATGGCCGCCAGCAATAGCACCGCCCCGATTTCCACCGGCAGGATAAAGCCGTTCTCACTGAAGAGTCTGGTGGCCAGCGGTACCGTAGTTGGTGACAACGGCGCTTCGGCGGCTACCTTCCAGGGCGTACTGGTTACCGTGTAGACCATGATTCCCAGCAGAACCAAAGCGACAACAGCGGCGGGTATCTGCATTTTATTCACCGGGCTGCCTTTCTGGACTTCCCGCGTCATCATGATAGCCAGGATAATCAGTACGGATATCGCGCCCACATATACCAGAATCTGTACCGCCGCCAGGAAGTCGGCGCTGAGGGTAATATAGAGTCCCGCCACCGTGATAAAGCAGAGTACCAGGGCCAGGGCGGCACGGAAGACGTTACGCTGAAACACCACAGCCAGCGCTGATATAACAGCCACCACCGCCATTATCCAGAAAGCAGCCGCCAGTCCCATTATTTCCTCTTCTCCACAATCTTTTCCACGAGCAGGGTCTGCCTGGGTAATTTCTCGGCAATCTCAGGGTGGAAGTACCCGCTGGCGGGCCTCTGCGGCGATTCCAGCAACTCGTCATCCGACTGTACCAGTTCGCCGCGCCGGTATTTTGCCCTTTCATAGGAATATCCCATGAACAGGGCGTCGTAAGGGCAGACCTCGACGCACAGGCCGCACTGGATACAATAGCCGGTATCCACCTGATACTTTTGAACCTCGTATTTATTGTCCGCCAGGTTGGCGGCGGTGATGATTTCGATAGCGCCCTGGGGGCAGGTCTTGGCGCAGCTAGCGCAACCGGTGCACCTTTCACGACTCCAGATAAGCTCGTTGCCCCGAAACCGGCGTGAAATGTTGAGCCGCTGCTCCGGGAACTGGTTCACCGTCGGGTGGCGGAGCAGGTGCTTAATAGTCACCACCATACCCTTGATTAAGCCGATTCCGTAACGTTCAAACTTCAATTCGACCCCATCCCAGCTTAAAGAATTTCGACCACAATAAAATCAGTATTACCATGATGGCAATGTTAATGAAGATAAGTATCCACGGTAAAGCGTCCGGCCAGACCAGCACCTGGATTGCGGTGATGAACAGGTTTATCAGCGCCAGAGGAAAGAGGAACTTCCATGCCAGCGCCATCAGCTGGTCGATACGGGCACGCGGGAACGTCGTCCTCGTCCAGACCATAATGAAGAAGACGATGAGTGTCTTGAGGATAAACCACAGCCACGGTGGGAGCAGCGGACCTCGCCAGCCGCTGAGGAAGAGGGTGGTGATGATGGCCGACATGGCGATAGCTTCACCGTATTCTACCAGATAAAACATGGCGAATTTCATGCCGGAATATTCGGTATGGAAGCCGGCCACAATCTCCTGGTCGGCCTCAAACAGGTCGAAGGGGCTGCGGTTAATCTCGGCGCAGCCCGCTGCGAAGAAGAGCAGGAAGCCCAGGGGCTGCAGCAGTATGAAGGGAATATCCTGTTTAAGGACAATCTGGTTCAGGGATAAAGAGCCGGCCATCAACACCACACCGATTACAGCCAGCACCAGCGGTATTTCATAGCTGACCACGGCAGCGACATTGCGCATGGCGCCAAGAAGCGAATACTTATTGCTGGAGCCCCAGCCGGCCATAAAAACGCCTATCGTGGAGACGGAGCTGATAGCTATCACGTATAGTATGCCGATATTCAGGTCGGCGAGCAGCGCTCCGTTCTGGAATGGCACCACGGCGAAAATCATCATCGCGGGCGCGAAAGCGATGATAGGAGCCAGCCAGTGTACCACTTTATCCGCGTTATTCGGTACGATGTTCTCTTTCAACAGCACCTTGACGGCATCCGCCACCGGCTGGAGCAGGCCGAAGGGTCCGGCACGGTTGGGGCCAAGGCGGGACTGCATACGGCCCAGTCCGCGCCGCTCGATATAGATGGCGCCCATCACCATGACCAGCACGAAGACGATAAGGATGACGGTGAAAAACAGCCAGTGCCACCAGTAGCCGCCGGGCCAGTCCGCGGGTGTTACCTGCATGGGCAGCCGGGTATTATTCACCAGCTTAACTATCGCCACTATCTATCGACCTCGCCCATAGTAATGTCAATACTGCCGAAAATCGCGATAAGGTCAGCTACTTTCCAGCCCTTGACCATTTCCCGCAGCGCTGTGAGGTTTATCAGGCTGGTGGGCCTTACGTGGCAGCGGTAAGGGGCAATGGAGTTGTCCGATACGATATAAAAGCCCAGTTCGCCCTTGGGGGCTTCGATATGGGCATAAGCCTCGCCGGCGGGCGGGCGGATAAGATGGGGCACTTCGGCTCTTATAGGGCCGGATGGTATCCGTTCCATGGCCTGTTTAATAATACGCAGGCTCTGTTTCATCTCTTCCACCCTTACGCGGTAGCGGTCATAGCAATCGCCGACCTCACCGGTGGGGATATCAAACTCGAAGCGGTCATAGATAGAATATGGGTCGGCCTTGCGCAGGTCCCACTTAATACTGCTGGCGCGGGCTACCGGGCCGGAGATGCCGCAGTTGATGGCCATTTCTCTTGATAGTATGCCGACGCCCTTGGTGCGGGCCAGCAGTATCTCATTCTGCTTGAGCAGGTTTTCCCATTCTTCAATCATCCCGGGCATGGTGCCCATAAACTTCTGGAGCGCCGGAAGAAATTCATCGGGGATATCCTGGCTGACGCCGCCAATCCTCATGTAATTGTAGGTAAGGCGCTGGCCGCAAACCATATCGAAGAGGTCCAGGATTTTTTCTCTCTCCCGGAACATGTACATAAACGGGGTAAACATAGCGCCGCAGTCACTCAGAAAAGAACCGACGGCGATACAGTGATTGGCCAGGCGCTGCAGTTCCGCGATGATGACGCGTATGTATTCGGCGCGTTCCGGCACCTTTATCCCCGCCAGCTTCTCCACCGCCAGGCAGTAACCGAGGTTATTGCTCATCGGCGAGATGTAGTCCAGGCGGTCGGTCAGCGGGATAAAGCCGGTATAGGTCCTTTCCTCGGCCAGTTTCTCGATACCGCGGTGCAGGTAGCCGAAGACCGGCTCGATATCAAGGACGACCTCGCCGTCGAGGGTAGCCCTCATGCGGTAGACCCCGTGAGTGCTCGGGTGAACCGGCCCGAAATTCAGCACAAAGGGTTCAGTCTTGAACGTAATCTCCCCGGTCGTCGTCACTGGAGGTAGTCCTTTCGCAGTGGATGCCCCTGGAATCCTTCCCAGAGGAAAATGCGCTTCAAGTTCGGATGTCCTTCGAATCTGATGCCCATGAGGTCGAAGATTTCACGCTCCTGGAAATTAGCCCCCTGCCACAGACCGGTAACCGAGGGCACCGCAGGATTTTCCCGTCCGTAGCACCGGGTCTTGATAATCACGGTATGGTTATGCTCCAGCGAGGTAAGCTGGTAGACAACTTCAAAATAGGTGTAGTAGTCAACGGCGGTAACATAGTTAAGATAATCGAATTTAAGGCCTTCGGTATCTTTGAGATACCCGGCTATCGCCAGAAGGGAATCGCTCTTCACAACCAGGCTGTTCTGGGCGGCTTCCTCGATGCTGCCCGGATATTTCTTTTCAATCTGGCTGGCTATTTCTTTTACGGCGAGGGCTACCGTCATTACTGTTTGCCTTTCTGCATTAACTGCGGCAGGTCCGGTAATACCGGAGTCCTGTTTATCTTTTTATGCAACATCTGTATGGCATAAATCAGGGCTTCGGGGCGGGGAGGACAACCGGGCACATACACATCGACCGGGATTATCTTGTTATATCCAGGTACCACGCTGTAGGACGAGCGGAAGATGCCGCCGCTGATAGCACAGGCGCCCATGGCTATCACCCATTTTGGCTCGGGCATCTGGTTATATATCCGTGCCACATTAGGAGCCATCTTCCAGGTGAGAGTGCCGGCAGTAATCATCAGGTCCGCCTGCCTTGGAGAAGCTCGCATGATGTCCATGCCGAACCGGGAGAGGTCGAAACGGGGCCCCATGGCGGCAATAAATTCAAAGGCGCAGCAGGCGGGGAAGCATATCGCCGTCCAGAGCGAGGAGCGACGCGCCCAGTTGATGACGGCGTCTACCGAAGTCAGCAGAATATTTCTTTTCAGTTCCTCATCCAGCCAGGCATCGGGGTCAGGAATCGACTCCTGGCTGTTCGTCTTCAGCTCTTCAATTATCCGTCCCTCATACCGGTCAAGCTCGGTGGAGGAATAGATATACTCTTTATCGCTGCTTACTTCCATTCCAGAACCTTCTTCTTCCAGGCGTAGATATAGCCGATGAGAACAATAAATACGAGAATCAGTATAACATAGAGACTGAAAGCTCCCAGTTGACGGAGCTGTACGGCCCACGGGTAGAGGAAAACCACCAGCACATCGAGGGCCAGAAAGATGAGGGCGAAGAAATAGTAGTGGGGATTGAACCGCACCCAGGTCTTCCCGATGGTCTCCATACCGCATTCAAAGATGGAATTCTTGATGGGATTGGGGTTGCTGGGGACGATTTTCAGAAACCTCAGGACAATAGGAATAATTATCATGGAAAGGGAGAATAGTAAGACGACAACGAAAAACAGCCCGATTAATCCGTAACTAGCTAGCAAATGGCCCTCTGACTATCTAGATAAATTATCTGCTATTTATGTGCCCGAGGTACTATATACTATGATATATAGAGCTTTGGGGCACTGCGAAAGTATACCATAGGTTTTTAAAAAAATGCAACAACCCCTAGGCGTCGGCACACCGTCATTCCAGCGAAGGCTGGAATCCAGGGGCGGGGAAAAGCGGCTGGATTCCCGATCAGGTCGGGAATGACAGTTTTCAAGCCTGTGTAGGGCTACTTTGTCCCGCGCTTAGCTTTAAGTAAAACCTCAATTTCATCCAGGTGCAATTTGCGATGGATAGAACGGTTCAGCCGGTAAGGTTTCTTGAGATGCTCAACTGCCTCGATGAACTCGGGGGAAGATTCCTCAACTTCGCGGTCTACCTCGTAAGCTGAAGATAATGCCAGTTCCGCTGCCGACTTCGGAGATAATGCCAGGGCGAGAGGTAGAAGTGCATAGTTGGTGGCATCGGTATCAGATTGGGATGGCGTAACCCCGTCTTTCTTCCACCGGCGTAACAGGGCCAGGGCGTATTGGTCCCAGAACGCCAGGTGCGCCAGAGCAACCGCAATCGTCCATCCCTCTTTGTAGATAATGAGGTTTAGTTCCTCGTCGGTCATGCCATCTACCAGTTTACGGAGTCTTTCCCGCTCTCCAGCGTTCTCAATAACGAATTGTCGTTCCATTTAAATCTCCTTTATTCTGGTTTATTCATCCACGAATAGGACCCTATTCTACAGTATTCCTTAAATCCCATCCTGCGGTACACTGGTTCTCCCATTTTAGCAGCCTGTAGAATACCTACCCGATAACCCATCTTTTTTGCTACCTGTAAAGGCTTCTGTGTGATGGCAAAACCAACCCCCTGGTTGCGCGCTTCCGGAATCGTGGCGACAAAGTAAATACCGGCCACGCCTTCCGCTAAAAAGTACATCGAGGTGGCTACCGGCTTACCTTTCAACAAGCCAAGGTAAAACTTGAGGGGTTGTTTTAACTTAATATCGGTTGTGAACCAGTCCACTAAACCGGGCTCGGCTTGTTCGGGAATGCTAAAACCGACGCTCGTGATGTGGCACCATGTCTTTAGAGTTTTCCAGTCTTTTACCTCGATAATTTTCAAATCGGCAGGTATGGGTACATCTTCGTTCATCGCCAGCAAATCGATAGCCATGCCGGAGCTATCGCCGCGAGTAGTGAAGCCGTGGGCGAGAAGTTTTTCACCCAGGTTGGCCGGTTTCGTTTCCAGCCCGGTCCACCATTGCAGAGGCACATTTCTGGTCCGGCCCCTGGCGATAAGGTTTTCGATGGTACTGTCTATCTGTTCCGGCTTAAGCCGGGCGCGAAAGATGGCGTTACACACGGGGAAAGGGATATCTGTAATGCACCAGGATATATCCGGCCCGGAATATACTTCGGCTTGCGGCCAGTTGTGAGAGAAAGGAACGGTGGCATAGAGGTTGGCTTCAACGGCATTAGCTAAGGCTGTTGCTGATAAATCATTCAGAAATTCGGACATTATAAAAAAACCTCCTGATAAAAAATGAGGCCCGGGGGATGTTTCCCGGGCCCGGTGTGTTCTCTAGCTGGATTTTTTGGTTATATTCAGGTCTTCTCCAATGTGAAAACACACCTTGCCCGTCCCGATTTCATCGGGATAACCTGCCTTACTCGTTTAATATCGGTGACGTTACAGTTTATCATGGACATAACGAACGCTGGAATCCTCTCAAGAAAAAGTAAGCCTATTGTATTATGGTCAATGAACGTTTGTCAATGATAATGGAGAATATCAAGTGTTTTGTAGACAATTTAAAAAATATTTTTGAAAAAGTGGGGATATCCCACTTGACAGATAGTCCCACTGGGTTATAATGTATGTATAGAATATAACATAGTTGGTTAGGTAGATATATGGTAACTATAATTAAAAATACAGATTTCACTAGAGTAGCCAGGGGAGTGAAGCCAGATTCTAAAAAGCGGGTGGTTTTGCCTAAAGTCTTGGTAAGTGAAGACATCACGTATCATATATACAGCAATAGCCTAGGGCAGATTCTCCTAGACCCGCAAATTACCATTCCAGCTTCGGAAGCATGGCTGTTCAACAATCCCGATGCTCTTTCTTTAGTTCGGCAAGGTCTTGCCGATGCTGCGGATGGCAGGGTGTCAAAAGTTGACTTAGGCTCATTGTAAGGTCAAAAACTTTGTTTGAGTTAGAGTGGACGGATAAGGCAAAACAAACTTATAACTTACTTAAGTCTAATCCATCAGAAAACAAACGATACAAAGCCGTTAAGAAGACTCTTAGATACTTAGCTCAAAACCCTCACCACAATAGCCTCCAAACCCATCCCTTTTTAAGTTTGAAGGGACCGAATGGGGAGAAAGTATTTGAGGCGTATGCACAACAGAAAACACCAGCAGCTTATAGAGTATTTTGGTATTATGGTTCAACTAGGGGAATAATCAAGATTTTTGCTATTACCCCTCATCCATAATCATTTACCCCACCTAGCTAGTGCTGCTTTCTTGGCTATCTCCACTCGTCTTACGCTTGTAGGCTTTTCAGATCTAACTCTGCCACCTTTTGGATCACCTAATCTACCAATAGCCACAATAGCAGGATTCTTAACAATGTGGGCTTCATCAGTAACTTGATTCACGATACTAGAGGATATTATATTAGTATCTTGTCTTTTGCTTGGCCGCTTTTGCATACTTTAAATATTGCATAATCACAAGCCCTTTCAAAGCTCATAAAATTGAAATAGATCCACTACCGGAGATACGTGCTATTTCAGCCCGTACTTTTTAGCCAACGCTTCCAGGCCGGGCATGGAGCGTTCCAGTACCTGGTCGGTGACACAATATACCAGCCGGAAGTACCCGGGCGCGCCAAAAGCTATGCCGGGCACTGTCAGCACATGGTGCTCGTGCTGTAGCTCGTGTATGAAAGCGACATCGTCCTTAATGGGGCATCTGGGGAAGATGTAAAAAGCCCCTTGCGGCTTATTGACCTGATAGCCCATTTTTACCAGATTACCGTAGATAAAGTCGCGGTGGCGCTGGTACTCACTGACGGGAATGGTTACGTCCTGGAGATGGCGCACCACGTTCTGCATGAATGCCGGGGCGTTGATAAAGCCAAGCACGCGGGTGCAGAAAACGAAGCCCGTTATCATATCGTCATGGTGCTCGCAGTCCGGGTGCAAAGCGACATAGCCAATACGCTCGCCGGCGATGGAGAGGTCCTTGGAGTGTGAGGTGGCGATGATGCTGTGCCGGTGAAAGTTTAACGGAGATGGGTATTTAAGTCCGTCGTAAATAATCTTTTTGTAAGGCTCATCGCTGACGATGAATATCTCCGTCCCGTACTCGGCTTCTTTTTTGCGGAGTATTCCCGCCATTTTCTTCATCAGGCTCTCGCTATAGACCACGCCGGTGGGGTTGTTGGGTGAATTGATGAGAAAGGCTTTCGTCCGGGGGCCGATGCCGGCCTCTAAAATATCCAGGCGGGGCATAAAATTCTCATCGGTAGGCATGGGCTTGACGATGCCATCGTGGTTTTCGACATAGTTAAAGTAGTCGACGAACCAGGGAATAAATACGATGACTTCATCACCGGGGTCGAGGATAGTCTTAAGCGCCACGTTGATGGCGCCCGCTGCCCCCACCGCCATGATGACGTCCCTTTCGCTTAGTTTGATGCCGGTCTCTTTTGTCAGCTGCGCGGCGACGGCAGCCCGGGTGGCGGGATAGCCGGCGTTCTCCATGTAACCGTGCATCCCTTTGTAGGGATTATTCGCCAGACGCTTGAGCTCGCGGGAAAACTCGGGAGGGGGTTCCATGACCGGATTGCCGAGTGAGAGGTCGAAGATATTCTCCTCGCCGAACTGTTTTTTCATGGCGATGCCTTCTTCGAACATCCGCCTTATCCACGACCCCACCACCATGCCCTTTTTAACTCTTTCCGATACGGACACTCTCTATTTCCTTTCTGCCTTTTTCAAACGCCGTAAGATTGATTTCACGGATGTTCTCCGGCATGCGCCGCGAGATGCTCTCCTTCCAGACATCGATATGCAGCGGAGCGAACACGGAAAAACATCCCAGCATGTATATATTAAGAGTCCTGACGTTGCCCAGTTCTTTAGCTCTCTTATTGCCATCAATAAAATAGACCTGGTCGGTACGCCGTTTAAGGGCAGCGGTAATTTGGGCATCGGTGGGGTATTTTTCCTGTCCCAGGCTTACCGATAGCGGCGGCTGCTCATAGTTATTAACGATGGCTATGGCGCCGGGCTTTAAATAGTGGCTCCAGCGGGCTGCCTCCAGCTTCTCAAAGGCCAGGAGCAAGTCCGCTTCACCATCTTTTATCAATGGCGACCAGACTCTAGGCGCCAGGCGCACGTGGCTGACGACGCTGCCGCCGCGCTGCGCCATGCCGAGCGTGTCCGTCTTTTTAACGTCGAAGCCGGCGGCTAAAGCCGTCTCGCCGATGATGTCGCTGGCCAGGACGACCCCCTGACCGCCCACCCCTGTCACGAGTAAGTCCATTTTTTTCACTTTACTTCCGCAATCTTGATTATTTTAATTTTTTTAATAATGTCATTCTCGGGCTTGACCCGAGAATCCAGCCACCCTCACCCCCACTGGATTCCAGCCTTCGCTGGAATGACAGTACGGAAGCTCTGGATTCCCACTTCCGCGGGAATGACACCGAACTGTTACCAGACACTTTCTTGCTTATATGCCAATTGCCTTTTGCGGACATAACTGTTCGCAGATAGTACAGATATCGCCGGCACAGAGCGTCGGCTCGATGAAAACCTGCCCATCAGTGCTCTGGATAGCCGGACATCCCAGCCTGAGACAGACGCCGCACTGGTCGCACTTTTCGATATCAACCTTCCTGAGGTTGGCGCGCTTTCTCACCTGCATAGCGCAGGAGCCGCGTACAATGATAACGGAGACCTCCGGCCTGTCCAGAGAGTCCCTGACGCCTGCCCTTAATGCCTTCAAATCGAAGGCGTTTATTACTTTAACGTCCTTCACGCCGATGCCGCGGCATAAGCTCTCGATATCCACGGCGTAGGTCTCCTGTCCCTGCGCGGAGATACCCGTCCCGGGGTGCTCCTGGTGGCCCGTCATGGCCGTGGTGCGGTTGTCCAGTATCAGGATGGTGATATGCCCGTTATTATAGACGGCATCCACCAGTCCGGTGATGCCGGAGTGCATGAAGGTGGAGTCGCCGATGACAGCCACCACCTTGCTTTTAATGCCGGCCCTTTCCATACCCAGCGCCTGTCCGATACCGGCGCCCATGCAGGCAGTGGTATCCAGGACGTTGAGCGGCGGGTAGGCGCCCAGCGTATAGCAGCCGATATCCCCGGTGATTATCAGCTTCGGTTCCTGCGGCTCTTTATCTTTCGCTTCGAGCAGCCTTGAGCGCTGGCCGATGCCGTTCAGGACGAAGTAGATGCCGGTATGGGGGCATCCCGGACAGAGTAAAGGAGGGCGGCGGGGCAGCCCTTGAGCTGGAGGCAGTATATTGTCCTTTTCCGAATCGGGCAGCAGGCTCGCCTGCTGGAGTGACGGAGGAACGGCGAGCAGGCCAGCACCGACGCTGCTTTCGATAACGATACGCGTATTCAGTTCGCCCACTAGCGGGATAAACTCTTTGCCGGTGACCTCAATGCCCATCGCCTTAATATTATCCTGTAAAAACGGGTCGAGCTCTTCGATAACGATAAGCTTATCTACCTTTCCGGCGAATTCTTTTATCATTTTCTGCGGCAGCGGCCAGGTCATGCTCAGCTTGAGAAAAGAAGCTTCCGGGAAGACCTCGCGGGCGTACTGGTAAGCGACGCCGCTGGTCACGATGCCGAGGTCCCGCTTGCCCATTATAATTTGATTTAACGGGAAAGTCTCCGTATACTCAGCCAGCCTGAGCAGGCGCTTCTCCACGACGGCATGACGGGGTAAAGCGTTGACCGGCAGCATAACGTATTTCTGTACGTTAAAGTGGAAAGCCGGCTGCGGGTTTTTCACCGTGCGGCGGCGCTTGGCATCAACTACCGATTTGGAATGGGAGATGCGGGTGGTGGTACGCAGCAGTACCGGCGTATCGAATTCCTCGCTGATATCGAAGGCATAGCCCATGAGGTCGTAGGCTTCCTGGCTATCGCTCGGCTCCAGCATCGGCACCTTGGCCAGCCGGGCATAGTGCCGGTTG
Source organism: uncultured Dehalococcoidaceae bacterium (assembly GCA_964422155.1). Lineage (GTDB taxonomy): Bacteria > Chloroflexota > Dehalococcoidia > Dehalococcoidales > RBG-16-60-22 > JBGPRB01. The sequence goes on along the minus strand of CAYQZZ010000017.1, from coordinate 9,916 downwards.
TCCTGCTCGTTCTGTGAGCTGTGTATCTGCGGGTCGTCGGCGCTGACAACTACCAGGCCGCCGATGATGCCGGTTATCGATGCCGCCATAAAGGGGTCACTGGCTACGTTAAGCCCCACGTGTTTCATGGAAACCATGGCGCGGGCACCAGCATAAGCCGCCCCCATGGCCACCTCCATAGCTACCTTTTCGTTGGTGGACCACTCGGCGTAGATATCCTTGAAGCGTGCCAGATTTTCCAGTATCTCGGTGCTGGGGGTGCCGGGGTAGGCGGCCGCTACCTGCACGCCGGCGTGGTAGGCTCCCAGCGCCAGTGCCTCATTTCCCGATAGCAGTTGCAGAGTCTTTTCCATGATATTTCACGCAATTCAATATAATTATTTTAATATAATATCATAATACATAATAATTATGCAAATTACTACGCATTGTAATAATATATTATTAATGTGACATATGTTACAATTCTACCATACATAATAGGCTCAGGACAATTGCTGATTTAGATGGTTCTATTCGTTGTTGGTTGTTCGGCTGTTGTCCTGATACTATTTGGTTTTAACCTCACCCCGTTCGCTGCGCTCAGGGCAAGCCCCTGGCCCCCTCTCCAAACAGAGAGATTGAAGAAACCTGTTAATAATTATGTTTGAAGAGGGGGGAAATTATGAGAGGGGGCTGCGCCCCCTCTCGCTTCGCACTCCTCTTTTACAGGTAAGGCAAATTTAACATTACTTCTATAACTCCGGCTGGAAATCAGTCAGGGGGGAGGGGAGTTCATCAACCAAATGTAAACGGAGTCGTTTTGAAAATATATTGACAAAGAAAATATACTTTGTTATATTACTAACTGAAAATTATTTTCAGTTGGAAATCTAAAATGGTTTATTCAGAAAAGAAGATTGAAAGTGCGCTGAGACAGCACGGTTATAAAATTACTCCGCAGCGGCGCGCTATCATCAAAGGCATTATTAAAAGTCGCGAGCACCTGACTCCAGCGGCCATATACGAGCGGGTATGCCGTGAGCACCCCGGCATCGGGCTGGTGACGATTTACCGCACTCTGGAAACGCTTACCAAACTCGGTCTCATCTGCGAAATGCACGCCGGGGGAAATTGCCGGAGTTACCTGATGCGCCGGCCTTCTGAACATCACCATCATTTGATTTGTTCCGACTGCGGCAAGGTTATTGATTTTGTCGATTGCGACCTGGGTGAACTGGAGCGCCGGCTTTCCAGGGAGACCAGTTTTAAAATCAACGGCCATCTTCTGGAGTTCCTGGGACAGTGCCGGCAATGCTGTAAAGAAGCAGTGATAGGATAGGAAGAGGATGCTGAAACGTATTGGCCGGGAACTATTACATCATATCCCTTTCACCGCCGCCGGGGCAGTCGTTGGCATTATGGCGATGGTTGTCATCACCCTGTTGCATGTCAGCACCGGGATATCCGAAGCTCTTTTTTACACTTTCCATCCCCTCCATCTCCTTTTCAGTGCCATGGTCACCACGGCGCTTTACCGAAAAAACAGAAAGAGTCCCCCCTGGTTAACCATTCTCATTTGCTATGCAGGCCCTATTGTTGTGGGGACATTGAGCGATGCCATCATTCCCTACATAGAGGGGAGCGCCATTAACATCAATATTGGGTTTGAATTACCCTTTATCGAGACGGCCAGAATGCCCTTCATCGGCATCCCCGAGTGGATTCCAGTCAATTGCGCCGCCTTCATCGGTATCGCTATCGGCTACTTCAAACCCAGCACCAAATTCCCCCACATGTGGCATATTCTGATAAGCACCTGGGCATCATTACTGTATTTCACTACCTTCGGGACGGCTGAATGGCTGCCATTGCTGCCTCTCCTCTTCGTTTTTCTGTTCCTGGCTGTCTGGATACCCTGCTGCTTCAGCGATATCGTCTTCCCGCTCTTATGGACGGGTAAAGAGCCTGACCACCATTGAGAAAAAGCCAGGAGTCACCTATACTTCATTTGAGGAAAATCAAGCGTATTCTCACAATATTGGTGGCGGTACTGGTGCTGGCGGTGATGGTTATGCCTTCGGGCTGCCGGAGTCCCCATCAGGGGAATGGCGAGGGTGACAGGGCAGCCATAATCGACCAGCTTTATATCCTTGAGGCTAATCCGGACTTTATTGCCGGAGCCACCCGGATTCTGCAGTCCAGCGGCTTTAAAGTCGATTTATGGCAGGGCGGCGATATTAACGTAGATTTTTATCGAAAGCTCCCTTCGCTCGGCTACAAGTTTATCGTTTTAAGGGTTCATTCCGGGTTGCTGCTGAGTCTTGAGGAAGGGAAGGTGGTACCGCTGGAAACAACCTACCTGTTTACTGCCGAAAACTATACCAGGACCAGGTATGTTGCCGAGCAGTTGACCGATAAAGTATCCAATGCCATGATGCAGGAAAATTTTCCGCTGGTTTTTGCGGTCAACTCCGAGTTTATCAAAGATGCCAGGGGAAAATTCGACCGTACCGTAGTTCTGGCGATGGGGTGCGAGAGCTATCACTATGATGATATGCCGGCGGCCTTCGTGGAGAAGGGCGCTTCGGTGTATGTCGGCTGGAATGACGTGGTCACTCTGGAATATGTCGATAAGGTTATGCTGGAACTCCTGGACAATCTCTGCACCGGGAATATGACTCTGGCGCAGGGAATTTACAGGACAACGGCCGACATGGGAAATGACCCGTACTTTGATTCTTATCTGAAGTATTATCCTTCCGAGAGCGGGAATATGACGATAAGGGAGCTTATCCGGCAGGGATGAAAGACGTTTGTCGCACGCTTGATAGGCAGTACCGTTTCTTGACAGGCAATGCCGCTTGGAATACTCTAAAAGTAGGTAGGGGTAGTTAGTCAGTCTGAAGGCAAGGCAGGTAAGGCTTGATAGAAGCACCTCAGTGGAACAAAGAAAAACTCTGTCAACTCATCCGGACGAAACTAGGCAAAAATCTCTTTATCGTGGTTTCCAATCGCGAGCCTTACGTTCACACCATGTCCGGAGATAAGATAAAGTGGGACCATCCGGTCAGCGGGCTGACCGAGGCGCTGGACCCGGTGCTGCGTGCCTCCGGCGGTACCTGGATTGCCCAGGGTGCCGGCGATGCCGACCGGAAGGTAGTTGACGCCATGGACCGGGTGGCTGTGCCGCCGGACAATCCGGAGTACACACTGAGAAGAGTGTGGCTGACGGAAGAAGAGATGGCCGGTTATTATATTGGCTTTTCCAATAAGGGGCTCTGGCCGCTGTGCCATATTACTTTTATTCAGCCTGTATTCAACGAGGCCGATTGGAATACCTATAAGAAGGTCAACAGGATTTTCGCCGATACGATTATGCAGGAGATAGGCAGTCGCCGGGCGGTGGTGTTTGTGCAGGACTACCATTTTGCCCTGCTCTCCCGCTATATCAAGGAGCATCCTTCGTATGTGAAGGACAACCTGACCATCGGCCAGTTCTGGCATATTCCCTGGCCTTCCTATGAGGTATTCCGTACCTGCCCGTGGCATGAAGAAATACTCAGCGGTCTGCTCGGTAACGACCTGCTGGGATTCCAGACGCAGTCGTATTGCCATAACTTTATGGAGTCGGCGGAACGCACTCTGGGAACCGGGGTCGACCTGAAAAAGAAGGCAATAATCCGCCAGACCGAAACGACTTTCCTGGAGTTTTTCCCCATCAGCGTGGACTTCGATGGAATCTCCAAACAGGCGGGGACGGAAGCGGTGGAGCAAGAGATGGAGAGCCTGCACCTTGAATTTGACCTCGAAGGGAAATATCTCGGCGTCGGCATGGACCGCCTGGACTATACCAAGGGTATCCCGGAGCGACTCCAGGCACTGGATAAATTCCTGGAGGATAATCCCCGATACAGGGGTAAGGTAGTCTATATTCAGGCCGGTATGCCGAGTCGGACCCAGATCGAGATTTACAGGGATATAGAGCAGAGGATTGACGACCTGATAAGTGGCATTAACAGTAAATACGGCACCGCCTTCTGGAAGCCGGTGATTCCCATGATGCGGCAGCTGGCACCGGTAACGCTGAACGCCCTGCGGCGCCTTTCCCACTTCTGCATAGTCAGCTCTCTCCACGACGGCATGAATCTGGTAGCCAAGGAATATGTCTCCGCCAGGATTGACGGTGATGGCGTCTTGATTCTGAGTCGGTTCACCGGCGCCGCCGAGGAGTTATCCGACGCCCTGCTTATCAATCCCTATGTCATCGGCGAATTTGCCGAGAAGATTAAAGAGGCTATCGAGATGCCGGAGGCGGAGAGACGAAGGCGCATGGAGAGTATGCGAAAAACCGTAGCCACCAACAACATTTATCGCTGGGGGGCCTCAAATTTATCCAGGCTTATATCGATAGCGGGGATTTCGTGAAACACCTGTTTCAGTCGTGGCAGGCTTTTTCAGCCGATTGCCGGGCAGCGTCTCATATCCTGCTCCTTGCCGATTATGACGGCACCCTGGCCACTATCGTGGGGCGCCCCGAGGATGCCGTGCTCTCCGCCAGCGTCAGGCAGAAGCTAAAGGACCTGGCACGAAAATCGGAAACCAGCGTGGGTGTCATCAGTGGGCGCTCCATTGAAGAGCTAAGGTCGATGGTGGACATCAAAGGTATCTATTATTCCGGCAACCACGGGCTGGAAATAGATGGGCCCGGCCTAAGCTTTGTCAGCCCCGGGGCCGAGGCAACCCGCCCTATTATCGCCGGACTGGCTCGTGAGCTTGCGGTGGCACTGAAAGGCATTGCTGGGGTCATTATCCAGGATAAGGGCTTTAGCCTGAGCGTCCACTACCGGCTGGTAAAGCCGGAGGATGTAGACGCCGTGACCAGTGCCGTACAAAGGGTTACCGCACTGCATGTCGATAGGGGGGAGATAAGGGTCTACGCTATGAAGAAGCTCTGGGAGATAAGGCCACCGATAGACTGGGACAAGGGTAATGCGGTGGAGGTCATTGCACGGGAGTTAAAGACAACACTAAAACAGGAGAGGTTGCTGACTATCTACCTGGGCGATGATACTACTGATGAGGATGCCTTCAGGATTGTCTGCCCTCCGGATGGCTGGAGCATTTTCGTTGGGGAGGAAAACCGGACTTCAACCGCCGAGTATTTTCTGAATTCGACGGCAGAGGTCGAGACATTCCTGGCGCGGCTGAGTGAGCTAAAATAAAAACAGCTAGAACCAGCGCTTATGTCTTGGTGCGGACTGATTTACGCTTCGGTTTGATGGTCTCGCCGCTCTTGACCTCGGATTTGGGCAGGTCACCCTCGACGACGGCATCGTAGACGATACAGTTGCGGCCAATCTTGTAGTCGGCAGGAATTACCGTCCGTTTTCCGATAATAGTCAGCCCGGTATTTAAAATATCAGGGTACAGGCGGTTGATACGGTAATCGTCACCGAAACCGACGTGGCAGTTAGGCTCGATGGTTACTTCTTTATCCAGTATAGCATGGTCAATGATACAGTTCCGGCCTATATGGGTGTTGTTCATGATAATGGAATCTTTAACGATGGCACCTTCAGCAACCTGTACTCCCGGCGATAAAATGGAGTGCTCCAGATGTCCCTCGATTTTACAGCCGCTGGATAACAGGCAATTGGTGACGGTGGCATTATCGCCGACCTTGGTCGGAGGGCTCTCCGTTTCGCTGGTGTATATACGCCAGTCGGTATCAGCCAGGAACGATTGAGACATGGACATTATCTCCATATTGGTCTGCCAGTAGCTATCTACCGTACCGATATCGCGCCAGTAACCGTCGAAGGTGTAGGCGAATACGCTGCCTTTGGTCACCATCCTGGGGAATACATTTCTACCGAAGTCATGTCCCGTCCTTATCTCCAGCCACTGGCGAAGAGTTTTGATATTGAAAATATAGATACCCATGGAGACAAGATTGCTCTGCGCGTCCTTGACCTTTTCCTGGAAGCGGGTTATCTGACCCTTTTCATCCGCAACTACCGTGCCGAACCGGTACAGCTCTTCTTTAGGCATGGGGGTTACCGCCAGGGTAACATCCGCCTCGTTTTCACGGTGAAATTCGAGCATGGAAGAATAGTCCATCTTATAGACGTGGTCACCACTGAGAATCAGAATCTCATCAGCGTCTTCACCTTCAATGCGGTTGAGGTTCTGGTAAACGGCATCAGCCGTCCCTTTATACCAGTCCCGGCCTTCTTCACGGGCCAAATAAGGTTGCAGCAGCCGTATGTTTCTATCCGGAGCTGCCAGACCCCAGGGCGCACCAATACCGATATGCTGCGTTAGCGATACCGGCTGGTACTGGGTGAGGACGATGATATTGTGTACTCCCGAGTTAACACAATTACTGAGGGTATAATCGATGATTCTGTATTTACCGGCAAATGGGACAGCAGGCTTGGCGCGTTCCTTGGAAAGGATGCTCAAGCGCTCCCCCGTACCACCTGCCAGAATAACAGCGAGCAACCGGTGCATAACTCTCCCCAATCAGCTATCAGTTACTCCGGATAAGGCGCATGTCCTGCCATACAAAATTATAACGGCAAATCGGACTGAACCCGGCTCTTTCTTGATACCCTGTCTACCTTTTTGCTCTGAATTATGTTATACATTACACCCTGCAGATGTCAACTGTCAGTGGCCTGGCGACGGTCGGATTTTATTTAGCGGGGGAGTTGTAATATAATTTGAAGACGATGTAAGGAGGTAGTGCTCATGGCTGTTCAGAAAGTCGGTGAAAAATACCGCTGCAATATTTGCCATAACGAGGTAACCGTGACCAAGGTTGGCGGCGGCTCCCTTGTCTGCTGCGGCGCCAACATGGTGAAAGTTGATGAAAAAATCTCGGTCCCGGGGATAGGTGAATGAATTACTTTGCCTATGCATCTAATTTAAGTAAAAAACAGATGCAAGAACGCTGACAGGCAGAGCAAAAGCCCAAGTTTGTGGCTATTCTGCCTAACTATAAGCTGGTGTTCACCGGATGGTCGCGTACATGGCATGGTGGCGTTGCCAGCATAAAACCTTTCCGCGGGGAGAAGGTACACGGCGCCATCTACGAGGTTAGCGAGGCTTGCCTGAGACAGCTTGATAAATATGAGGTCGGCTATGCAAGACTTAATGTCACGGTATTCGATGAAGATAATCAGCCTGTCTCCGCGGTGACCTATATAAAGTCGGGTCAACTGGAAGAATCTCTACCTTCGAAAGAGTATGCGGCTGTTATACGGCAGGGATATCGGGACTGGGGAATCGCCTGACCGAATGCGCGTATATAGATGCCACAACGACTTTACATTCTCTCCAGGCGAAAATACCAGACAGCCTTTATATAAATTTGAGTGATACTACTATTGTATCATCTAATACAGAATTTATATTATATCATTGTGAAGTATAGTCCTCATGCTAGCGTATCACCTCGATATCCTCATTGCCAGTTGTCCAATATTGTTTATTAAGTTGTGCACTTGGTATAATATATTATGTTTAATCGATATCGAAGACAAGAAAGGATAGCTTATGACCTCTCGAAGCTATGATGTTAAGGACATGGCTTTAGCCGGGGCTGGCAGGCAGCGCATAGAGTGGGCCTACCGTGAGATGCCGGTGATAAGCCTGATACGGGAAAGGTTTAAAGCGGAAAAGCCTTTAAAAGGTATCCGCATCTCGGGATGTCTGCACATCACCACGGAGACGGCCAATCTGGGGTTGACCCTGAAAGCGGGGGGAGCCGATGTTGTTCTCTGCGCCTCCAACCCTCTCAGTACCCAGGACGATGTAGCCGCGACGCTGGTGGATTACGGCATTCCCACCTATGCCATCAAGGGTGAGGACGGAGACACCTACTACAAGCACATAAATGCGGCTCTGGACCATAAACCCAATATAACTATCGACGATGGTGCCGATTTAGTAACCACGCTGCACACCAAACGGAGCGACCTTCTTAAAAATATCATCGGGGGCAGCGAGGAAACCACCACCGGCGTTATCCGACTTCGCAGCATGTATAAAGCCGGTAAGCTAAAGTATCCCCTCATCGCCGTGAATGATGCCGAGACCAAGCACCTCTTCGATAACCGTTACGGCACCGGGCAGAGCACCATCGATGGCATTACCCGGGCCACCAATATCCTCTGGGCTGGCAAAAAGGTGGTGGTGTGCGGTTACGGCTGGACTGGACGCGGCGTGGCCATGAGGGCCAGGGGGTTGGGTGCCCATGTCATCATCATCGAGGTTGAGCCTGTCCGCGCTTTGGAAGCCGTCATGGAAGGCTATCAGGTAATGCCCCTGATGGACGCCGCCAGGGTGGGCGATATCTTCATTACCGTTACCGGCGACAAGAATGTCATTGATAAAGCACATTTACAGGTGATGAAGGACGGCGCTATTATGGCCAACAGCGGACATTTCAATGCGGAAATCAATATCCCGGTCCTGGAGAGTTTATCCAAGAGCAAACGCACTATCAGGAGCTTCGTCGAGGAATATGCCATGAAGGATGGACGCAACCTTTACCTGCTGGGTGAGGGACGGTTGATAAACCTGGCGGCGGCGGAGGGTCACCCGGCCAGTGTTATGGACATGAGCTTTGCCAACCAGGCATTGTGCATGGAGTATCTGGTCAAGAATAAGGGCAAGCTCGAGATTAAAGTACACACGGTGCCTGAAGAAATCGATAAAGAGGTAGCCCGTCTAAAGCTCAAGGCGATGGGTGTAGCCATTGACACCCTGACCGCAGAGCAGCGGAAATATTTAACAAGCTGGGAAGAGGGGACGTAAAAGTATCGTCATTGCGAGGAGCGTAGCGACGAAGCAATCTAACCTGTTCAATCAATTTGTCATTCCCGCGCAGGCGGGAATCCAGGGGAGGGGAAAAGAGGTATGGATTCTGGCCCTCGCCAGAATGACAGGGAGACGATGGTTTGGGGATTGCCACGCTTCGCTCGCAATGACAGGAATATGTTATTAAAGAATTAATTTTGGAGGAAAATAATGTCAAACAGTTTTTCTGCCTCGTCAAAATACCTGTTTACCTCGGAATCGGTAACCGAAGGACACCCGGATAAAATATGTGACCAGGTGGCGGACGCAATTCTGGACTCGATTCTGGAAAAAGACCCTTACGGGCGGGTAGCCTGTGAGGTGGCTACCACCACCGGCCTGGTTATTGTCCTGGGTGAAATTACGACCATCTGTTATATCGAAGTGCCACAACTGGTGAAGGATGTATTACGTGATATCGGCTATATCCGCCCGGAATATGGATTCGACCATCAGTCCGTGGGGGTGCTGGTGTCAATAAAGGAGCAGTCCACCGATATCGATATGGGGGTGAGTAAATCGCTGGAAGCCAAGGAAACCACCGGTATTAGCCACCTTGACGAAATCGGTGCGGGCGACCAGGGTATGATGGTCGGTTTTGCCTGCAGCGAGACCCCGGAACTGATGCCCCTCCCCATCTCCCTGGCGCACAAGCTGTGCCGCCGGCTGGCCGAGGTCAGGAAGAACGGGACACTGAAATACCTCCGCCCTGACGGCAAGAGCCAGGTGACGGTGGAATACAGTAAGGGTGTTCCCAAGCGTGTCGATAACGTCGTCATCGGGGCGCAGCATGACCCGGATGTCAGCCATGAGCAAATAGAGAAAGACATCATCAAGCATGTTATCAAAGAGGTAGTGCCAGCCAGGCTGATTGACAAAGACACCCGGTACTATATCAATGCTACCGGTCGGTTCGTCATCGGCGGGCCGGTCTCGGATACCGGCTGCACCGGGCGCAAGATAATCGTAGATACATACGGGGGTGCCGCCCGGCACGGCGGCGGCTCCTTCTCTGGCAAAGACCCCACCAAGGTCGACCGCTCGGCGTCTTACATGGCGCGGTACATCG
>CAYQZZ010000016.1:33487-36916 GCA_964422155.1 uncultured Dehalococcoidaceae bacterium | reverse complement strand
AAATCGTCATAGTCTTTATATTTAATAATATGCTTGGCTAAAGAGCCAACGGTGTTGGGGATTTTCTTACCCTCTTGACAGATGCAAATAACAGGTATCCCTTTAGCATAAGCATAGCCAACCTCAACACCAACGCCGATAGGCCAATCAATTACATTCGCCAGCAAGAAATTTGATTCCTCAATCCTCATAAAAGTCAGTCTCATCATCTCCTGCGGCTCAATGTGCTTCTCGCCCCACTTCTCGGCGTCACGGACAATACAATACACCTCAAGACCAGCGCTCTCGACAGCACTGATTATCTTTTCTATATCTTCTTTGTTCCGATTATCGCCCCAGAATTTAATGCTTAAAAATGCCTTCATATTCTAAAAACTCAAAAACTACTTCGCTTTCTTTACTCCCAACAACAATGTGGAGCCGCTTATCTTGTGGGTCTCTTTCAGGTCGACATCATCAGGGATGCCTTCTTCAATTTCAACGGACAGCGTTTCCTGCCGGATATAGTCCGCGAAGGCGGATATCGCCTGGACGAAATAGGCATCTCCCTCGTAATAGGTAATGATATGGTCGGCAATTTCATAGCCGGCGGAACGGCGCATCGTCTGCAAGCGATGCACTATCTCGCGGGCATTGCCCTCGGCCTCCAGCTCCACGGTGATATAGGTTGAGACAGCCACACTGTTGCCCGTTTCGCTGATAGCGGAATAGCCCGCCACTTCCAGGCCGGCCACCTTTTCCACGGAATCGTACCTCAGTTCCTTGACGTTAAGCTCGTCCAGTACCAGAGGCGCGACTCTGTCCAGAGCCCGCTTTTCCCAATCGGAAGTAACGCCGACGTAGAAGAACTCCAGGGGCTGCCGTACCTTGATGCCGGCCTTGCTCCGTGCCGCACGTCCCATACTGCAAACTTTCATCGCCAGACGGTTATCGTCCGCCAGCTGCTTATCGATTTTGCTGCCGTCTGCCACTGGAAAGTCGGCCAGATGTACGCTTTCCAGAGCGTCCGGGAAGGCCGACCTCACCAGGTTCTGGTAAAGCTCTTCGGCCAGGAAAGGAGTAAATGGCGCCAGCAGCTTAGCTAGAGTCACCAGACACCGGTAAAGAGTATTATAGGCGGAGAACTTATCAGCATCATTCTCACTCTTCCAGAAGCGCCGCCGACTCCGCCGGACGTACCAGTTGGACAGGCCATCGACAAAGTTCTCCAGCTTCCGGCCGGCATCGGTCGGGCTATAGCTGTCCAGAGCGGAATCGACGTCAGCGATAAGCTGATTAAGCTCGGAGAGTATCCACCTATCGAGCTCAGCCTCCGGCTGGGGAGTTTCCGCCCCCGGCTGGTATTTATCGATATTGGCATACATAACGAAAAAGGAATAGACGTTCCACAGGGTCGAAAGGAAACGGCGGGATACCTCATCCACCTGTTTCATATCGAACTGGCGGGGATTACCCGGCGAAGACACCGTATAGAGATACCAGCGTAAAGCATCCGCCCCGTATTTCTTAATGACTTCCCAAGGCCAGACGACATTCCCCTTACGCTTGCTCATCTTCTCTCCCTGGGTGTCCACGATGTGACCCAGACAGATGACATTCTTGAAGCAGGGACGGTTGAACAGCAAAGTCGAAATGGCATGCAGACTATAAAACCAGCCGCGGGTCTGGTCGACAGCTTCACAGATATAGTCAGCGGGAAAGCGCCCATCTTCAAGCAGAGTCTTATTCTCAAAGGGATAATGGCTCTGGGCGACAGGCATCGCCCCGGAATCGAACCAGCAGTCGATAACCTCGGGGACACGTTTCATCTTCCCGCCGCACTTCGAGCAGTCGAAAGTGATATCATCGACGTTGGGACGGTGCAGGTCTAAAGGCTCTTTCAAGCCGGCGATACCGGGCTTCCCCCGCAAATCGTCCAGTCCGCCAATACATTCAAAGCTGCCGCAGGACCCACAGCGCCAGACCGGCAGCGGCGTACCCCAGTAGCGCTCTCGCGAAAAAGCCCAGTCGACATTGTTCTGGAGCCAGTCGCCGAAGCGTCCGTACTTGATATGCTCGGGATACCAGTTAATCTCTTCATTGCCGGAGATAAGCCTGTCCTTCACGGCGGTGGTCCTGATATACCAGGTCTCCTTGGCGTAGTAGAGTAGCGGCGTTTCACAGCGCCAGCAGAAAGGATAGGTATGCTTTATTGTTCCGCGGCGCAGGAGAAGGCCACGAGATTTCAGGTCATCCATGATAAGAGGGTCGGCGTCTTTGACGAATTTCCCGGCGAAGGGGTAGGTGCCGGTTATTTTACCCTGCAAGTCGACGTGGTGGACGAAGTCCAGGCCGTTTATTTCACCAACTTTATAATCAATCTCACCATATGCCGGGGCGATATGGACGATACCAGTGCCATCATCCATGGTGACGAAATCGCCGGTGATGACACGATAGTTCAGGTTTTTCTCAGCCTCCTGAGCCAGCAACGCGCCGCCTTCTTTAAACCTCAACCTTTCCACACCGAAGTCATGAGGATTGAACAGCGGTTCATATTTTATACCTACCAATTCCTTTCCCGGTAACTTCTTAACCGTGTTATATCCTTCTAGATTGACGGCTCCGACAAGTCGCGCCGCCATGATGAGATATTCTTCATTTCCTTGTAGTAAGACATACTCGGCATCAGGGGCCACAGCGAGAGCCGTATTGCCCGGCAGTGTCCAGGGGGTCGTCGTCCAGTCCAGCAGATATACCGGCTTATCCGCAGGAAGATTACCCGGCAACTTCCCAGAGACCCTGAACTTTATGTAAACCGAGGGGTCTTCGGTATCTTCTTTATAGCCCTGGGCAATTTCATGGGAGCTTAAAGACGTGCCGCAGCGGGGGCAGTGAGGCGTAACGCGGTAGCCCTGATAGACCAGCCCTTTATCCCACATCTGCTTGATAGCCCACCAGCAGGTCTCGATATATTCATTTCGCAGCGTAGCATAAGCATTATCAAGGTCGACCCAGTACGCCACGCGCTCAATGACCTCTTCGAATTCATGGATGTATTTTTCGACGCTCTGGCGGCAGAGGTCGTTGAAACGGGCGATGCCGTATTCCTCAATCTGGGGCTTGGAGGAGATGCCAATCTTCTTCTCGATTTCCAGCTCGACCGGCAGGCCGTGTGTGTCCCAGCCGGCAATGCGCGGGGCGTAGTAACCCTTCATTGTTTTATAGCGAGGGATAACATCCTTAAAGACGGACATAAATACGTGATGGAGCGCCGGGCTGCCGTTGACCGTGGGCGGCCCGTCATAAAGAATAAAGCCAGGGCCTCCCTTACGGGCAGCGACGCTGCGCTGGAAAGTCTTAGCGCTTTTCCATTGGGCGAGGATTTCCTCCTCCAGCCGAGGGAAATTTACCCTACTGCTGACAGGTCTAAACATAAACCACCCCCAT
>CAYQZZ010000016.1:0-33387 GCA_964422155.1 uncultured Dehalococcoidaceae bacterium | reverse complement strand
CAGCCGAGGGAAATTTACCCTACTGCTGACAGGTCTAAACATAAACCACCCCCATGTAAAATAATGATTCTACTTTTATTAAGCATCAATCTCACACAGTCGACAATAGAGATTGCTTCGTCGCTACGCTCCTCGCAATGACATATTTATATAAAATAAAAAAGCCTCGTCTTAAGGGACGAGACTTTACATTCCCGCGGTACCACCCAATTTCTCCGATATTATCGGAGCACTCTTCAGGGCACAAATCATGCCCTCGTCTCTGATAACGGTTGACGAGTCCGACCAAGCCTACTCGTCCCGATGTAATCGGGGCTTTCGGTTGGCAGCTCTGGAGTGATTTTCAGGGCGAGGATATGTCTGCTCACACTATATCAGACTCGCTGGATATCCCTTTCTGCCCTTACTCTTCTCCGTCAATGCTTTTATCAGTTAAAGGTTAACACAATTCAGGAAGGAAATCAATAAGGGTGAGATTTTTTAATAATGTTATTCTCCAGGGGAATGGTTACGGATTCTTCGTCCTTCCGCTGAAGGACTCAGAATGACAATTGTTAGAGGGCGGGAATGACATTATTGGACTGTCAATAGCGGCGGGGGTTTTTGGGTGAAATGACCACTTTCCTGGATTCGCCGATGCCGGTGCTCTCGGTAACGACATCCGGGTGGTCGGCTAGGGCGACATGGATAACACGTCTCTCAAAAGCGGGCATCGGTTCCATGGTGAAAGGCAGTCTCCTGGTCTTTACCTGCTCCGCGAGCCTTTTAGCCAGCGTCCGCAGTCCTTCACAGCGACGCTGCTTATAACCTTCGATATCAAGGACAATCGGCATCTTCACCTGCATTTTATGAGTCATTATCAACCTGATAATATATTGCAAAGAAACCATGGTCTGGCCGCGGCGTCCGATTAATATGCCCAGGTCTTCACCTAATATGTTGAGACCGAGTGAGGAAGCATTGCCGTTCTCGTCGATTACCGTAAATTCGTCAGAAGGCGTCACGGTACCAGGCAGGTCCATCAAAGAAAGAAGCTTTTCAAGTATACTTTTTGCCGTCTCGAAAACCTCGCTTTGACTTTCAGGTATCTCCATCTCCATATTTTAACCTCTTATTGATAACGCTTTTATTTCTTCCGGTGCCGCTCTCTATCTTTATCCGGTTGAAATTTATATTTATCGGTTTTGAAAATACGCGTGCCTTTTTTTGACGAATCGCTATCGGTGATGACAATATCAGTCCCGGCATCCTTGGTTTGTTTCTTTTCCTGAGCAGCCTCGAACTTCAGGTATTTTTTGTCACTTTCACTAGCTGGCGTCGGCGCCTGTTTACGCAGTCCTCCCCAGCCGGTAACCCGGTACTGCAAGACTATCCTGAAAACACTGGAGGTTACCCAGTAAAGAGATAAGCCGCTGGTGAAATTTAACGCCATGTAAGCGAAAAGTATCGGCATCATCCAGAGCATCATATTAGCCTGCTGCGCCTGCCTGGGGTCGGTCGCCGGGGTCATCGACATCTTCTGCTGCAGCCACATCGTAACACCGACCAGCAAGGCCAGAATAAGATTGGGTTGGCCCAGGTTCATTACCAAAAAATCAGGGTTTAATGGCAAGACAGAGTATACTACCTGCCACGGGTAAAGATACTTGGAGAGATTCAGCAGACCCTCCGGTGCCACGGCCAGAGCCAGCATTATCGCCTGATAGAGGGCAATCCATACCGGCATCTGGATTATCATAGTGAGAGCACAACCGGCCGGCTTGACTCCGGACTCCTTGTATAGCTTCATCTGTTCCTGAGCCAGCTTTTGCTTATCCTTGGCAAATTTCTTCTGAAGGTCGACCAGTTTAGGCTGCAAATCCTGCATCTTCTTGGAAGACCTTATCTGGCTCATCGTAAGGGGCAATAAAATGAGATTAACGATGACGGTCAGGGCAATAATAGCCAGGCCGAAATTATCGGCCAGGTAATGAGACATCACGATAAGGATGTTTATTACCGGCTGCTGGATTATTAATTCCCAAATATTCAATGCGTTCTACTCCGACTCTAACCCTTTAAGGAAACAGGACTGTATAAAGTACCGCTGGCGGCATTGATACGCTGTAACTCCAGTTGCTGGGTATGAACGTAGACAATACCTTCATACGCCGTCAGCGGGCCGTCAACATCGGTCTTGATATCCGCAATCTGCTTAATTTCCTGAGAACCGGTAGCTATACTATAGATTACGCCTTTGCGGGTAGCGAAGATAACGGAACTATCAACAATAACCGGTTGGGAAGATACCGGGTTTTTCAGGTCGAAACTTTTTACTTTTTCGCCGGAATCGGCTTTCAGGACATAAACATTACCATCAAGGCAGCCGGCGTAAATCGTACCGTTAAAGACGGCCGGCTCTGCCCAGAACCAGTTTTCCCCCATAAACTTCCATTTCAGCTTTCCATCGATAGCGTTAACCGCATACAGGTTTCTATCAAAAGACCCGATATAAATCGTACCATTATTCACCAGCGGCGTAGAGATAATGGCCCCTTCCGTCACAAACTCCCACTTTTTTTTACCATCAGTGGCATTGAGGGCATACAGCTTCTTATCAAAAGACCCGATATACAGGGTATCGCCGTCTATGGCCGGGGTTGACCATATTTTTTCGCCGGTAGCGAACTCCCACAGCTTATCGCCGGTAGTCGAATCCAGGGCATAAACCCTGCCATCGGAACAACCGATAAATAATTTACCATCAGCTTCAACCAGGCCGCTGACAAAAGGCTGGAGATTACCCTCGCGCGGATAAGCCCATCTCATGGCCAGATTACTGATGTTGTAGGCATATATTTTGCCATTATATCCGGCGATATATACCAGGTCGCCGGCGACGACTGGTGTCCCGTAGATGGCCACCCTCGTAGTGCCAGCCCCACAACCTCCCCCACTCATAGCCGGAGAACAGCCGAATAATCCCGGCTGGGTGACGGCTTTAAGCGTCTCGGCCCACTGCCGGCTTTCATCGGCCAGATTAATCGCCACCAGCCTGCCTTCATTGGAGCCCACAAACATGGTACCGCTGGATACGGTCCCACCCGACCACCCTATCGGCGCCAGGCCGCTGACACAACTAGAACCGACCAAGGCAACGGCGATGATTAAAGCCAGGAGAAAGGCTACCCTGCCGCAATACCATTTACCCTTTGACTTCAATATACACTCCTGCGTGTTGTTCCTGAGAACGATACCTTAAATAACCAATAACCAAGGTACAAGCTCCAAACAAATATCAATAACCAATAATCAAACGTTCCAAACACGTTTGGTTTTTGAATTTGGTTATTGTTCATTGTTTGGTTATTGTTTCTTGTGATTTGGCTATTTCCTTTATCTATATATCTCGAATTGCTATTATTACCTAGAAATCCTTTATGGTACGGGGTCATAGCCGCCCGGATTCAAAGGATGACAGCGTGAAATCCGCCTGATGCCCAGACCTGCTCCTTTTATCAAACCGAATTTCGTTATGGCTTCGCAGGTGTATTCAGAACAAGTCGGTGTAAAGCGGCAGGATGGTGGCATAATCCGCGACAGCGTAACCTGATATAATTTAATTAGTTCCAGGGCGAACGCCTTCATATTCTCCTACAAACAATCCGGCCTGGAATAACAGATTCCTGACCGATTCCCCGAGTTTCGCATAGTCAGTCATCGCCGCCGGAGTACGAGCAATAAAGATAATATCCCAACCCGGTTGCAGCGGTGTCTGCCTGAGTATCTCTCGCAGCAAGCGTTTTACCCTGTTCCTTACCACCGCTTTACCCACACGCCGACTGACCACAAATCCACACCTGGATGAGTCAAGTCCGTTAGACAAGGCCCTGATTACCACCTCTTTACCCACCCAGGACCTGCCTTCATCGTAAACCAGACTGAACTGTACTTTCTTGGTTAGATATCGTTCTCCCCTCACGGCTACCCCGCCCGAACCTTTACTGCAACCATCAGACAACAGTTAATCTGTGCCGGCCCTTCAATCGCCTCGATTTAAGGACGTCCCGGCCGCCACGCGTGCTCATTCTTTTCAGAAAACCGTGCTCACGCTTTCTGGGAATACTCTTTGGTTGATAGGTTCTTTTTGGCACTTTAACTCCATGTGAAAAATTTATCTATAAAAGGGAATAAAAGGGAGATAAGATAAAATAATCCGCGACACTAGCTTTTTAAACCAACGCCCCCCGTCTTGCGAATGTGGGCCGGCACAAACGGCAATAAAGCCAGATGTCGCGCCCTTTTTACGGCTGTAGCCAAGGCACGCTGATGCCTGGCACAGACACCGCTTTTACGACGCGGTGAAATCTTGGCTCTATCCGATATGTAAGGTCGCAATATAGCCGTGTCTTTATAGTCAATATGCTCAACTTTATCCCGACAAAAGAAACAAACCTTACGCTTCGGTATGTATTTCCCCCTGGTTGGTCTTCTGGTCCTGCTGTCTCTATTGTATGTCATCCTGCCCTCTGTATATCCTTCACATGTGAAGGATGAATTTTTGTCTTTAATTAAAACGGAAGGTCTTCCGGTTCCAGTTCGGCGACCCCGGTATCATCTGTCTTCTCGTCCGATGGAGGGGCGGCGCCCTTCCTGTCCAGAAATATCACCCGGTTGGCAATCACTTCGATTCTGGAGTGGGGCTGTCCGTCCTGCCCTTCCCAGTTCCTGGTATGTATCCTTCCTTCGGCATAGACAAGCCTGCCTTTAGCCAGAAACTGATTACATTGCTCGGCCAACCTGTTCCAGGCTACTACGCTAAACCACTCGGTTTCCTGCTTTCTTTCACCCTCGGGCGTGGTATACATCCAGTTAGTAGCCACCGAAAAAGATGTCACCGGTTTACCGTTCGGAGTAAAACGCATCTCCGGTTCATTCCCGACATTCCCAATTATCGTCACTTTGTTCAGACTCGGCATTGCCTCTTCACCTCCCCGGTAAAACTCGTGAGCTTGATACCCTTTTCACTTAACTGCCAACTTTAACCAAAAGATGTCTTATTATCTCCTCAGAAATTCTTAAGTTCGCTTCGAGTTCCTTGCATCGCGCCGGGCTCATCTTGAACTTGGTCAATACGTAGTTACCCTCTAAAAAGTGCTTGACAGGATAGGACAGTTTCTTTTTCCCCCACTTTTCAACCCCAGCGACAACGCCGTCTCTGCCGGTAATGAACTGGGTTACACCGTTGACTCTGGTTTCCAAAATATCGTCGGATATCTCTGGACTGATTATATACACCAGTTCATAATCCTGCAATCTTTTATCTTCAACTTTTTGCTCTCGTTTTTTTCTTGCCACTCTAATTCCTCGCACAATTTTAGGTTATTATACCATAATCCTGAAATAGAGACAACAACGCCAGTTAAGCGGGTTTACTATGGACTCTATCTTACGTGAGCTTAAGGCCTAATCTATGCCGAAATCAGGATACCTTGACACCGTATATAGGCTCTGATAGACTCTTATTAAAAGACAGGACAAGAGGTTAACATCTCTCCAGCCTATCAGTGCAATGGCCCCGTGGTGTAGCGGTCTAACATGCCACCCTGTCACGGTGGAGATCGGGGGTTCAAATCCCCCCGGGGTCGCTAGCAATATCTTTAGCGTGACACTCAAACGATAGCCTGAAGAACGGCTCCAGTTCAATCTTTGGCTTTACGACCACGATCTTACCGCCGTTATCCAACCTGATTTCCTCAAACAGTACCCGGGCCAGCTTGTTCCTTTGCTCCTGATTGGCCTCCCGCCAGGCTTCGGCTACGTTGGCCAGGAAATCAGCCAGTCGTTTGAGATTGTCTTCGGAACTCGTAACTGGCGTTAGCTGCCGGAGTTGCAGTTCAGTTTCCCTGTACTCTTTTAGATATTCTTCTTGGCCTATATGGCCCCAACGGTACTGGTCCTTTAATCTAGCAAGGCTGGCCTCTAACCCCCTGCGTTTATCCTCGGTCTCGTCGTAAGCGGCTGTAACCTTGCGATGTGCCTCCAAGATTCGCTGCTGGTAGTCATCTGGGATGATAAAGGTCGTCAGATACCATTCTACCTGCCTTTCGTAGACATCAAGGAAAGTGCCGCTAAAATCGCACCCAGAGTTCTTCGCCCTAGAGGCGCAATACACCCTCGCTCTTCCCTTCGGGCTGGTTTGCATCCGGATACTACCGCCACAACGAGCGCATCGGGCAACGCAAGATAAGCTGTAGATCCTCGCACCACTATTTATTGTCTGCGGAGGCGAGGATACGCTGGATCGTGTCGCCTGCACAGTCTCAAATAGTTCCGGGGTAATGAAAGGTTGGTGCTTTGCCTTCATCCATTCTCCTTTTCCATCTTCGATATACCCGATGTAGAACTTGTTCTTCAACATATCCTTTACAGTGTCTTTAGAAAAAGGCCTTGAACCGTGGGTCCCGGTTGTCCTGTATGCCGATGCGTTGAGTGCGATGGCTACTTCTCTGTCCGATTTTCCCTGCGCCTCAAGCTCGAATGCCATCTTTAGCCCTTCATAGTTGCGAACCGTTCTTTCGTGGTCATTTATGGTGATTTTCCTTTCCACCATATCAGGCACTGGTATCCCGTCTTCCCTCTTGGCTGCACCAAAAGGCAATGTCCCACAATAAAGCCCTTGTGCCCTTCGCTCATGCCATCCTTTTTTGGTTTCTTGGCTAAGGTTGTCGGAGTAAAGCTCAGCTAGGCCTCCAAGCATACTGAGAGTGAATTTACCCCAGGGAGTAGAGAAATCCATCTGCTCAACGATAGAGACAAAGCCAACCTCGGCTTTCCCTAGTTTATCAAAATATTCCAGGGTAATGCGCAATTTCCGCGAGAACCGATCGACTTTATGAACAACCAAGATATCGTACCTTCGGTCAAGCCCGTCAGCTATGGCTTCCTTGAATACCGGGCGCTTGTTTATATTCTCTGTTCTAGCTGATTTACCCTCCTCAATATACTCCTTGTATATTGTCCAACCTCTAGCCTCAACTAATGTCTCAAAGGCTCGTATCTGGGCATCGATACTGTAGCCCTCTACCTGTTCCTCACTGCTGACTCTGGCATAAAGCGCAGCTCTCATCGTTCCCTCCTCATAGTTTCTATCTGCTCTTTTGTCGGCATCTGGGCGCCTAGATATTTAATAACTTTTTGCTTCACTTTGTTGCCTTCCCGGTGGTTTTCCACGAGATAGTAATAGGTTCTGTTTCCCTGTCGCTTACCTCTTACAAATACCACTACTCACCTCTGCCATAAGTGTAGTGCCTAGCAAGAAGAATGTCAAGGCAATCTTATAGTTCTGGGAATAAGTAAATCAGGAATTACAATGTGTTCTAGTATGGTTAACGCTGAGGGCACAATACAAGCTACTGTGACCCAACAAAAGCCTCGTTTGTGACTGGTTACACTTTTCAAGTAAGTGTAAAAAAATAAGAAAGTCTTACAAAAGAGGAAGTAGGCGGGATACCGCATTACCAATTATGCTTTAGGTAGCAATGGTAGGGGCACCAACACCAGTTTTTGCCTAAATCTCCCCCGATAGAACCCGCCTACTTGAAAAATAAAGAAGGTTAAGTTCTATTATCGGAAAACTTTTATATTTTTATAAATATAAAATTGACAACCTTACTTGAACTCAGTTTACCCTTATAACTATATTTCTTCTGGTTATTCTTTCTAGGTATCACAGGGTTCGGGGAAACCAGGGATTGGTTCGCGAAAAGCAGATTCAGTACATGGATTATGATAGGTGGTTTCTTTATCCGAAGGGTATTCCTCATATCTGGCAAGGATGAAGAGAAGGTCGGCTAGTCGATTTAAATATTGAAGAATCGCATTATTATTAATTTCACTTTTCTTTTTAAGGACAACCACTCTTCTCTCCGCACGCCTCACTATGGTTCGAGAAAGGTCCAGCCATCCCGAACCCAGAGTTGAGCCTGGAATGATAAATGACTTGGGCAACTTTATCTTGGATTCCAATTCGTCTATTATTTCTTCAAGCTGGTCAGCCATTTCTTCAGTTACCGGAGTAAAACGGGTAGCAAACACTTGATAATCTGAGGGTTTTGTGGCCAGTTCCGCACTGACAATAAAAAGCTCTTTCTGTATTTTCCATATTATTTCTTTTGTTTTATTCTTGGTAACCGTATTACGAGCGATCCCAAGACATGATACAGCTTCGTCCAGGGTTCCATAAGCCTCACAACGCGGGGAACTCTTGGGAACTCTTTGACCAAAAAGAAGGCTGGTTTCCCCCTCATCTCCCCTTTTATTAAAGGTTTTCATCCTGCTATCTCCGATATAGAAATCCGGTGACCTTTCTGCCTATCAAACCCCACGGATAAAGGGAGATATTAAAGCCTTAGCACCAGTGATGAATATTCTTAAATTTTCTGAGGCTTTGTGCTGCGCAACACAACTTGGACGTTGCCCAGCACCACTGACAACCTCGCAGATCCTGATTCGGAATTCAATCACGCCGCTTTTATTCAGCCGGAAAGCTTGGCGCGAAAGCTCCATACTCCCCTATACCTGAGTATTATAGTGTCGTCTTTTATGTTTAGCCCCTGTTTACCAGTGAGCCCCGGCTTATGGACATAAGGTCGTCAACTACATTCTGGTAGTCTATTTTCCGGCCCTGCGCCTTTTCTCTTTCAGCCAGTTTCTGCTTGTGGAACTCGATTATCTCCTTGCTGAAGGGTAAATTACCATGGTCAAGATATCTCATGGCACCTTCGTTGTCTCTGGCAGCCAGCACCTTGCCTTTAACATAGCGGGAAGTGGCAAAAGGCGGGTCTATGATGCCTGCATCCAGACCCTTCCTCATACCGACAAGTATATCGCCGTCCCCTATCTCCAGGAGCTTGTCCATGATAGCCCTTACCTCCATCTCCAGCATCTTGGATTCAATCGTTAAAGCCTTATTGTCCAGCTGGATTTTCTGGTCTTTCATCATGTTAATTATTTTTTTGCCCGCTCTCAGGCTGGCGGCGCTGGCTTCCTTCGTCGGTATCGTTTTGCTCTCGAAAATTGTCTTCACGTGGACAATCTGAACACGCGCCAGCATCGCGGTAACCGCGCTGAAAGCGACGACGGCAAAGGACTCGGCGTAATCATCGGGGAAGACGCCACCCCAGGCCGAACTCATAGTGGATATCGAGGTAGGTTTGTAGCCAAGCTTTCTGAGATATTCCTCTGTAATCTTGGGCATGACAAGAAGGCCGGCGACATCCTGAGCCAGGTTGCCGGTCTGACCATATATACCGAATATGAACTGCTTGAGCCCCTGTTCGGCGGCGGCTATGGCGTTGATAATGCCCTGGGTGAAACCCAGACTGTACGGTATAGTGTGAGCGAAGCCAAACCCGCACTCGGCAACGATTGGAATGCCTCTTTCCTGATAGGCCGCCATCAGCCTGTGAGCATATTGACCGTTGTGTATATCTACCTCCGGCAGTGCATCGCGGGAAAAAGATAAGGAACTCCCCACACTGGCGCCGCCGGCAACACTCGTGTGCCCCGTGGCCATGGCCATCTCCATCACCAGCCTGGTGTCAACCGCAGGTGATCTTAACTGCACCGGCAGCTTCACGGATTCTATTACCTTCCTCCCGGCGGCCACGCCGTGAGCTACCATAGGAAAGCCGTTGAGAGTCGTCCTCCCGAGTTTGATGCTCTCCTCTAGCCCTTTCTCGGCTTGCTTATAGTCGTTTACCCTGGTAAAACTGTCAACAATCGACCCCAGGAGATCAGCACCCCCTTCATCCTGTAGACACTTGAATAGCTCTATTTCCCCTTCGATTGTGGCCACCCCGGAGTCGATACGAATCAAATGCTTACCATTCTTCTTGGCATCGGCAACCTTCAGAGCATAATTCCTCTCGGGTATCAGCGTCTTGTGAAACTCTACGGCTTCGTCAATGTCGACGTCTTTTCCTGTCGGCCACGTGCTTAGTATTTCTTTCCTCTCCCGCTCGAATACCTCATCATCCAGTCGCTTGTTCTTGATTTCCATAAGAAACCCCCTTTCGTTTTCGCTATTTTAAATCACTATCTATATCTTTGATTACCTGAGATATATCTGCATCTTTAGGATATACCCTGTCAAAACCCATCTCTTTAAATATCTTCTCTGTTTCCGACCACGGCTGCTCACCGATTATCAGTTGGCCACCGATATACAGACGAATATTTTCCAACCCGGCTTCAAGGCATTTATCTCTTAACCCTTTGCACACCACGTTGGCATGACCGGCCAGCGAAGATACCAGAATAGCAGCCGCCGCGCTTTCTCTAGCGGCGTCCACGAACTCTTGCTGGGGAACTTGGACTCCCAGGCTGACAATATTGTAGCCGGCACCTCTTAATGCATGTTCAATGATCCTGATGCCCACGATATGTACATCTTCCCCGATAACGCCTGTTACCAATGTCTTTTTTACGCTTCCTTTGGTTTTCATAAAATAACCCTCCATTATGTACTGATTTGGCATTATTTTTCCCGTATCTTACAAGGTTTATTTTCTTATGGCCCCTTGGCTGTTTTATTTATCATAGGTATCCTCCCAGTTATCATATGTTCATATATTTGAGAACACTCAACCCTGCTCATTTTCGCTTTATGATTACTCAATATCTTTTTCTATGGCTGACCTTAGATCAGCGGTCTATTGCTTTCCAGCAAATCACTGTTCAAAAATATTAACTTTGCTCAGATTCTCCGCCCCTTTATCCGTTATAACATAAGTGTAACCGGCACAAGGTCCGATACCTTCAAAGCCGGGCTCAAAAATATCAGGATGGAGCACCAACGTCATACCGGACTTGAGTACCGTGGGATTATTATCGGTGATCGACCAAAAATCGATAAGGTCAAGTCCGAGTGCATGCCCGTGACGCCATGGAGAGAAACATCCGTGACTACGAACAACTCTTTCTATTGCCTGGTGAACATCGGATACTTTTTTCCCGGGGCGCATGACATTTACTGCCGCAGCAACAGCCTCTTTCCAAATAGGTATAAGTCTACGAAGGCGCGGCGGATACTCTGTCGCCGGTACGGTAACTGGTAGCTGTGCATAATAGCCTTCATAAGATGGGGAAATTTCCTGAGCCAGCGTGCCGTCTTCCTTAAGCTTGTTTCCCATTGGAGAAGATAGGTTCATATCGGCGCCTTCGGCACTAATGAGCTCGAAAGAATATTCGCAACCCATTTTATGAATAATCTTCCTGACCTCGCCATAAACTTCGTAGTCAATAATGCCCGGTCTAACTATCTTTTTAAGCGTGGTAAATACTTTATCGGCAATGGAAGCCGCCGTCCTCATTTTTTCAATCTCTTCGGCGCTCTTAATCAGGCGCAACTGTTCAAATATCCCCACAGCGTTAACGAGCCTGTCCCCGAATTTTCTTTGCACTTCTAAATATACAGGGACTGAAACCTCATCCATCCCCACAATCCCGATCTTATTGCCCTTATTAAGACGAGATAAGTCTTCTATGATTTGTTCGGCTAACTTGGGAGCCTCTCTAAGATCAAGGTTCCACGCCGCTTTACGGAGTCTGGACACCACAGGTCCTTTGCCGGGAAGCATGTAAATAGGAACACCTTCCAAACCAAAAATACAATACTGTGCGCCGGCGATAATTCCCTGGTTTGTTATGTACCGAATATTACCACGACTAAAGCAGTCGCCACGCCCAACTACGAGCAAGGCATCCAGTCTATCTTTTATCATAAGTTCTCGGATAGCCTTATAGCGGCGGTCACGTTCTTTCAGAGAAATAGCCATTTCTTTCCTCCATTTATCTACTATATATCTTCTTTAATGCCTGAGTAACACCGATCACATAGTTAGTACACGCTTTTACTGCGCAACTACGATATTCCGAAGCAGTCCAATCCCTTCTATCTCGACTTCAACAATATCGCCGACATTGAGCAACTTCGGTGGCCTGGATGAACCGGTTAGAATAACATCCAGAGGCTGCAATGCCATAAACTCCGTGACATGCTCGATTATCTGACCAACATTCCACACCATATCGCTGGTAGGGTCAGCATCCTGTACTTTGACGCCGTTTACTCTAGATGTTATCTTAAGATTATCTGGCTCTAAATCAGTGACAAGGCACGGCCCTATCGGGCAGAAAGTATAAAACGATTTTATACGTGCACCTCCCTTATCTCCTTCAATATGGGCTGTGACGTCATTAGCACAGGTGTATCCCAAAACATATTCCAAAGCCTTATCCTCGGACACATGTTTTGCTTCACGTTTTATAATGACAGCAAGCTCCCCCTCCAAACGAATATTGGTTGCTATTTTGGGGTAGATGATATTAGCCAAGTGCCCAATAACTGAAGATGGTGGTTTCAGGAATGCTTCTGGCTTAGTATGAACACTCGTATCAACCTTTAACAGGCTATGATAGTTGCCTCCGATGCCAACTACGATATTGGGGAGAACCGGAGCGAGTAATTTTACCTCGTCAAGACGACATAGTTTTTTACCGACGTGGAATTCGCCCAATATGTTCCCTTCCATATAAAAGACATCTTCTCCCTTGACAATGCCGTATCTGGCCGCCCGCTTCCACTCAAATCTAATGATCTTCACTAATGTCTTCCTTATTTACTGAACGTATTGACTAGTTTACTGAGGCTCTGCCCATAGACAATATTTCTACAAGACAAACGCTAACTCCCTCACAATAAAATACCACCGTTTACACCAAGTCCATCGGCTGTCATTAAGTAGCTAATGGCTTACGATTACCTGAGCCGGATTAATAGCTTTGTACTTCGCTTTATTACCCGTTATTTCAAATGCTTCGGGGATCTTGTCTAGTCCCTCAAGCACATGGGTCACCAAAGTGGCTAACCGCACCCGTTTCGAGGCGATCAAATCAATGGCATACTGTACTAATTTCCGATTGCCGCCCCCTAGTCCCCGATATTGAACACCACTCATATTGAGCGGGCTTATATCCACTTTCGCGTTTGGTCCTAACAGGGCAACTTGGGAAATCTTCCCTTGGTCTCGAACCATGCGCATTGCCTGGGCCAGTGTTTCCGTGCCCGAAAGACCTTGCTTGGGGTTGCCTCCAGCACACTCAAATACGATATCAGCACCAATACCACCTGTCGCTTCAAGAACGGCTTTTATTGAATCCACCTTTGAGGCATTAATCAGGATATCGGTCCCGAGTTTCCGTGAAATTTCCAATATATCGTCGCGTACATCCACACCGATAACCTTACCCGCCCCGCAGACCCGACATATCTGGGTAACATTGAGTCCCATCGACCCTTGACCCAGAACGACCACAATGTCACCCATCTCAACCCCGGTCAAGTGTACAGCTCCAATAGACCCCACGAATGGCTGCATTGCTGCTGCCTCGCTATCCGTAATAGTATCGGGGATACTTGTTAAACTTCCAGCCGGAAGCAGAAGGTATTCGGCCAACGCTCCAGGGATGTCCACACCTAGCATGGGGCCTTTGACACAGAGGTCCCCATATCCGGCCTGGCAGAGAGCACAGTTGTGACAGGGCTCCCTTCCACAACAGACAACACGGTCTCCCACCTTGATGGATTTAACACCTTCTCCTACCTCAACGGCTTCACCACACAACTCATGGCCAAATAACTGACGCGGGGATTTTTCTTTCAGCAGCTTCTCCAGATTTCCGGAAGTTCCCTGGAAATGTGATACTTCAGTGATACTCACCTGAACCATCTTTACTTTTACAAGCACCCACCCGGGTTTAATTCTCGGTATCGGCACATCATCTAGCCGCATGTCGCCTATTCCATAAACCCTCCAAGCTTTCATATCTGTTCCCCTTTCCTTGTTTTACCCGTCGATCCTGTCATGGCCATATACACTTTTTAGTCAACTTAGTTCTGAGATGTTGTTAGCTCTCTTTCACATCTTTCCTTACCGCCACTTGGGAAGCGATATTTAAACTCTTTCATAGATTTGGTTGCACTACTTCTTCTAGGTGTTCACCCTGACAAAAAATAAGCATAACAAAAGCTTGGCCTCAAGCATCCGTGTAAGTTATATTTGTTAACCGGCAATTTTAAAGCCTACCATAAAGTAATTTGAACCTATATTTCTAGTGCAGTACTATAATTGGAAGCCCTCCCCTGACGATGATCCGGTCCCTTGTAACGAAGGATGATACATCCGAAGCAAAGAACAAGGCAACTCCCGCAATATCTTCGGGGTTACCAATTCTTCCCAGAGGTACGGTTTTTGCCATTCTTTCTTGAAGCACTTTATCTATATTCTCATTTTTGCCTATAGTTACGCCAGAGCAAGCCCTGAACATATCTGTAAGGATTCCTCCCGGCAGAATCGCGTTCACAGTGATGTTATACGGCGCCAATTCCAGGCATAAATTTATGGTCAGAGATAAAACTCCGCCTTTGGCAGAACCATATTCAATGCAAACAGGGCCAGCCATTATAGCCGCAATAGATGAAATATTAATAATCCTGCCACTTTTCCGAAAGCTCTTTTACGGTCTAATTTCCTTCCTCAGTCAAAATATCAGCAACAACCACCGAACATCGGTCATTAGCGAATTTGAAACCAATACCCATGCCAATTCCTTTAGCACCTCCAGTAATAATTGCAACCTAACCTTTAAGTAACACCTTGAACCCACTTTTTTAGAATAGTTTTCAAAATATTTTTACTCGTAGATAGTATCAGGCTTAAGCATGTGTCATTCACCATCACTGGAGATTACTCTCAGTTTACCGACTCGTAAAAACTAATTATGTTTAAAAGCGATATAATATTAATTTTTTTGCATTTATTTATTTTTGGAATAAAAATTCTGATCAAACATATTTCAAACAATCTTGCAATAATGTTGAAACCAGTATAAAATATATAACAACTCATTGTCAATAGTGGTAATAAATATCATATTTTTCAAATACATGTAATTTCCTTTATTTTGATTCTAGGTTAAGGCAATTATTACCATTGCGTTAGGGCTGCTACTTTATCGCAAAAGATGAACACCGGACAAAATATGGAAGGCGGCGAAATATTATAGCGATAAGATTTCTGCCATGAAGATATCTTAAAGTAATTTCTCTTATTAAGATAGACCAAAGCTACTATTAATCTTCCGGAGTCGGAGCATCAGATTTCAGGAACATATAGCTAAACCTTGTAAGTAAGGTTATGCAAGATTATTATTGAATAATTGCTAACAGCAATGTAAAAATATCTTTAAAATCATTAAAAATCAAAAAAGTTGACTTAATCTCATAATAAATATTAGGAAAATGAGGAGGTAAACATGGGATTTAAAGTCGTTATCGTGTCTGATAGAGTGATGCTCTCCAAGAATCTTCCTAAGAACATAGAATCAACCGGTGCTGAGTTATCCATATATACATCTGGCGAAACTGAGGACAAATTAATCTCAATATGCAGCGATGCGGATTGTATAGTTACGCCGCAAGGGAGATTCCCATTTACTCCAAAAGTATTTCAGGGATTGCCAAAATGTAAGTTTATGATCACGGTTAGTATTGGCTATGATGCGATCGACGTACAAGCAGCGACCGAACTGGGCATCGGGATAGTTAATCTGCGTGGTTTCTGCTCAGAAGAACTTGCTGAACATGCCATGGCTTTAATGTTGGCATGCGCTAGGCTTATCGTAACCCTGAATAACCAGGTAAAAGCTGGACAACCAGTATTCCGAGGAATTGACGAAGCTGGTAAGCATATGGCCATCTTGAAAGGAAAAACTCTTGGTCTTGTTGGCTTTGGTAATGCCGGTAGATTGATGGTTCCCAAAGCCAGAGGTTTTGAGATGAGCATCTTGGCTTTCGATCCCTATGTTGATAATAATATATTTAAGAAACTTGATGTAAGACAAGTTGACCTTGATACATTGCTTGCCAAGTCAGACTTTATTTCAATCCACGCAAGTTTGACCAAAGAAAGCCGGCACCTAATTGGACTTGAGCAGTTTAAAAAGATGAAGCGCAATGCTTACATAGTTAATACATCTCGCGGTGGCATCATAGATGAACAAGCGCTTTGTACTGCCCTTTCTGAGGGTTATATTGCTGGGGTTGGACTAGATGTTACCGACCCCGAACCAGTTCCTTTAAATAGCCCTCTAAAGAAATTCGATAATGTAATCCTTACCGGACATCATGCTGGAAGTTCACTCGAATCTAGCATTGTGTGGGGGATGCAGCCGGCTGAAGAAATATCACGTATAATGCGTAGTGAATGGCCTATTGGTCTGGTGAATCCCGAGGTCAAAGAAAAATATATAGCAAAATGGGGTAAGATGAAGGAACCCCGAGATATTAAGATAGATTAAGAAAGTGTGAGAGTTATATCCACTAGGCATCTCTGCCTTCACAAATTCGAGAAATACAAGTAATAAGAGTCTAGCAAAGAGATTATTGAGTAAAACAATTTGATTTGAATGTAACTGATTCTATAAATTACTTGGAAAGGTCATTGCGAGAGACAATATATCACATTTACTATAATTAAAAAAGTTATATCAACACACTAATATTTATTCCAAATTTATTCAGTTCTCGTCTCGGAACTATCTTCGAGAGGATGGTGGAGCATATCTTCGACATCAAAACCTAAATAGGTACGTTTCCTAAATTCAGCACGAATCAGAGTCTCGATGTTTAGTAATCCATCGAGATGCGAGATTTCATTAGTGATAAATTTCAATAATGAATCAAGGTTGGGGAGAGAAATAACAGCGATAATATTATAGCCATTCATTAACGTCATTACTAAAGGTATTCGTGGATAACTCGAAAGCTTAGAGAAGATTTCATTGACTTTATCTAATTCAACGTGTAAACACAGAAAGGCTACAACATGATGACCTAACTTGGTAGGATTTGCTACTGCGGCTATTTGAATGACATTTTTCTTTATTAAGGAAGCGACTCTTCTAGATACTGTAGCTGGGCTAACTCCAAGTTTACTCGCTAATACACTAAAGGTAGTACGTCCATTTATTCTGAGTTCATTTATTAATTTTTCGTCAATTTCGTCGATTGCAACGGGTTTTTCAGGCGATGAATCCGCACGAAAAGATCCCATGTACTTCTGCTGACTATTCGATATGATAAAGGTTTCAATCGCTTTAACACCTTTGATGTTGGGTATCTTTTCCCTGACCAAACGATACAGCGAATCAAAATCACGATACTCTGCAAAAAGAATAACATCATTTTTCCCGAACATAGTTGATACGTAGCTGACATTGGGGATGTCAATCAGTTTGTTACACACATCATTTAGACTGTAAATTTCTACGTCCAGTGCAATGATGGCCATAACCTTATATCCCATTTTTACTGGATTTGGCACAGCACGTATGGCAATAACGTCATCTTTTAGCATTGCCTCAACTCGTTTCGCCACCGTGATTGGTTTTATGGCAAGTCTCTTAGCTAATTTGGTATAGCTGTAACGCCCATCTTTACTAAGAGCAATTATTATCTTACTATTTATTGCATCAATCACATAAAAAGTCCTTTCCTTTTATCTTCCTCAAAATGATATATACTAAAGGGAAAACAACGCCGATTATAATATCGTCCCTCACCTTCATTTCTAAAAGAGAGAAAACTGATAGTTCATATGATAGTAATATACCTCGACCATCTGTAAAGAAAAAGACTCCATGCATTCATTCCTACTTGTCCAAAGCTTTCACTTAAAATACATATTTCGTGAGAATTGTTTCTTTGGCGTAGAGTGCCTTGCATCCTTGTACATCATATATTCGTAAATAAATCTATACACCAGCTTCTGCTCTGAATAAATATCCATATGCAGATAATTTCGTAATAATGCTTCTATTATAGCATAAAACCCATTTTGTCATCTTTATTTCCGCATATTCTTGCAAAATTATTCAAAATATGCTTGACAACTATATAGGCTTATGATATATTGAAATTCGAATTTGACTTTAAAAGAGTTAAATTGTTATATTTCTAATCACTCAGGTAGATGTTTCCTAAAAGCAATTATTCTGTCTAGGTGACAGAATATTTACATATTTGTCCTGAAGTTGATGCATGAATAAGCAAATCAAAAGAAGGAGGGATAAAAAGTGAGCAAGGTATTCATGATAATCTTTTCGATTCTCGTTCTCGGTACTTTGATTTTCAGCGGATGTGCCAAAGAAGCAGCGGTTCCAGCGCCGGCACCAGCCGCACCGGCAGCTCCGGCACCTGCGCAATCCGCACCAGCTACAGAAACGCCACAATATGGAGGCATCCTGAAGCTATCAGAAGGCATCCCACAGGATTTTCCTATCGGAGACCCGTTTAATATTTTTGGTCCTTTCAGTTTCCATGCTTCTATTGTCATAGAGCGGCTATTCTTGCCTTCAACGACGACTCCTGGTTCGTACGTGAACATCCTAGCCACAGGCTATAAACTAGCTCCGGATAAATCATATTATGATATCAGCTTGAGGCAGGGTGTCACCTTTCATGACGGAACACCCTTCAATGCCGCAGCGGCAAAATGGAACCTGGACAGGGTCCTCGCTGCAACTGTGCCCGAACTAAGAAGTGTGAAGTCCATAGATGCTGTTGACGACTACACCATCAAGCTAAATCTTTCATCTTGGACCAACCAGATTATAAATGACCTTTCACACGATTTGACCAGTATGATTTCGCCAACAGCTTTTCAAAAGAACGGAGTTAAATGGGCAAGTACGCACCCGATTGGAACCGGTCCATTCATATTCAATGAAGCCAAGAGTAGTCCAACCATCAGTTTCTATGATAGAAACCCCAATTATTGGCAAAAGGGGCGGCCTTATCTTGATGGAGTTGAAAATCACTTCATAGCAGACCAAACAGCGCAGCAAGCAGCTTTATTATCGGGAGAAATAGACGGTAGTTGGTCGGCACCAAAGCAAGTACAACTCGCTTTAAAGAACAATCCGAATTATCGGACTTGGGTTGAAGATGGAGAATTCATAAGAGTGCTTTACATGAATACCTCAGATCCCAATTCGGTCTGGCATGATCAGAGGATGAGGCAGGCTTTGGAGTATGCGGTTGACAAGGAACCGGTAATCCAAAATGTGGGTATTCCATACTCAGAGGCGCGCTATAACATTATCAAGGGTCTCGAGGTAGTTACCCAGGAGAATATCACGCCGCGCAAATATGACCCCGCTAAAGCAAAGGAACTGATGAAAGAAGCTGGTCACCCGAATGGTGTGGAATTCAAAATATATTGTTCATCGGCCAACTGGCGGAACAGTAGTGGTGACGTACTAATTGCATGGCAGCAACAATGGGCTGCGGTAGGTTTTAAGGTGAAACTTGAACAAATTGATGCTGCCCAAGAAGGCGTATATAGCGGTGGTGTTATGCCGGGCAATGACATGCTTTATTATTCGGTAAGAGGCAATAAGACTAATCCACTGGCAGTCGTAGTTGAAAATCTCGCTCCAAACTCCAGGTATTTTACCGGAACGACCAAGCCAGCGGATTGGAACGACCTCATGCAGCAGGCATTGACGACCGAAGATGTAGCCCAACAGTTGGCTATTCTCGTCAAAATGGACAAAGCAGCCTATGATAGTGCCATGGTAATACCTTTGGACACGGGACCGATGGTTTCTCTTTTTAGTAACCGTGTTCACGACATCATAGTTCAGAGGGAGGGATACACCCTGGTAAACACCTGGCTGAGCAAATAATAACGGCAATAACTACTGTCATCTTTAAGAGGGTGTGTTAGAGATTTACTTCTTTCGCACACCCTCTTAAAATAATATAATAATTGGTTAGTAATTATTCAATAAAGGTAATTAACGATTGTGGCAGGATATATTGTTCGTCGTTTAATACAGGCAGTGGTAGTGCTGATTCTGGTGACGGGGCTGGTGTTTTTTATTATACGTATGCTTCCAGGGGATCCCGTTGTGATTTATATGACCCAACAACAAATGTCCAATGCTACCCCTGAACAAATAGCTGCCGTGAGGCACAAGTTCGGGCTAGACCGTCCAGCATATATACAATACATCACCTGGGTATCAGGTCTCTTGCACGGCGATCTTGGAGAGTCCATAGCAAAAAGACAACCTGTGACCAAGATCTTAAGGAACGCCGTGCCCATAAGCCTCCATCTGGGTATTCTAGCCTTTATTATCAGTAACATCATCGCTATACCGGCCGGTGTGATATGCGCGGCGAGGCGGGGCAAATGGATAGATACTTTCCTGACCGTATTGGCAAATATAGGCGTAACCGCACCGATTTTTTGGGTGGGAATTATTCTAATATATACATTTTCCGTCTGGTTCCATTGGCTCCCGAGCCATGGATATACCTCCAGTTTTACAGATTTTGGATTAAGTATCAGGCAGTTAGTTATGCCCGTTTTCTGCTTAACCCTATTTCCTTTGGCGGCAACCACGCGTCAGACCCGGTCAGCCATGTTGGAGGTAATTCGGCAGGATTACATACGAACAGCCTGGTCCAAGGGGTTAAGAGAGCGGGTAATAATATCTAGGCATGCGCTAAAAAATGGGCTTCTTCCAGTGGTCACGTTAGCTGGTATGAGCCTGAGTCATATCATAGGTGGGGAGGTATTAATCGAGACCGTTTTTAGCGTTCCCGGCGTAGGTTATACTGCGGTGAATGCCCTTTTAAACCTTGACTATGCAATCGTTCAGGGCGTAGTTTTGGTAATGGCTGCTATAGTAGTAATTTCCAATCTTATTGTGGATATTTCATATGGCTGGCTGGACCCAAGAATAGCTTATACATAATGGGAAAATTGTGTTGACGCATACCGTGGAATATAGCTCGATTTCTAAAGAGGCAACATACCATATATCCGAGTCCAGGCGCATATTGCGTGTGTTCTTCAGTCGGCGTGTGGTGATATTTGGTTTAGTAATTATCGTGTTGTTGGTAATATCCGCCATTTTCGCGCCTTTTATTGCGCCGCATAATCCGTATCAGACGGACGTAACTAACACACTTGCCAAGCCCAGTGCGGAACACTGGCTGGGCACGGATAGTACCGGGAGAGATACACTCAGCCGTATAATCTACGGTTCACGAACTTCACTGATGGTAAGTATCATAGCACTTGTCTTGGCCTCTAGTATTGGAATGTCCTTAGGCCTGACGGCAGGGTATTTTGGCGGCATGATTTACACAATTATCATGCGGATTATGGATACGCTAATGAGTATACCTATGATGTTGCTTGCATTGACTATCGCTGCTGTCCTGGGGGGCGGTCTGACTTCGGTTTTTATTGCCTTGGGAATTGCTTTAGTGCCAGTCTACGCCAGATTGATATGCGGACAGGCCATTTCAGTCAAGCAGAATGACTATGTTATGGCTGCCCACTCTATGGGAGAAAATGATCTGCGTATTATGCTCCGCCATGTTTTTCCCAATTGTTTGCCACCTTTGATAGTAATGATGACGCTGCAATTAGGAACTACTATACTAGCTGAAGCCGGTCTCAGCTTTCTTGGTATTGGCATAAGGCCACCCGGAGCCTCTTGGGGTGGCCTAGTGAACGATGGCTATAAATATATAACCTTAGATCCACTACTTTCTTTCGCACCCGGTGCCGCTATTATGCTGGTAGTATTTGCGTTCAATATGGTAGGAGACGGACTAAGAGATGCCCTAGACCCAAAGCTTAGAGGAACTTTATAGTCGATGCGGTTTGGTCTGAAAGATACTTTCCATAGATTGAATAAATTTGAGCGAAAAATTATATTAGGAGGTCCCCATGAAAGCAGCGGTTCTCTACGGATTCGGCAAACCATTGGTAATCGAAGACGTCGATCTTGATCCTCCTGGCGCCGGCGAAGTGAAGGTTCGTATTGGTGCGGCATCTATTTGCCATAGTGACATCCATGATTTTAAAGGCGAACATGGAATTTCTACCTTTCCGGCTATAGGCGGCCATGAGGCAGCTGGTTACGTCGAGGAAGTCGGCAAAGGAGTCAGCTACGTTAAACCCGGCGACCATGTAGTTGTGACGATTGTTACAGCGGGTTGTGGGGAGTGTTACAATTGCCAGAAAGGTCTCCCCAAGCTCTGTGAGAAAAAAGGTATGCCAAAGACACCTGAGATGGAATTCCTGGGATTATCAGCTCCGGGTCGTTATGTTAATAAGAAAGGACAGCGCCTTACACAAATGTCCCGTTTTATGGCCGCCTTTGCGGAATACACTACCGTTCCGGAACAAGCCCTAGTTAAAATACCTGAGAATTTGCCCATGGATCGGGCAGCTCTTCTGGCCTGTGGAGTTATTTCAGGATACGGTGCCGTGATATATCACGCTAAAGTTGCTCCTCTCAGCAGTGCTGTAGTGGTGGGATGCGGTGGTGTCGGACTTAATGTGATACAGACATTGAAAATAGTTGGTGCCTATCCAATTATTGCAGTCGATGTATTCGATAGCAAACTAGAGGCGGCACGCTCTTTCGGTGCAACCCATACAATCAATTCTAAAAAAGTAAAAAATTCTGTTGAGGCAGTGTATAGACTAACCGAAGAGAGAGGATCGATGTATGTATTTGTCGTCGTAGCTGGTACTAGCATTCTGCGTCAAGCCTTTTTCATGTCTGCTTACGACGGAATGACCGTTATATTGGGTCACGGATTCAGGGAATATTTATCTGATTTCCAGCCCACTGATTTCGTGGGAAGTGGAAGAATGCTTACCGGTTGTGCTATGGGAGGTATACATTTTAATACCCGAATAGATATCCCTAAAATTATTCAATTGTATCAGGCTGGAATTTACAAACTGGATGAGCTGATCTCTGGCCGGTATTACCTTGATCAGATAAATGACGCAATAGAATCCGTAGAAAAAGGTGAAGCGTTACGTAATGTAATCATTTTTTAATTTCAATAGCGATTGGCGGCGATTAATAAGGAGAGATAAAAAATGAGGATGCGTTTTCTCGGAAAAACTGGCCTTCAGGTTTCTGAGCTATGCCTAGGTACAGGAAGTTTTGGCGGTCGCGGCGGATATGAAAAAACTGGGGCTATTGGTCAAAAAGACGCCGATTATATAGTAAGTATGGCTTTGGATTCGGGAATCAACTTTTTCAATACGGCGGAAACTTATTCAAATGGATGGTCGGAAGAAATTTTGGGAAAAGCGCTCGGTTCAAAGCGCAAAGATGCCATCGTCATAACCAAAGTACATCCTACAAGAAGCCCAGGACCGAATGACGGGGGATTTTCACGCAAGCATCTTATTGAAGGATGCAATGCGAGCCTGAAAAGATTGGGAACAGACTATATTGATATTTATGAACTTCATATGTGTGATGAACACACAGCCTTGGAAGTGACGCTGCAAGGGTTGGACGATTTGGTCCGTGACGGAAAGGTTCGTTATATTGGCTGCTCCAATTTCTCGGGCTGGCAGTTAATGAAATGTCTGGCGATTTCGCATGAAAACCATTGGACCAGCTTCACTACCCTCGAGGCACAGTATAATTTGTGCTGTCGGTGGCCAGAATTCGAAATGATTCCAGTGTGCCTTGATCAAGGGGTGGCTTTTTTAAACTTCAGTCCCCTTCATGGTGGTTTCCTCACCGGAAAATATCGCAAAGATAAACCTTGGCCGGTAGGCACACGGTTCAACTCTTTGGAAAATACCGAACCATGGCCAGTGGAGCCAGACAAGCTTTTTCCCATAATTGAAGAGTTGGACAGAGTCGCCCAAACTCATAATGCTACTGTGTCACAGGCAGCCTTAAACTATCAATTGAAGAAACCAGGCGTAACTTCGGTAATCATTGGTATAAGGTTGGCTGAGCAACTTAAAGAAAATCTCAAAATAACCGAGTGGGAAATTACGCCGGAAGAAGTCAGCAAACTTGATAGAATAAGCGAACCTGTGCGTAGGTATCCATACTATATTTTTAATCCTGTAAAACCATATTCTGCCTCGACCTAATTACGTTAGCAGCGAATATTTATCACCACGGATGAGGAGTAAGCCCTCTGTAACCGGGTTATAGAGTATACATATAACAAACAAAATTAGGATTTGTTGAAAAAACCGTCAGAAGGGGAATTTTAAATGGGAAAAAGCTACTTAAGTGACATTCGAGAATGCATAGTACCAATACCACAAGAACTAGTGAGTTTGCCTACAATAGTGGCAGTACCGTGGTTTCAACTTGACCCTGGTTCGGAATATATACTCGAAGGACCAGCTTTCGATCGAGAAGGAAATTTGTTCGTAACCTCTGTTCCAACTGGAACTGTCTTCAAGATAACACCCCGAAAGCAAATGACTATCATTTTCAACGATAAGAAGATTAGAGTTAATGGCTCAGCTTTTCATAAGAACGGTATGTTATTTATTGTTTGTCTAACAGGCGAACTCCTGACTATTGACCCCCATACCTATAAGGCAACCTTTATGTATCCTCAGTATCGAGGTAAGAGCCTAACGATGAACGATTTGGTATTTGACTCGAAAGGAAATGCGTATATTACTAATTTTACTGGTACAGTCATGAATCCAACCGGCGGGGTATTCCGCATATCTTCGGACGCCAAAAACGTACAGCCAGTCGTGCTGAATCTTGCTTCACCTAACGGAATCTCCCTGTCGCCCAAAAACGACACTCTTTGGGTAGGCGAGAGCAGTCGCAATGCTGTGCTTCGCATTGCATTACTAGAAGACGGTATCACATGTAATCCGGTAGTCGGTGTTCTCCCCGTATATTATTCCGTAGGATGTTTCGGACCTGACTCGAATAAAGTCGACTCAGCAGGCAATGTATATCAATGTATCATAGGACAGGGTAGGATTATCATTCTCAATCCGGTTGGAATTCCTGTAGCCAACGTAATAGTGCCTGGAAGAGATGATGGTAAATTGCTGAGGACAACTAACTTAGCTTTCAGGCCTGGTACCGATGAGGGTTATATCACTACGTCAGGCGAGGGAGGAGCTTGGATTTATAAGTTTAAGGGGCTAGCAAAAGGTCTGCGTTTGTTTTCGCATCAGGTAACCGATTAACCAAGGCGGCATTATCCCCGTTAAAACCAACTCCCTGGAGGATACCGATGGAAGCAAATACTTTTATCGATGATAAATGTATTTTGAGCATCGGGTCCAAATCACATCTTTATGTACAATATTTCGGAAATCTGTCAGGGACGATAATATATGTCTTTACAAGTAATAATATAATTTAATGTATATTTCGCGGCGAGTGTGGTAGTCTCAACATAGTCGTAGTCTCAATATATATCGCGAACGCCCTGGAGGCGCGCAACCAGGAGGCTATTCACCACCAGTTAGCCTATCAAGAGTTTCTAGAGCTACTGGTGGAGGATGAGCTGGCTACCCGAAGGGACAGGCTCTTTGCCCGCCGTCTCAAGCAGGCCGGCATCACGGAGGTGAAGTCTCTTGACGGGTATGATTGGTCATTCAACCCCCAGGTGCTCAAAGCTCTCATCCTGGACCCGGCTACCGCCCGCTTCTTGAGAGAGCATGGCGGGGTATTGCTCCTCGGTCCGCCCGGCACCGGGAAAAGCCACATCGCCATTGCCTTCACCGTGGCTGCCATCCAAGCAGATCACACTGCCCTCTACCGCTCCGCTTTTGACCTCGCCCAGGACATGGCCGAGGCTGAGGCTACCGGTACCCGCAAGCAACTGATTGACGACCTCTGCAAGGTAGACCTGCTGGTGCTTGAGGACCTGGGGATGAAGAGGCTACCGCCCATGGCAGCAGAAGACTTGCCGGAAATTGTGGTACGCCGGTACGAGAAAGGTGCTATCATCATGACCACCAACCGCCCCCTAGAAGACTGGGGACAAGTGCTGGGCGATGCCGCGGCCGCCGGCGCTATCCTCGATTGCTTCCTCCGCCACGCCGAGGTCATCCGATTACAAGACAGAAGCTACCGAATTCATAACCGAAGAGAGCTCCAAAGCAGAAAGACTGATGAAGCCTTGACGGGACCATCCAAATGAAGTATCTTTTAGGTACCTACTAGTGGCGGATTTTAACCCGCCCACAACTGGCCCCTTTTAAGTGTCCGGTGACAACTAAACTAATTGATCTAAGTTAGTGGAGACGCGTTGATTCTCGCGACCGAAATTATAAAAGGTTTGGACAGTGTGTGTCTGCCATTAAGGTATTTTCACCAGAATTTTAATGTTGTCTTCTCTATTCTCAAGTAATTTGTCAAACCCCAACTTAATAGCATCTTTAAGTGGGACGATCGATGTAATTAAACGATTAACATCAATTCTTCTATCTTCCATTAATGCTACTGCAGTCTTCCCCTCATGAATATAAATGGAACTACCTATAACGGACTTCTCATCAAAAACAATGTTAGCAAATTGAAAGGGCACCGGTCGGTCAATTAGGGCAACGACCGCAATTATGCCACCTTTTCGAGCGAGTTCCACTGATAAATTGAGAGCATCCGGGTTGCCAGCGCAAGCCAAAACTACATCGGCGCCTAAACCTGCAGTCATATTTTTCACAATTTGCACTATGTCACCATTGCCAAAATGAATGACTGCGTTGGCTCCCAATTTTCTAGCTAGAGCCCCTCTTGCGTCGTGCTTGGAAATGACGTAAACCTGAATCGCGCCTGCGGCTTTAGCAGCTAATAATGAACACAGGCCAATGGTGCCATCTCCTACAATAGCAACTGAATCGCCGGCACAAACTTTAGCCTGTCGAACAGCATGAATTGCAACCGCCAAAGGTTCTACTAAAGCTCCTGCTTCATCTGTTACATTGCTCGGTAGCTTATATAATGTATAATGTGGAACAACCAAACTCTCAGCCATACAACCGTCCACGTTCATGCCAATAAAGCTCGAATTCAAGCAAAGGTTATAGATACCCTTTTTACAATAGAAACATTCCCCGCAGATCCAATTGCCTACTCCTGCAACCCGCTCGCCCACTTTGAAGCCAGTTACTTCTTGACCTATTTCTGCAACTTTCCCAGAAAATTCATGTCCCGCGATCAATGGCATTTTTTCGGCAACAATATGAGGACCATTTTTATATTCGTTCACTTCAGAACCGCAAATACCCGCAAAGCTAACTTTTACTTTCACTTGACGCGGCCCGGGAATTGGTTCTGGCACATCCTCATAGCGTAGATCTCTTAGGCCGTACCATCTTAAAGCTTTAATATTTCACCTCCTGATATTGCCAGGTATGCAGCTAAGTTTATCTTCAAAGCAGTATTTCATAATATGGTACGCTTTTGCTAAAATATCACCACATTGACAAACATTTAAGGGCTATTTTATATTATTACTAAGCAAAATGCAATTATCTCTCTTGAGTTGCCGTATTCAGTTAAAGAAAATAATTACTGCGGCCAAGGTGCTAAAGGAAGTGTTTAAATAGAGCTATTCATTATTCTCAAATTGATAACGCACTAACACCCGTCCGTTAAAATGTCACATCCTCCAGAATTGCTATACTATTAGGCAACAATTCATCTTTAAGTGTAATTTGAAATCAGCAACTGCTGTAACGCCGAAATGAACTGCCTCTTCTCAAACGAAAGTTTGGGAACTGTCCCAAAAAGCCCACTTGAAGGGCTTCGAAACCACGACACCCGGTTCCGAAGATTAAAAACGTGTGTGCCATCTACTGCCGCCAGATGCGATTTGGTATTATCTCGCCAAGGCGAAAAACAACTTTTGTAGCTGGGTATGCTACCTTGTACCACTGGGTGCTAAACAGTTTGTCGGCAAAATATCGGCAAAGAAGAAGATTATGCTACAGTTCGGCGTGCTTTAGCGGCTCCGCGGTGGTTTATCCTTAAACAGTCGCCTCGGCAGGGGTGGCCCTTCCCAAGGCGGCATTGGCAACCAATCGGATATCTTCGATTTTGATGAGGGAGATGGTTCGGGGGGCTGCTCGGCTTTTCTGACAGCGGGTGAGGGTAAATACACAGAAGTCGACTCGAATTGCGTGTTTGCCCTCAGGAACTCGATTGCGGGTACACAGTTCCCCTCTGCCACCTCGGATTTAAGTGACTCAATGAAGTATGAGAAGCTAGCAAGTCTCAGGATGGAAAAATCCTGGGATTTCAGCCGCTTGAGATAGGGGTCAGAGTCCTCATCACTGTAGGTTGTTTTGTCTACAGTGACCCTGTCCTCAGGCGAGACAAGCACCACAATCGACCCCCTGGTTATCTTGGCCGCCTCCGCCCTGATTCTGCTCAGCAGCCGGTCAAGGCTTGCCTCAATAATAGTTTTGGACTCCGCGTCCAGATAGCTTTGCAACTTGTGCATGGTGTCGACTAGACTTTTTGCTTCCTCTACCCCACTATCCAGCATTTGCACAAGGTTGGACACTGCATCTTTTACCTTACCCATTAGCTTCCGCCTAAATGCCTCACGGCTTCTTCCAGGTTTTTGTCTAAGAGAATATAATAGCTGAATTTACTTTTGTTCATGTTGGCCCACATGCTGATAGACTTAAGCAGAACAAGAACAAGCGGCAAGCAGTTCTCGTAGCCTGCCGAAGTCGGGTTCTGGACAAGATTTAACACGTCACGGGCAAGAGTGTCCTTCTTTATCTGTTGCTGCACAACACCGGCTTGCCGACCCACATCAATCGCCTTGGCATTAAGAGCCTCGAGCTGCTCCAGAGTTGCTCTAATCCTAGCCTGGTACTCCGCTTCCAGCTCCTTTTGCCTCTGGATTTTGGCTTGAGTCTCAACTAGCCCAGTTCTCGCCTGGCTGGTTTTCTTTTCTATCTCCTTCAAGCTACCATGGGCTTCAATCGCTTTCATAACGTCTACGGCCTCGCCGTATTTCATCGCTGTCTCTCTTATCAACGTAATCGTTTGAAGGCTGAATTTACGGCGCAAAAGGTCTTCGCACATCTCAATGATTGACTTGAGGTGCAAGTGCTTTTTCTCCGTGGCCTCTACATCCGCTTTTTCTTGCTTTAGCTTGCCTTTCATATCTTCAGTAGCGGTTTTGATATCTGAAAGCCCGCCAAAACGGCTGACGGCAGTGAGCACCGTCCTTGGCGTACCATACTTTTTACCTGCCTTCT
Organism: uncultured Dehalococcoidaceae bacterium; assembly: GCA_964422155.1. Taxonomy (GTDB): domain Bacteria; phylum Chloroflexota; class Dehalococcoidia; order Dehalococcoidales; family RBG-16-60-22; genus JBGPRB01. The sequence continues at coordinate 4,225 of CAYQZZ010000016.1, read as the reverse complement.
CCAGCTCTCCGAGCGCCTTCTCATCGAAGCCCATACTTACCAATCTTTGGTAGCTCGCCAGTGCTTTCTGCACGTCTGCCATCTCGTCCCGTGCCTTCTCTAACTTCTTCTCAGCCATATCCAGTTCTAGACTACGGGTCTCTATCTGGGTGTGAAGCCCCTTAAGTCGTAACTCAGCCCCGACTATTACCTCGTAGTCTTTCAAGTCGTCGAAGAATTTACTAGTAGCCTCTTTACCCTTAAGCCCGTGCTTTATGCCAATCTCCCCTAGCGTATGCTGTAACTGCCTTAACCTCTCAATATCGAGGCCAAGCTTCCCGAGTTCCCCAGCGTATTCTAAAAGCTCGCTCTTCTCAGCGACTCTAGTCTCAAGTGTCTCAACCCGCTCACTGAGGCTATTCTTCTTGTCCTCTAGGGGCGCAAGGTTGCTCTCTGCTTCTTTTATTCTCTGGTCCAAGGAATCCAGCTTAAGTCCAGCGGCGTCCAACTTAGCTTGGACTTCACTCAGGGCTCTGACTTTGGCTTCCATGTCGTTAAAGAATCGCCCGATGGCGTTATATAGCGGCCCCTTGCTGGTGCCATATTTAGCTAGGAACTGCGTCCAGTCCAAGCCTGTTTTCAGTCCGTCCACCAGTTCCTGATAAATTTTATCGGTAAGCGATAAGGTCTGACCCGCCACTGTAACTCCCTCCAGTTTTTAGTCCATTGCATCCTTATAGTTCTTGGGGGTGTACTGGGGGGTTAAGCCCGCCTAGCCCACCCTGTTTCAGTATAACACAGCCAGAGGGGAAGCGGGAAACCTGAGGGGTGCTCCCTAGGGAAATAAGCTTGGGAGCAGGGGGGAAAGCCGACCAATTTTGCCTATGGTAATCCACTATGGTAAACTGAGTGGTAAACGCCATGGCAATCTACACAGTAATCCATAGGGTAAGTCGGTATGCTGGACTACTGCTTGGGCTAGGTTGGACTGCGCTGGACTAAGTGAAAATGGTAAAGGCTAGTCACAAACCACCAGCCCGGGTAAGGTACGAGGAGAGCCACCCCACAGTATCCTGTAGGCTTGACAGAGACACTTACGCCCTGCTGAAGCAGCGCCTTGAGGACCTGGGAGGGGTATCATTTGCCGACTTCGTTAAGGACTCGCTGGGTGTCCTGCAGCTCAAAATGCCCGATGTCAAGGAGATAAGAGAGAAGGCGTACGACCAAGCCAAAAAGGACTACCAAATCTGGTATTTCTGCAATATCTGCGGAAAGAAAATAGACATGTCCCCGAACGGTGACGACCACAAGACAATGATAGGCTATATGAAGGAACGTGGGTGGGCACATGCAAAGTGTCACCGACAGTAGCCCATTAGAAGTGAGGTTTAAGCGTCAGGACTCCCTATTGTTTCCGTCTAACATGTGGAGCGGGTTGTGGCAAGTGGACGCACCGCCGAAAAATTGAGCCATTCGCGTTTGGCTCAATTTTAGACCGTTGCCACCAGTCAAGCTCTAAAATCAATTTTTAGCCCCCTTCCCCGGCCTTTGAAAGGATTGGGGTGTGTATGGATGCTTCCTAGTTTGAATCAAGTTCGCCTCAGCAAACAGGATGCCTGAGCCCTGAACCCAGTTATTCCACAGATGGGGAAAGGTAACATTCCGATGAAATGTTGTGCCTCACTCCTCACTACCTCATTATTTCCTGCCGCCAGAGATGATATACAGCGGTTTTTCTTCCCCGGGCAGGTTGAGGTCTCCTGGCTACCCGTTCATCGGAGAAAGCGCCCACGGTGATGGCATCCAGTCCCAGGGCGGTTTCTTCAAGATAAACTTTAAAAAAGAAACGGGGCCAACAAACGCTTACCCCGTTGCAATTATTAGCGGTATTATTTTTTACCCTTTCTAAATCATTAATCAGTCAACCGTCAAGGGCTTATGACTAGCAACCGGACAAATGTCGGTCCTTAATCAATACAATCATGCCTGTTTTGTCGGTTTGCCACGCTTGCCGTTTTGCATTTTGTCGGGAACAGTGTAAAAAAGACGGAACGGGGCAAGCGACTCGCGGTGAGGGTCTGACTTGCCCCTTACTTTTCAGGAGGCGCCATGGAAGATGAAGCGAAAGAGGCAGCCACCGGGGTCGAGGCTGCAGTAGAGACGGTACCGGAACCGGCCCCCGAACCCAGGCAGATATATGACCTTCATATCGAACTCGCGGCCGGGATGACGTCAGCGTTAAAAGCCATATCAGAAATAACCCCCCCCGAATTTACTGAGGGCATGGTCAGAGAAGACCCCATTGTCGAGGAGGGCTTTCACCGGTTAGTGGTTAGCTACCGACATAATGAAGGAGGCCAGCTATGGAGCATACGACACGCTAGCTTTGAAACGGATGAAGGTTAGGTGTACATTTCTCCACCGGGAATAATCACCTTCGCGGCCCTTGTGAGATAATCCGCGGCAGTTGGGGAGCTTAGTTGGCCCCCGCCAAGTTATGGACAGGGCCGCTTGCATCCCCGACTGAAAGTCTGGGATTGCACGAAAAGATGAAATGTGCAAATCAAGAGGCAGGATACCTAGTTTAGAGGTATCCTGCCTCAGGTGTCTATTTCTATTGAATATCGATTTAAACTTTCCCTATCCTGAACATTTTGGTCCCACATGTTGGGCATGTACCCTGGGTCGCCGGCTTACCATTCTTCATGGTTATGGACTTCGCGGCTTTCATATCCTTCTTAGATTTACATTTAACACAATATGCTTGTACCATGTATACCTCCTTAATATTGATTTTAGTATGAACAATATACTATTCTCATGTGTAATGTCAATACACTAGATCGACTGGGTGCTGTTGAATTACGGTGTAAGACAGGTTTATGCTGTAGACAATGGGAACTTGGTTCTGCAAACATTGGTGGGACATTATTCTAACTTTGGGTGTACCCTCCGCAATGTTTTTTGGGGGGTGGCCAATGGCTAAGGGGATATTTAGAAAATTATACCCAGGCCGAGAGGACTGGATAATTCGTTCCGATTATGAAAATTCCACCCCTTATAAATATGGTGAGTTTAGAGGTAGTTGGGACTCTAAGGATGTTCAAAGACCGAAGGGATTCATATTAATAGACATTTGTAAGGGCAGGGGGCCTAAACGGAAAGCACGACTTATAAGTAAAATCATATTTATGCAGGATGAGAGACATCGCTTGGACTTTCCTCTAATGTGGGAAACTACATTAAGGGGTAAGGCGAATAAAATAATACCCGAGTGGACCGGCGTTAAGCAAACAGCAGACACGGCAAAGAATAAAGACTGGATTGAAATACAGCTAACTAAACCTACATTGGTGGGCTTGATTAAAATACAAATACTAGAGCCAAGATTAAACAATGATGGTTCACCTAAACCCTGGGTGTTCAATGATTTGGAAATAACTGAGATAAGATTCTCGTGGAATCCGACAATAGGCCAACCAAGTTACCCATCCTTAAGACTATACCACTTATTTGACCCAGTTCTAGGATGTTTACCAAGATTATTACGTCGATTATTATTAACATTACGAGAGGGGATCATTTATGACAGCCAGCGGAAGTAGCCAAAATTCAATCAGCAGTAAAGAATTGGACTGAATTGGTTAGAAAGGTCAGATTGCCTTGATACACCCAAATACAACAGCACCGATCGACTGAACTTTCTGGCTAATTGTTGCGCCTAAAGCAGAACTTTCTCAATACCTAATCTTTGCCTCTGTTTTTTATAATTTTCTTCTAGTATCATCAGTAGCTTGTTACTTCACCACACTCAGCCTCCGAGACAAATTTTAGTAACTTAACCATTTGGCGGCATAAGTAAGGCGCTCATAGTAATACAAACAAACGTGATATATTTGTGACGTTTTGCATGCATTTCATGATACGGCTGTGATTCGAATTATTTAGAGTAAATGCGTAAAAATCATTAGATGTATTAGATACCCAAGATATCCAAGATTAATAATATCTCGCAAAAAACTCACGAGGAGGCTGGCTTGAAGACAAGAGAACAGCATTGGTGTCCTAAATATATTACTACCAGTTTCATTGCCGAGCATTGCGGGGTGAGTACCGTAACGGTATTGAGCTGGATTGAAGAAAATCGTCTGCCCGCGTTTAGGCTTCCGAAAGGTCATTACCGGATATACCGGGATGATTTCATTGAATTCCTGACAGAGTACAAAATGACCATATCCCATAAGGA
>CAYQZZ010000015.1:0-37153 GCA_964422155.1 uncultured Dehalococcoidaceae bacterium | reverse complement strand
ATATAATATTCGCGTTGGTAATCGGTTAACAAAGCGTTAGAAAGTGGTAGGAATTTATACTCAGGCTCCCGATAACGGAGAAACTGCCGGGTTGACAGAACGGTCTGTCCTATCTTCCGCAGAGAACATGAGCAATCTTCATATATTGCGATACCTGACGGCAGTATTTTTTAAAAGATTTATTAATTGTTTATTTCCACGGGAAGGAAATTTGCTGGCTGTTTACATCGCCTTTCTTAATATTTAACTGGTTAATATAGTAATAGAGGAGTGAGGTTATGTTACTTCATAATGAGATAATTCCAATGTTAACTATAAAGGATGTTGCCCGTCTTTTACACATCCACGTCAATACAGCTAGGCGTTGGAGTGACCAGGGTATTTTAAAGGCGTACCGTATTACTCGCCGTGGTGACCGCAGATTTAAGCAGGAGGATATTGCCCATTTTCTGGCCCGGTCCAACGATTTCAATATGAATAAATCAAGTATTAGGGAAACAAGCTCATTCTATAAATAATACCTATGAAAACGTACAACTACGGTATTCAAGGTACACTGTCATAGTATTCAGTATATATCCGGCGACTCTAAAATACCGCGATAACAGGTCGTTTCATTTATTAATTTATTAATTACCCTGAGCGGCTACTTCCTGCCAGATATCACGCCAGCTATGTTGCGTCCCAGAGCAGTAATATATACCAGCATTATCCAGATTACTGTCCTCAACCACGCACCTCTCTCACCCACCCCGCGATACTTTTCCAGAACCAGCAGTGTCTGACGGGCATGTTTTATCATCAGGCCACGAACCAGGACTAACGTCTCCATTCTCAGCTTGTGCGATTTAATTGGTGAGACGAAGATCACTTGGCTTGCTAGGAACTCAACCATGCAGCGCCGCCATGCCTTCGGCTTTAATTCCTTGATTACCGATAGTAGTACCGGTGCTTCAAGAAGGTCTTGTGCCCGCTTTAGGGAATAATAAACACCGGTTCCAATCCCCCAGGAATGGGCCGAATTTACAATATAGCGCCAATCTAAACCCCCTTTATACTTTTTAATAAGCTCGGCTATGTCACCGAGAACCTTAAGTTGGTCGAACTGCTTGCAAAGCTGGACAACTGAGAACATAAGAGTGTCCTCTAGTGAAAGTACCATTGTCTTGCCCCATTGTAGCTGTAGCGTTTGAGCTCGACTCCATATCTTCTCCCTGGGCGTGGACATCAGCTTTTCATCTTCTAAATCCCAATGGAGTTCAATGAATATTGGAAATGTTGTCTGCTTGTAATATGGCGCTCCATGGAATGGGTGTATCTTGTAATTCGGTAGCGTTAACTGTGCATAGCCCATCTCGATGAGAAGAGAGCTAGCTCGCTTTAGATCATCGGGTTGAACGAGAATATCCATATCTGACATAGTTCTCAGGGCCGGGTTTTCGTAAAGCATTTCTGCCAAGGCAATACCTTTCAGAGATATTACGGGTATACCACGTTGGTTGAAGGCGGACAATATTTTTGTCAATTCGTCAGAAAGAATCATATTCCGGTACAGTGTTTTGTTATAAATTTCGTTGAGTCGTTCTAAGTAAGGTTTTAAGACCCGACTGTTGAGGTCATTGACAGCGAGGTTACGCGAAATCAGTGGAGCGATACCATGAAAAATAGCCAGATCCAGCAAGTATTTCCAATCTACATTTCCGGAAAGGAGGCTGGATATTCGCTCCTTCCTCTCAGGAGATAGGTTGGCTGTAGTGCAGAGCAGCAAAATTTCTCTGGCCGCCCGTTTTCCCGAAGAATATAATCTGGGTTTTTTTGTTAGTTGCGTATTATTTTGATCGCTCATACGACTATCATATTAAATATTTAATAAAATGCATTAGCTTAGGCTATTTGGGCACGATTCCAGCTCAGCAATTCATATTGAATGCGGGTTCTCTTAATACTGTATTAAACTTCCCTCCTTCTTTGCCTGCTTCAGGGCTTTTCGAAAAGCAAAGAAGGCAAGAGGTGTTAAGACTACCGTGAATCCCAGCAAGGCCAGAATATCGTATCGCACCTCATAAATTGAGTACCCTCGGAGCATTGCCAGTCTCATAGCATCTAGGGCGTAGGTCATGGGCAATATATGGGATAGCGGCGTCAGCCAATCAGGCAGCACGGATATGGGGTAGTAGACACCAGCCAGCAGGGTGGATACCCCACCGAATATCCAGGCTATCGGGTCACCCTTTTTCACCACCAGCACCACGGCGGCAGACAGGATGCCGATGCCGCTGAAGCTAGCGATGGATAGAATCAGGATGACGATAGCGGTGAGAAAATTCGCCTGGCTCACGCTGAAACCGAAGACCAGTGCTCCTACAATTAAATAGACTACGACATTTACTGTGGTGAGCAGGTATGGCCATAACGACGAGGAGAGTAGAATAGAGCTCAACCGGGTTGGGCTGAGGAGCATAATTTCCAGCGTGCCTGTCATCTGGCCCTCGCGGATACTTCCAGAGAAGTTAGAGAGGGATAGTCCTAAATAGCTGGTAAAAGCCAGGCCGATAAGGACGAAAGAGAAATAGTCTCCTCCATACTGTTCCAACTGGGGCACCAGGGCGCTGCCGAAAAGCCGGGAGAGAAAATAGAAAGAAGCCACGCTGAAGAAGATGCCGAATATTTGAAGTATAAAGGAAAGGCGGTAGCTCAGCGCCAGAGAAAAATCGCGTTTTAAGAAGGCGGTGGCGACGGACATCAGTTCCTCTCCCTCTCACTGCTGTTCAGGGCATGAGTGAATATTTCCTCCAGCGGCAACTCCCCCAGCTGGCAATCGCATACCTCGGCGCCGCTATTGACCATAACCTGTAAGACCTGGGGCAGTACTGATGAGCGCTTCGATATCATAAGCTCCACACCGGCAACACCATCGTGCTGCCCGGTAATACGGCAGTCAAGGACCCCTTCGATATGGCATAGTTGTGGCATGATTGCCTCGGAGAAATTCCTAACCTGCAGTTCGCACTTCTCTTTTTTCTGGAAAAGGGAACGCAGCTCTTTAACGGACCCCAAGGCACTTACTTTGCCATGGTTCATGATAACGAGACGGTCGCAGAGCTGTTCGGCCTCATTCAGATTATGGGTAGCCAGTATTATCGTCTTTTTCTCACCAGCCACTTTTTCCTTAAGGAAAGATCGGACTGCCCTGGCGCTGACCGGGTCCAGGCTACGGGTGGGTTCATCCACAAAAAGTATCTTCGGTTCACTGAGTAGACCCCGGGCAATAGCCAATTTTTGCCGCATCCCCGTGGAGTAATTCTGAAACCGGATGTCGCCATTTTCAGTCAAACCAACGATACTCAATAATTCCTCAATACGTTCCCTGGTCTTCTTATGGGGAATATGGTACAGGGAGGCATAAAATTGGAGATTCTCACGGCCGGTGAGGCGCCAGTAAAAGCTCCTTTCCTCAGAACTCACCAGGCCCACCAGCTTTTTAACGGCCTGTTCTTCCTCCAGGATATCGTGTCCGAAGACCCGGGCCGTACCTGAGGTGGGTAATACCAGACTGCAAAGCAGCTTAATTAAAGTGGTCTTGCCCGCGCCGTTAGGCCCCAATAAGCCAAAAAACTCACCCTCATTAATATCTAGGCTCACGTTCTCTACCGCCGTAATCCACTGTTTCTTCCTGAAGGGCAAAAGGTCACGGTAGCCAGAAGAGCGGGGGAAACGCTTGGTCAGATTAGTTAGGCTGATGGCAGCACTCATGTTATCCGCCTCCCTCCGATGAGCCACCAGAGCCTGCCCAGATTGCGTACAAGCCTTGCTTGATTCGAATAATGGCCACGAGCGAACAACGCAATGAGAAAACCGAACGGACGCCCCAGCCATCCGTTCAGCTGCAGTTGTCTCTCCTGAAGTTCGATACGGATAATTCTCCCCATGACCTGCTCGGAAGGAACCGGTAAATCATAGTACTTGTGAGAATCGCCTCTGGTAATTAAGACGGTACTTTCTTTGTGATGGTTTACCTTAATAAGGCGATGAGCGGTGAGCGAACCGTCCGAACGACGATAGAAAACCACGTCGCCGATACTTGCTGAAGTGCCGTTTAACGGTTCGACGATAAGGATATTTCCATTTTTAATAAACGGGTGCATGCTCCTGCCGTGAGCTCGAAAGCGCAGTAAGGCGCCACGGTCAAGTAGCTCCTGACTCAACTCTAGAAAATCCGTCCGGTTGGCGTTCAAGGCAGTGGCTCCCCGGAACAAATTTTGTTAACGAATTCCAGAACGCTTTTATCGGGGACAAACCCCAGCTCATAGCAGGGGACCTGCTCGGCTAACTGCCCCATAAAGCCCAGGGTATAATTAAGGCAGTATTCATCCCAGAATGTGGGGAAGCAGCGTACGAACAGTCTTGAAGCGGCATCGCCGACTTTCAGCGGCAAAGTGTAGTTCTGCGGACTGTGCTTGATGAAGAATATTCTCTCCAGGGGGACGCCTTCTGGCGATGAGGTGCCGGCACTACTACACCAGGGCGTTCCATACATCCAGAAGCGGCCATCTATCCTGCGGACGATTATCCGCTCGTCGCTAAGTACGAGGGCGTCTTTTTCTTCTTTCCACAAGCGGCCAAGCGTGCTTTTACCCGTGCCGGATGTTCCCGTGAAGATGATTCCCTGCCCCTTGTAGTTCACGCCGCAGGAGTGTATCTCGACGCCACGGCCCCGGGCCAGCAGGTTCACCATGAATACTTCGTCCAGCGGGTAGGCGATAGGAATAATACAGGGGAGGGCATCATGACCGGGCCTGGTCGATTTAGCCAGCTTTTTGGAATTAGGAACTCTGACATACAGGTCGCCGGACTCAAACCTGGAATCGATTAAAGCCACCTGGTATGGAGTGGGCCCGAAGACGGGCGCCTTGAAGGTCATTTCGTATATACCATCGCTCCGGTAAAGTGCCCATATTACCCCGGAGTCAAAGAGTTTTTCCTCCAGCTTCAGCGGTGGCAGCGGCCCATAGTGTATCTTAAGCCGTAAGTCAGGCTCACCTTTGCTGACTATAAACTGACGATGGGATTCAGTAAATAGCAGTTTGAGGTTACTATCGGCAATAAAATGAATGATTATCCCGGCGATGTTAAGCCTGTATTGAGCCAGGGGTCTACTAGTGAGTAACAACTCTCTCCTATTCTGCAGAAAGAAGAATGCAGAGGAAACCTGTCTGGGGAGCGGCCAGGAAACTACCCCTGTGACCGGCTCCCCCCGCACTCAACTCAGAAATGACCGGTAATCACTTGAGACACCACCTAGTCCTGTAAAAGGCTGGCCTCACCGGCCTGGGTGCCAACCTTAACCTAGCTTCCGCCTAGCTTACAGCTGCCGGCGAAACCGCCGCCCCCCGTGGACCACCAACATGCCGTTGATGAGCCATCCGGGGCCGCGGACTGGAATATATTGTCCTTGCAGCCGTTAAGCACTGCTTCAGATGGGACTAGGTCTACCCGGGTCAAGCCGGGCTTGTTGTATGCTTTTCGCATACCACATCACCTCCCTGTCTGGATTTCCTGTTATGCCAGGAGGCATGACCACCTGGCCGTCGCCTGCTGCCGCCTTCAAGGTAGCAGCCAAGCGTGGTCACCTATGTTTAGTTTCTGTCTGGGGGCGCCGATGGTTCTGTAGAGCCGCGACCCTGAGGTGCGTTACCTGGCAGAGAAAATCAACCTTGGCTTCCGGGTTTCCGTGCTCCAGCTGTCCCCAGGCAGGACACTGTGGGCAAACACCGATTAACTCGCATGTCTGGCACTCGGAGTGTTGCGTGCGCTTCTTTGCCCGGACGTTAGGAATGGCGTTGTAGAAACCATTGTGGAAAGTCCCGCGGCGCAGGTCGTATTGAGGCTCCCGGGAGACGGCGCATACCCCGAGATGTCCGGTTGAGTCGATATGGAAGTTGTTTAGTCCCGCACCGCAGTTATATAAGTAGTCATTTGCGGTCATATTACCGAACCTGTCGATAAAATCGTGCCATTCCTTGACCCACTCCTCATTAATGAAGTCCAGCGCCACGATTTTATCGGGAGATAGCCTGAATTTGGCAGGCTCCATCGAACCGTCCAGCTTGGGATTTATCATGCAGTCAAACCTGAAGGGTACGCTCATACTATCGGCGTAACGTTTCATCTCCTTTAGCTCGTGATAGTTAGCAGGAAAGACCATGCTCTTGAGCCTGAGATACAGGTTCCGCTCACGCAGGAGTTTTATACCCCGTAGGCAACGCTCGAAAGAACCCGGCACGCCGGTAACACTCTCGTAAGTATCCGCGCTCATGCCGTAGAGGGAAATTTCAATGGCAAAAGGTGGGAGATCGGCTAGAAAATCGGCTATCTCTGGGGTGAGCAAAGTGCCGTTGGTGAAGAGAGTGATAAACAGCCCCTTACCCTTGGCATATTTGTAGATGTCCATGAAATCAGGCCTTACCAATGGCTCCCCGCCGGTAATCACCAGCCACAGGCAACCCTCATCGGCGATCTGGTCTAAGATATTACAAACCTCGTTATAGGTCAACTCATCCCCGAAGCTGATACCCTGGATATAGCAGTGGACGCACCTCAGGTTACAGCGGGAGGTAATATCAAACGTCCCATTAACGGGCATCCTGGGGTTCATGGTTTTGCTTTGGAGCCGTTTTCTGAATTCACCGTAATCAATCGAAGGTATGTGCACGCAGTCCATTTTAAATCTCCTGCGATTCGACTATTTTTTGCCCGGAATTTTTGCTAGAAGTAGCCGAGCACACGGCACCCGCCTGCTCAAGCTGATTTAAGAACTCGGTGATGTCGGCCTCAGCCTCCTCAGGAGTGACCTCGTATTCCTCCACTATTTTTTCTCTGATTTGCCCGACGGTGACCCCTCCGTCGATAAGCTCCCAGATACGGCTGCCGACCTCATTCAGGTTATAGATGCAGGCAAGATCACCGACATTATGCCTGATGGGTACCAAAACCATCTCACCGGCAATTTTCCTGTTAACTATGTTAGGGTCCTTGATGAACACTTTTGACATATCCGACAAGTCATCATCTCCAACGGATAATAATAATATTTATATTGGTTAGTTTACCTGCTTTGCGTTAATTATCAAGTAATAATTGGTTAGAATTCGGTAGAAACATCGTTGACAATCTGGATTTTTCAACCACAGGAAAAACCCCGAGGACCGATTGACCTCATTCTAACTGAGTGCCAATCCGGAAATATTATCAGTGTCAATAAAATACTCGAGGAGTATGCTTTAGAGACCGGTATATTCCGGTGGAAAAAGGCGAAAATATATGCTAGCGCTCTTTCCCCGGGGTACCGTTAGATTAAGCCGTTGATTTTTATTGAACCTCGACAGTTCAAATATTACTATTTCTAAATACGCAAAAAGTCACGTTTTTTCCATTACTAATTTCCTATTGACTGTTCACCCTGCCATGGCCTATTATTGGACTAACATCCCGGAAAGATACCAGGCTTGGAGTGATTTATGACCAGATTATTCAAATTGAACAGTATTGCCTTAGCCAGTCTGATTCTTGTCCTGGTATCCTCGTTGGGTCTTCCCTTTTCCGTATTGGCTGCCTCTGGTGATGAGACCACGGCAGGTAGCATCACTGTTATTCCTACCATAGAATGCATCGGGGTTACCACCACCTTCACCGGGGACAATAACCAGAATAACAGCGCCGTATTGGAATATCGGGCATCAGGCGGCGCCTGGAAAACTGCTCCCGAGATGTATTGTGATCGGGCGAATAAGCAATATCGTGGGAGCATCTTCTGGCTTACTACAAACACTGCTTACGAAATCAAAGTTACTTTCAACGATGTTGATGGCGGCGGTTCGGTTTCCACGACCACCACCACGAGGAATGATAACCCTGCTATCGGGGCGAATTATATCATTGTAGCTAAGTCTGGAAATGATACTACAGGTACTGGCACTATAGGTAATCCCTACAGGACTATCCAGAAGGGTGCAAACATGGCTTCACCTGGAAGTACGGTTCAGATTAGGGCTGGAATTTATGAAGAACAAATAACTCTACCCACCTCCGGCACTTCAACAGACTGGATAACCTTCATGCCCTATAACAATGAGAATGTTACCGTGACTGGTAACGGAACAAGAAATTATTGCATCTATGCTACCGGTCGAGCTTACATACAGATAGATGGAATCAACTTCAGAGATACATTAAAACCAGGGATAGAAATTGAGAATTCTCATGACATAATCATAGAGAACTGCTCACTTTATAACTGCAAAACATCTACCACGCCGCCATTCGATGCCGACCACGGTAGTATTACTTTCACAAGGTCTGCGGAAGGCCCAGACATGTATAATTTCCTCATTCAGAATTGCACCATCGAAATGGCAACTGGAATCAAAAGAAGCGGTAGCGGTATTGAGCTTTTCAGAGTTAAATATGGAGTAACAATAAGAAATAACCTCATATTCTCGAACGACTATTCTATGAAGGATGGAATTAACACATTCCCTGAAAGTGCAAGTGAGGGAAGCACTCCATTCTTGGAAAGCTGTGACATATACAACAATACTTTTTACGGTTGTGATGATGATGGCTTTCAACTAGAGGGTGGCGACAAGAACATGAGGATATGGGGGAACTCTGTTGAGGCTGGAGGTTCTCCTGGAGCAGATACAATCGGGATTGCTACCTGTCCTGTTGTAGTCGGGCCATGCTATGTGTTCAGAAATACTGTTTGGATGCACACGGATAACTGGTCAACAGGAACGAAGATAGGCAAGGTATCATACGGAAGACTTTATTATTACCATAATACCTTTTACCTAGTAGGTGGGTCAGCTGATACTGGCAAAAATGGATTGTCAGAGTCAAATGATGAGTTAGGTAACATAGTCTCCAGAAATAACATCATTTATTGTTCCCGATATGTCATAGAGATTACTTCCGACCCCCTCAGCGCAACATATCCCCATGATTTTGACTATGACTTTCTTTACACTACTGATGCTACTCGTTTTGTTAAGTGGTATGGAGAGGGATACCGAACATTAGTGGCTTTTCAGACTATAGGACAGGAACTTCATGGTATATCTAATTCGTACATAGGGTTTGTGAATGCATCAATTGGAAATTTCTCGCTAAATTCTAACTCCCCCGCCATTAATACCGGCGTCATTCTGCCCGGCTTTAACGACGCCAATTCTCCATGGCCTTACAGCGGTTCTGCTCCGGATATGGGAGCATATGAATATGATTCGGGGCCCTACGTGCCTCAGCCTCCGGTACTTAACTCTATCGGCGATAAAGTAATTGGCACGGGGCAACTGCTCCAGTTCACCGTCTTGGCTACTGACCCCAATAACGACCCGTTGACCTACTCCGCCTCGAACCTGCCGCCATGGGCCACTTTCACCCCGGCAACCCGGACCTTTTCCGGGACCGCTAACCAGACCGGTACCTACACCGATGTTCTTTTCTCTGTAACCGATAGCGAACTAACCGATTCCGAGAGTATTACCATTACCGTTGGCAATCAGCCGCCGGTGCTAAGCCCTATCGGCGATAAGGTGGCCAACGTGGGGCAGCTGCTTCAGTTCACTATTTCGGCGACTGACCCCAATAATGACCCGTTGACGTACTCCGCCTCTAACCTGCCGCCATGGGCCACTTTCACCCCGGCAACCCGGACCTTTTCCGGGACCGCTAATCAGACAGGGACCTACACCAATGTCCAGTTCACCGTGACTGACGGTGAACTGACTGACTCTGAAAACATCACCGTAACCAATGTTAACCAGCCGCCGGTACTTGGTGCCATAGGAAATAGGTCAGTCAACGAGGGGCAGCCGCTTACTTTTACCATTTCGGCCACCGACCCGGACGGTGACCCATTGACCTACTCTGCTTCCAACCTTCCGTCCGGGGCGAGCTTTACCCCGGCCACGAGGACATTTACGTGGACACCGCTATTTACCCAGGCCGGCAGCTATCCCAATGTCCACTTCCAGGTAAGTGATGGTGCCCTGACCGACGCCGAGAATATCACCATTACTGTAACCAATGTTAACCGGCCACCGGTACTTGGTGCCATAGGAAACAGGTCAGTCAACGAGGGACAATCGCTTACCTTTACAATTTCGGCCACCGACCCTGATGGCGGCACCCTCACCTACTCGGCCTCCAGCCTCCCCACCGGGGCAACCTTTACCCCGGCCACGAGGACATTTACCTGGACGCCGGGATTCACCCAGGTCGGCAGCTATCCCAATGTTCACTTCCAGGTGAGCGATGGCTCCCTGACCGACGCCGAAAATATTACCATTACCGTAGCCAATGTTAACCGGCCGCCGGTACTTGGTGCTATAGGAAACAGGTCAGTCAACGAGGGACAATCGCTTACATTTACCATCTCCGCCACCGACCCCGACGGCGGCACCTTGACCTACTCTGCATCCAGCCTCCCGTCCGGGGCAAGCTTTACCCCGGCCACGAGGACATTTACCTGGACGCCGACCTCCGGCCAGGCCGGCAGCTATCCTGGTGTTCACTTCCAGGTGAGCGATAGCGGTGCACTGACCGACGCCGAGGATATCACCATTACCGTTAACGTTGTGGGTACCAACAACCCGCCAGTGCTCGACTCTATCGGTAATAAGGTGGTTGACGAGGGGCAGCCGCTTACCTTTACCGTCTCGGCCACCGACCTAGACGGTGACCCATTGACCTACTCTTCATCCAGCCTTCCGTCCGGGGCAAACTTTACCCCGGCCACGAGGACATTTACCTGGACGCCGACCTCCGGCCAGGTCGGTAGCTATCCTGATGTCCTTTTCTCTGTAACCGATAGCGAATTAAGTGATTCCGAGGATATAACCATCACTGTTAATAACATTAACGGTCCGCCGGTGCTCAGCTCTATTGGCAATAAGTCCGTGACTGAAGGGCAGCTACTCAGTTTTACAATATCCGCTACCGACCCCGATGGAGATTCACTGACTTACTCCGCTGACAATCTACCAGCCGGAGCCAGCTTTAACGGTACCAGTCGGGTCTTCTCCTGGACGCCCACTTCCGCTCAAACAGGAAGCTATCCTGATGTTTCTTTCGAGGTAACCGACGGCGCTTTGACTGACTTTGAAAATATCACTATTACTGTGGGGGCTACCTCCCCAAACCCTCCTCCATCTGGGGGAGGTGGTGGCAGTGGTGGAGGGGGTGGTGGCGGAGGTGGTGGAGCAACCAGTCTCCTTGACTCCATGACGATGGAAGGTAAGATTGTTTCCGAGGTTCTCGCCACGGCTGCTGACCAGAAAGTAAAAATCATTATACCCAGGAACACCATCGTGAAAAACAAGAACGGTCAGAGAGTCAACACCATACGCATAATACAATCGGCAGAGCAAATCAGTGCCGGGTGGGATGCCAGAGGTATCAGCCTGAGTTATGACATTCAGCCGGGTGGTACTACCTTTGACCCTTACGCAATCCTTGTCTATGAGTACAGTGATAAAGAGATACCTAAAGGGATTTCAGAAAGTAGTCTCTATATAGCCCTGTGGGACCCGGTTGCCAGGGAATGGGTCGATCTAGGGGGCACAGTTGACGCGGCAGCCAATACCGTGTCAGTACAGATTCAACACTTGTCCATTTACGCTCTTTTGGCACATATTCGGACCGCCAGTTTTGAAATTTCCGGCTTGTCTTTAGCTCCGAGAGAAGTTGGCCTTGGAGAGACGGTCACTGTGAGCTTCGTAGTTAATAATAATGGTGACCTCACGGGAACCTACGAGGTAGGACTTAAATTAGATAATACTACAGTAGAGACCATGAGCATTACTCTGGCCGGTGGCGAGAGTAAAACGGAAACATTCGATATTACTTCAAATACTGCTGGAGAACATCAGGCCAACGTCGGAGACATGCTGGCGACATTCGTGGTGAAAGCGCCACAAACTTCCGCGACGTTCACGGTCAGCGAAATTAATATCACCCCGACAGAAGTCAATTTGGGAGAGAACGTCATTGTCAACGTTCTGGTAAAAAATAATGGTGACCTATCGGGGAGATATGAGGTAGTACTGAAGATAGATGATGTGGCCGTGCAGACGAAAGGAGTCTCAATTGATGGTGGCGGGAGCGAGACGGTTAGCTTCAACACCGCCCCGGATACCGTCGGGATACATAACGTAATTATTGGAAGCTTGTCAGGGTCATACGAAGTCCAATTACCACCTGCACCGCCAGTCATCGAAGTACCCAGGCTGCAAGTCGAAACTTTAAGTGTCGCTCCCATTTACGATGAGCAAACAAATAAACTTGTCAGTGCCAGAATAGTATATCAGATGAACCAGCCCTTTGCATCCTTCCCCGGGGCCAGGCTAACACTGAAGGTATTCTTCGAAGACGAGTTCCTGGAGACAGTCCCCCTGCTCACCTTGAGCCAACTGCAATCGGATGGTAAAACCGGTGAACTGAGCTATATACCTTCCGCGGGATGGTTGATCGGGAACTATACCTTCCGGGCTGAGTTATATGAGGGAGAAAGCCTTGTTCAGGAAACGCCATCACCGCAGTTAACGGTCATACCCGAAGCGATAACTAAGACAGTGAGTTGGTGGATTCTAGGCGCAACCGTCGGCGCCGCGACCCTCTCTATCGCCATCGTTATCGCCCTGGTAGTGTACCGCCGGCGTGATATGTTCAGAGGTTAAAAAACTAATAAATTATTGCGAGGTGATTCATGCTCACTGAACAGAAATTAACAATGCGCCGGAGGTTGAAATCTACAACGCTTGTCCTGATCAGTCAGATGTTACTAATAGCTCTGGCTATAACCTGGTTGTTCAACATGGTTATTATCGCGATGGAACACTCAATATATTTTATTGAAAATAATGATATAATTTTGTATACCGAAATCGCCGCTACGATTGTTATTCTCATTTATGCCATCTATATACTTGTCACCCAGATCAAGAGGTTGGGCGAAAGAAGACGAACCGACAGGAATTGAAGATAAGGTAATTATCGGATAACCGTTTTCACTATACGCCTTTAACTGGTCTGGTTTTTTCCCTACCGAACGTAATAATCCCCTAAAATTTGAATCCTCGATAAGCCAATTTCACATAATCAACCACGCCGCATCATCAAAATCAACTATTGTTGCCAAGCTCGCGGAACGCTTTTTCATAAACCTCCAAAAGACTTACCATGGCTAAACCCAACATCGCCCCAAATCAGTTTGCGTTATGCGATTGCTTTCATTTCCAAAGGATTTATACCAAATTCCTACTTATTCTCAACCGACTTCTAATGCATAGTGCCTAAAATAGAAGAGAATAATAGCTTTATCAACAATAAAAATGTGTTTCTGGCAACTATCTAAATCATCATACGAGGAACTTGTTCATATTGGACATCGGGAAAATTATAGTAAAGAGTGAGTGATGGTAGAAAACAAATTGCCTATGCAGCGGCGGCTGAAAACCACTATGCTTGTCCTGATAAGTCAAGCATTACTGGTAGCTTTGGCTATCTCCTGGGTAGTTCACATGGCTTTCATCGCCGCCAACGGATCGGTTAACTTCGTTGAGAACAATAACTTTATTTTATGGTCAGAGATTATCGGCTCGGCTCTTATCGCCATATTCGCCATTTTAATACTTACTGCTCAAATCCAGAGGTTGGGCGAAAGACGCGCAGATGATAGACGTGATGAAACGCGTAATTCTTCGCAGGATTGAACCTTTTTATCTATAGTAACATTAGACTCAGCACGCCCACCACCACGCAATAAGCAGCGAACGGATACAACGACCGCTTACGTAGGTAAGCTAAAAATAAACGAATTGCCGCATAGCCACAGATAGCCGCTACTAAGAAGCCAATAATAAGTTCTGGTGCTTGAGCTGATATATTACCGTTACTCGCCTGCGTGACTAGTTGCATGAGCCCGGCTCCGGCAATGATGGGTACCGAAAGGATGAAAGAGAAACGAGCTGCCGCATCCCGGGTCAAGCCTCGGAACATCCCCACTGCCATGGTAGTGCCGCTTCGGGAAAGCCCTGGCGCAATAGCCACCGCCTGCCCGATACCGATAAAGAGACTATCCAGCCAGGTCATCGTCGTGAGTTCACGGCGCCGCCGTCCAAAGACTTCAGCCAGCACAAGCAGCAATGCCGTTAGCAGGAGAAACGCGCCCACCGCCTGAGGGCTGGCAAAGAGGGACTCGAAGGTTTCTTTTAGTAAAATCCCTGCGAGAATACCCGGCACTGTCCCCAGGATGACCCACCAGGCCAGGCGTGATTCAATCGTCTGGAAAGGCTGACCCCGTCGCAACCCCTGCCACCAGCCAACGATGAGGCCGAGCAGATCGCGCCAAAAGACCGCCACCACGGCTAACAGTGTCGCCAGGTGAACCGTAGTGTCAAAGACAAGGGATGGAGCATTCCACCCCAGGGTAGCCGGCACCAGGACCAGATGCCCGGAGCTGCTGACGGGCAGAAACTCGGTGGCACCCTGTACGATGCCTAGAATAAAGGCCTGGAAAAGCTCCACGAGTACCTCTTATTTGTCACGTATAATGACCACTAAAGCCCCACATGCAAATTGCGTTTGACCCCGCGAATCGACTGTAGTATCGGTATTGGAATCCAGGTCTTTCCAAATACCAGTATCCAGGGTAGCCACAGGCCTTTGAGGAATCCCTTCGGGTACATCTTCAGTGCTCTAGAAAGATACCTCCTGGCGGTTTTCATCTCCCTTTTTGCGCAGGCAGCGGAAGCAAGGCGCAAATACAGGCGAAAGTAGGCCTTAGACCGCAGGTAGGAGAAAAAATGGCCCACCTCAGGGTCATTAAAGACGCTTTCAAAAATGCGGCTGTTGGTTTTCTCAAACTCACCCAAATCACGGGTAGTGGTTATTGAGTTGGAATGGACGCGTACTTTGCCCGCGGGCTCGGCTATGTAGGCCACAGCATATCTTTTGGCCAAGCGTACCAACAAGTCGAAATCCACGGAGCCATGGTGAAAAGTAGTGTCCCACAGGCCCACCTCAAAAAGGCAGCTTCGGCGTACCATAGTTGCACATACACCGATATGGTGGCCATCAATAAGAAACTCCCTGATTTGCTCTCTTCCTTCCCGCACCCAAGAATGCTTTTGCCCTTTTTTCTGCAAACCTAGCACTTGCCCTCTTTCATCCATCGTATAATTTTGACTGTAGCTGAAAGCAACCCCGGGATGCTTGTCCAGTACCTGTGCCCCCTGCATAAAAGCGTTTTCCATGAGGACGTCGTCGGAGTCCAGGAAGGTAATATACTCGCCGCTGGAAGCGTTAATGCCGTTATTGCGGGCGGCAGCCACCCACTGATTCGCCTGGTATATATACTTGATACGAGAATCCTTGAAGCTGTCCACCACATCCTTCGTATTATCAGTGGAGCCGTCGTCAACCACGATAATCTCAAAGTCGGTGAATGTCTGCTCAAGCACACTCTGAATAGCCTCAGCAATGAAGTGAGCCCGATTATAGGTTGGGATAATTACGCTTACTTTAGGCATTTAATTGTGTTTATCTTTCTTTCTCTTATTTTTAGCAAGTTTCGCATTCTTCATAGACTTATCCAATGTCTGTTCTCCAATGTCCACACTACTACTTTGCGTAAAGAATCCAAAAAGGCTATAGAAGGTTTCCATCCCATACCAGAGAGTTTACTGCCATCCAGACTATAACGTAGATCATGTCCGGGGCGGGTACCGTGGAAGTCCAGAAACTCGTATTTCAGTGGTTTGCCGATAACATCCGCAATGAATTGAGCTAGACTCAATACATCCATCTCCTGCCCAACTACGTTATATTTATCCCCTGGTTCGCCTTTATCCAGAAGAAATAGAACCGCATCTGCTGCGGTCCTGCAATGTATCCACTTTCTGGTACTTACATTGCCCTGAGATCCATGAATCGTGACAGTCTCTCCAAGTAAAACTCGGCGTATAGTCATAGGAACAAATTTCTCGACATTCTGCCTCTCTCCAAACATATTCATCGTGTGAGAGATAATGATGGGTAACTTAAAGGAGTGAGCAAAGCTATACGCTAAATCATCTGCTCCAGCCTTAGCAGCAGCATATGGATTGGATGGTTTGTGTCTTTCCCATTCTTTATAGTCAACACCGAAAGGCGCCGGGCCAAAAACCTCATCGGTTGAAAATTGGATGTATTTAACAATCCCTGGCGCGTAATTTTTTACGTATTCAAGAAGGTGACAAGTACCCAACACATTGGTCAAGACGAAAGGGCGGGAATCCACCAGACTTCTCTCAACATGAGTCTCCGCCGCCGCATGCACAATATAATCAATTTTACCAATTTGGTGAACAATAGTCTCATTGATCGGAGAACGCAAATCGTGCCAGACCATCTTAACTCGATGCTCTTGTTCTTTGAACACTGAAATATCCGTTACCCTGTTTAGATTGCCTGCATAATTGATCCCCTCAAGTCCAACCACCTCAAAATCAGTATTCTTTAGAATATGCTCCAAGAGGTGGTGGCCAAAAAACCCTGCAATTCCCGTGACCAAAATCCTCATGATAACTACCCTCCTTTTGAAAGATTTCGCTAGTAACTACTGATAGGCACAAAGATACCTTTCAGTCGTTTCTTCCACGATTTGACGATTAAGACTCCCCTGCTTCCCAGAATTGACAAAGCGAAATAGACATATGGCCTGATACGCCACGGGTTAACTTTGATAGAAGCAAGCAGCTTCTCTCTGCCCAGGGTTATTCCCCCTCTCGCTATCATATACCACCCATAGCCCGAATGTGTACCAGCCAACTTTTTCCTAATAAACTTCATATCCTCCTTGGAAAGGGAGTAGTCGCGGATTGCTTTATTCAACATGGCTACTTCTGCCAGATACCTTCTGGTAGGGTTCGTGGTTGTGAGCTGGGCATTATGTTGCCTGTACCTGGCCAGAGGCAGGTTGATCATCTTTATGGGAAAATGCGGAAGGATGCGGAGCCACATGTCCCAATCGTCACTGCCTTGGAGAGACTCGTCGAAATAACCTACCTCGTCAAAAACGTGACGGCGCACTAATGCTACTGTGGGAGTCAGCAAAGTAGCGAAAGCAACAGGTTGCCGAGTCCCTTCCGCAAGTTCAAGCAGGTACCGGTATGGCCTATTATCCCAGAACCTGCGGAGGGTAGCACCGGTATCGCTATCGAAAATGTAGTAATCTGAGCTAACGAGTGCGGCATCCGGGCAGGCATCGAGCAGCTTTACTTTGAGCTCCAGATTCTCAGGGAGCCACATATCGTCGGAGTCCAGGAAGGCAATATGCTCGCCGCTGGAAGCCTTAATGCTGGTATTACGAGCGTTAGCCACGCCCCGGTTCTCCTGGTATATATATTTAATACGAGGGTCTTTGAAGCCGTCCACTACATTCTTGGTATTATCAGTGGAGCCATCGTCAACCACGATAATCTCAAAGTCGGTGAATGTCTGGTCAAGCACACTCTGAATAGCCTCAGCAATGAAGTGAGCCCGGTTATAGGTTGGAATGATGACACTTACCTTAGGCATTTAATTCTACCCTCCTTTCCCCTTCCCAAGATTATATAAACCATTCAACTTAGATGGGACTACTAAAACGGCGATTGATTCCTTTCTTATTATGACTAATTTTCTTTTGATATTCTTCTGCTCACCATTTTACCCCGATATTGGTGTCACTGTGTCAAGCAAAGCCACAAGCTACTGGTCAATAGCGCTTTGTTCTTAACGCAATCCTCTCCATCAATCCTACGAGGGAAATATAAGGTTTTCTTAGGACCAAGGGCAGAGAATTCTGGAACCCCCTGAAATTTGTCAGGTCTTGCTCTTGTATTACCCTTAAGGCAAATATAGCTGCAATATATATGACTACGCCAAGCGGTATACAAAGAGCCAGACTAAGAACAGCACCCAGTTGGCTATGAAGAGCATAAACTGCCACGCCCATGATTAAAGAGGCTGTGGCTATCTTTATAGTATCCCGCATAGGCCAGGTGACCCCAACATTTTTTGAAACGAAAATGGTGTAAAATGGGAGGCCAATAACCAGTGATATTGAACTGGCAATAGCCGCTCCCAATATGCCATATTTTGGGATAAGCCACAGGCTCAAGCCAACATTGACGATAGCAACAATTACACTCGTTTTTAAGATAAAGCCAGGACGGTTTATGCCGCGGATGACGCCACTACCGGCACTAGTTAAGCCGGAGATAGCAATGGGCAAACAGATAATCTGGAAAAGGATTATCGCAGGACTGTAGTCCCCTCCGTAAAGGACGGTAATGAGCGAGTCAGCCAGGACGATCCCACCTACGGCGATAGGTATTGCCACCATCATCAAGTATCGAGCAGAGGTAAGATATATCTTTTTCATTTTCTCTATATCTCCCTTACCGAACTGCTCGGCGATTGCCGGAAGAAGCACGTAACCGAAGGCTGCTGGAAAGAGCGAAGTCATTGGTCCAATTGTATAGGCTAATTTGAAAAAACCCACATCTTCAACCGTACGGTATAATCCCAGGAAGAAGATCTCTGTGCTGTTGCCGATTAAATAACCCAGGCTCAATGTACCTGCCACTATCCAGGAGTATCTCAACGCCTCTTTCCTTCTGTCGCCGGAGAGGAGCGATGGCGAAAGCAGGATTTTTAGTGGTATTA
Organism: uncultured Dehalococcoidaceae bacterium; assembly: GCA_964422155.1. Classification (GTDB taxonomy): domain Bacteria; phylum Chloroflexota; class Dehalococcoidia; order Dehalococcoidales; family RBG-16-60-22; genus JBGPRB01. The sequence goes on along the minus strand of CAYQZZ010000015.1, from coordinate 18,403 downwards.
ACTTTCGTAATAGTAAGACCCCGATTAATATACTCGGGATCAGCGTTATGATATTTACAAAAAGAATCATCATAACGCCATAATTTAGAGCCATAAGTATTATGATTAATATTAGACGCAGGACACTAAAAATCATACTTATATAAAGAGAATAGTTAAATCTTTGGAAACCCTTAAATACCCCGATGAGTGCTTGTTGTATAGTAAATGGCACTATGTAAAAAGCGGCAACAATAAATAACAGCCGGTTGCCTTCATCGCCGCTTGCCCGTGCCCAGTAGCCGGAGGAAAATAAAATAGCTAAACATACAACTGCGATAGCTATGAACCTGTATGTAAATGAGAGTTGCACAAAACCGGCTGACTCACGGACGTCCTGACGTCCGGTTGCTTCGGGAATGAATCTCCGGCTCATTTCTCCGAAACCAAGATTTGTGCCAAGTGCAGCGAGACTGAGAAGCCACATCGTGTAAGAATAAAGGCCATACTGCTCGGTACCTAAGCCCCGTGTTAGTACTATTCCTACAACAAAGCTTATCCCTAATTCAGACAGATTAGTTATTAATTCAAATGTAGTATTTCTGGCTATGGTTCTAGCTATACCCATTATATCTCCAAGATATTTATATTGAGGTTATCAAAACGGTAGAACTTTTGTATTCTGGTTAGGGTATCCTTGATCTTCTTCTTTCTTTTAGTAGTAAGGTTTGTTCGTACAGCGCTTCGTAATTACGCGCCATACGGTCGAGGCTAAACCGCGTGACGGCCATTTTCCTGGCGCGTTCTCCCGTCTCTCGCGCCCGGTCCGGCTGCCTGAGGCAGGTAAGCACGGCATCGGCGAAAGCCCCGGGGTCACGGGTACGGACCAAAAGGCCGTTGTTGCCATGTTCCACCAGTTCCCTGTTCCCGGCCACATCCGAGGCCACCACCGGTTTTCCCATGGCCATGGATTCTAATATTACGTTCGAGCATCCCTCCGAATGTACCGAGCACAGACAGGCTACATCGAAACAGGATATATAAGAGGCGACGTCCCGCTGATGCCCGAAGAATGTCACCAGAGATTCCATTTCCAGCTCTTTGGCCAGATTTTCGATGTCCGGCCGCAAAGGTCCGTCACCCAGAATGGCAAACCGGGCCTGGGGCATCGCTTCGTGTATAATCCTGGCCCCCCGGAGGAATGTCGCGTGGTCTTTATCCGGCTGAAAATTAGCCGTCATCCCGACGACCGTTCCATGCGCCGGCAGCTTGAGCTGTTCCCGCAGGCGGGCGACTTTCACCGGGTCTGGAACAAGACGGCTGAGATTAATACCATTGTAGATGACTTTTATGCGTGCCGGGTTGATACCCCGGCTCACCAGATAGCTCTTACCCGCTTCACTGTTAGAGACCACCCAATCAGCAAAGCGAGTCAGTCTATCCTGGGTTTTTTGATATAACCGGAATCCGAGGCCGGTACTGGGGCGAAACCCGCCACGTTCCGTCATTATCTTTACCGGGGTATGGTTTATTAACGCCGCCAGTAGCCCGTAGAAAGTAGCCGGAATGAGGAATGGCTGGATGACGTCCACTTCTTTTTGCCGGAGAAGCTTAAGTAATTTGAATACCGTCCAGAAATCGTATTTACCCTTTCTATTAACGGAAATTAGGCTGGCTCCCTGGATTGTTCTTATCTCGTTATCTAAAGGACCCCCTGGATAAAGAGTAACTACTAGCGGTTCAAAATGTTCCTTGTTAATTCCTTTAACCAGCTCTAGTAGCTGTTGCTCAGCCCCTCCGATTCCCAGATAATTTACCGGGAACATCACTTTGATTTTGGCTTTTTTCATATAACGTCTTAATAGCAATCCTCGATATTTTTTACCACACGTGTTTTTCAGTCTGTCTTCTCCCGGCCCGGTTTCGCCTGAGACGGAACACCCCCGACCTGAGCTTGGCTTTTCGCAGCCAGTTTGAATATCGCCACGGAAAAGCCAGCGATGAGCCACAAAAGAGGGAACTCCGCCAACAGGTTATGATAAAAAGCATTAACGGTATAGGTTATCAGTCCGGCCGCTAACCCGACGGATAGCCCCCTGATGAATTTCTGTTTCGATATCCGGAACGAATCGATGCAGTTCCGCAAGATGGCCAGAATAATCCACAGAAGGACTATCAAGGCTATAATACCGTAGGAGACCCACATCTTCAGAAAATCATTGTGGATCGACGTAGTCCCCAGGCCCATATTCTTATAAAACCGATATCTGTCTTCATCCTGCTGGAGGAGGGGTATGTCGATGGCATCCATATATTGCAGAGAGACTATTTCGTACCGGTCACCCCCGATACCCACAACGGGATTATCCCTCGCGATGGCGAGCCCCGTCTGCCAGAGCATCTTCCGTGTAACACTGCTATCCTCCTGCTGTGACTGGCTCCTGGCGCTGAAAGAGAAGCTTTCCGTAGTGCCGCTTACGGATAAATAGAGGGTGACACCCAGGATAACCAGCAGTATCATCTCGCTCTTGATGCGTGTCTTCATGAAGAGAAACAGCGCCACCAGCCCGAACAACAGGGCAACGAGGGCCGAACGTGTATAAGTGAGGTATAAAGCCGGCAGCATCAGTACTGCCGGTATCAGCAGTCTCCGGTTTCCCCCCTTTTTCCCCTCGACAATCAATATCCCCAGGACAGCCAGGAACCCCACGCAGAGGATATAGGCAAGCTGAAGCTTACTTTCCGAGATGCCCTGCACTCTGCCTAATCCAACGAAGCTTTGCTCCAGGGCGACTATCGCCGAGATGGTCATCCCGATAATAGCAACGCCGCCAAGCAGCTTCAGGTCTCTGACGTTTTTGATAACCGCCGGCAGGAAGATAACGATAAGCAATCCTGCAGACCAATTCCGGAAATCTTTAAATACAAAATCTAAGCTTGAGTTGAAGAAATTCGAGATAATGCTTATCACGATAAGAACGATTAACGGAATAATCACCCGCCTGGCTTTCTTCCCGAGCTGGATTTTTTCCTGAGTATGCGTCCGCCAGAGGACAATTCCAGTCAAAATCAGCAATAAAAGACGCAGGCTAAGCGGGCCAACCATATAGCTGGGGATTGATATTTGGGAGATAAGTAAAGAAGCCATCGCCCAGACCGGCTCCTTGAGACCGATGATGAATAATACAGCTATCACCAGTAATGCCAGCGTCCCCCCCGGGTCACCGGGGAACGCTACCCAGACTATGGCCGCCCCCAGGGCAACCAGGGCAATACCCATTGGCTGTTGTAAGATACTTTGTCTTTGAACCGAAACTTCCATTTTAGCCCAGTAATTGTTTATATACTCCCAGGTACGCTTGTTTCATCACCGGCCAGCGGAATTTGCGGTAAACTTCGTGAGCAGAGACGGCCAGAGAATCTCTCTTTTCAGCGTTGTGATACAGTTCCAGAATCTGGGCTGCCAGTTCGTCCTCGCTCCCCGGACGATAATATAGCACACAACTATCGTCAAACACGCTTCTGATGCCGGGCAAAGCGCTGGCCACAGTAGGCTTGCTCAAAGCGGAGTATTCAAATATTTTATTCGGAGCGCCGACATCATCAATCGCCGGGGCCACGCAGATATCGGCCTTCGCAATATAACGAGGCACATCTTCATAGGGTATATAGCCCGTGAATTCCAGATATTTGTCTACCCCCATGTTATGGGCTAGTTGTTCCAGGTATGGGCGATATACTCCATTACCGACCACATGTACCTTCATCTCTGGTACACCTTCGATAAGTAACGGTATAGCCTTTATCAGAGTCTGTATTCCGTACCTCTTTAATATCGAACTGACGACGACAAGGTTAAAATGGGAGCCATTTTCAACGAAACCCCCGGATTCGAGTTTAAAGACAGATTCATCCGGGACATTGAGCACGAGAGTAATTTTTTCACCTGGTATGCCGTAGCTCTCGACCTCTTTTTTGTGCAGAGGACCATCAGACACAATGACTTTATCCGCATAGTGAGCGCTAATCTTGGCCAGAAAGCTTATCATACGGGCGATAATATGTTTACGGCTTACCCCAAAGCCGGAAATAAATAATAACGTCGCATTCTCGAACATATAAAGAATAACCTTGCTCCCCAGCAGTTTAGGAAAAACTGTGACGAAGACAAGAAAATCCGGCATGGTGTGGACTTCGATTACGTCATACCTTCTCTTAAGAGATAGCCAGGCTAGCGTGAGAGACGCCAGCAGAAAAAAGCTGAAATAATCGAAGATATACCAGAAAACATTGCCCCGATGATACAAATAATAGATACGGTGCACATTTACACTGTTTATCGTCTCACGCCGGCTCTGTCCCTTTCGGCCAACGCAAATAACATCTACCTCATACCCTTCTTTAACGAGAGTCTCCGCACTTCTGCGCAGGTTTCTTTGCATCGGATAGTTCTTTTGCCTGACCAGGCATACCCTTCTCATTATCTCTTCGATACCTTCCTGCCATTAGTGCTCCATGACCACAGCCTGGATAGCCCGTGTCCCTGTTTCTCCTGGAGTAGCCCTTCATACAGCGTAATAATCCTCCGGCTAACGGCTCCTATTTCAAGGTGTGTTATATTCTCTCGGCCGCTGGTCCTTTTCCCCCGGAGGAGAGCTAACTGAAGTTTGTCGGCGACATTTTCGGGATCCTGCGAACATAGATAACAGCCTTCCGTATTGCCGATTACCTCTGGTACATCTCCTACCGGTACAGATACGATTGGCAAATTGCAGGCCATAGCCTCCTTGATAACATTCGGTGAACCTTCCGCGTTGGATACCAGAAGTAAAACATCGCAGGCATTCATATATAACGGTACCACGTTAAGAGGGTGGCCGGTGGCTAATACCAGCTCTGCCTCGGGCATTTTTCGCTGTAAAATAGCTACCGCCTTCTCCACAATGTCATACCTTTTTCTCGGTATGTAATACTCACCTGCCCACAGTACCAGCTTTTTATCCAGGGGAAGACCCAATTGCCTTCTGCATTCCTCTTGTGACATGGGTTTGAACAGGTCGAAGTCAACACCGGCAGGTACGATCTCAGCCTTGTCAAAGCGCATCTTATCCTTCATCTCCTGAGTACGGACGATTACCCTATCGACAATTCGAGAGATCAAGCGACTGGGCAAAGCCTGCCAGCCCTGAAATACTTGAGCCCCGGTATGTGTCAACACTATGGGATAAAATAATTGCGCTCTGGCAATGATTCCAGAGAACACATAATGGGCATGTATCAAGTCGTAACGTCTGGTCAGAAGTCGGGCCCCGAATCGAAAAAAGCCCCATAAATAATTATACTTGCTTTTTTCACCATTGATAAAAAGCACATCGATATCGATACCTTCTTTCCTTTCGGAATCTATCTGGGCTTTAATAAAAGGCCCGAAGTCTGGTCTCCAGGCAGTTGGATACATGTTGGTAACTGCTAAAACCTTCATACTGCGACTCCCTTATTTTTCTGATACCATTTGACAAATAACGGTATTCCTTCCTCTATTGTCACTTCCGGCTGGTAGCCGATATTCTTTTTAGCTTTTGAAATTTCAGCTACGGTAATAGGTACATCCCCTGCCTGTACCGGCAGGCTTCTAATCTTAGCTTTTTTCCCTAGGGTTTTTTCAATAAGACTAATCAAGTATTCGAGGCTTACCGGATAGGAATCACCAAGGTTAAAAATCTCAAATTTATGCGTCTTAGAATAATGAAGTGATTGCACAATACCCCTAACGATATCGTCTACATACGTGTAGTCCCTTTTTGATGTGCCATCACCGAAGACAGAAATTTCCTCTCCTGAATCAATCTTTTTGACAAACTGGTGAATAGCCATTTCTGGCCTCTGACGGGGTCCATAGACCGTAAAAAACCTAAGTACTATAACGGGTATATTATATAGGTGAGTATAGGTACGGCAAAACAGCTCTGCTGCTGCCTTGGACGAAGCATAAGGCGAAGTTGGAGTATCTATTTTGCTGTCTTCTTTAAATGGTATTTCATTATTAACACCATAAACTGAAGATGAAGAAGCGAAAATAAATTTTTTCACACCGTAAATCCGGCTTGCCTCCAGCAGGTTTATGGTTCCTCCGATATTTACATCAAGGTAAAGGAGAGGTTTCTCAATTGATGGTCGAACTCCGGCACGGGCCGCCAGATGAACTACTATATCAATACTATTTGTCTTAAAAATACGGGTAAGTAAAGCTGTATCCCTGATATCACCCTGCTCGAGCTTAAAGTTGCTGGCAACAGACAGCGTGCTGATATTGTTCCACTTAATAGCTGGAGAATAGAAATCATCGAGGTTATCCAGACCGATAACTTGATAATCGAGATGTACTAACCTTTCCGATAGATGGGAACCGATAAACCCCGCAGCACCCGTAACTAAAACCGTCCCTTTCATTCCTCTTCGCCATCTCCATCGGGTTTAGCGGTGCCGGATGAAAACAAGCTTTTAGTAATCCATTTATAGTTCAACATCCCCCAGGCAGCAACTATTCCAATGATAGCCCCCATTATTAGAGCATTCCTAGCCCTACCCCGCGCCGGAAGAACAGGTGAAGGAATTGTGGGATTCCCTGCAACAAGATAATCGGTTTCCGTTGGATTGACATTACCTCCTACCAACGAGCCTAACTGCTGCGTTAAATCTTCGAGTCTGGTATTCAAATTATTGACCTTGTCCTGGGCTATCTTATAATCCAGGTCTGTGGCCAGACGGTCATATCCCAGCTGGCTTTCCAGATCGCTGAGTTTCTTTTTAGCTTCAGCAAGGGCTGCCGAGGTTTTATTAAAAACAGATTGCAAATCCAGCTGTTCACCTCCTTGCTCTTCGGCAAGGATTTGTTGATATAATTGACGCATCTTTTCCTGTAAAACTGAGTTTTGTGCATTAAGTGTATCAACCTTTATTTGTGCAATTTGATAATCTGGACTCGCCGGTTTTTGGTCCTGGGTTGATTGATTCTGGAGGTTATTCAGTTCCTTTTTAGCGTCATCCAGAGCTTTACTGGTCGTCTCTATCTTTTTTAACGCATTTGTATATTCTGTACTTGAGGTGTCACCATTGGCAATCATCTCGGCCAGACCGATCACGCTCGTCTGTGTAGTTCCTCCAACCTGTGTGTAACCAGTCATCGTCTTATCAAGTTCGGCTTGCAACGCCCTAATCTTTGAGTCTAGAATCATACTGGAAGTATTATCTGTAGCAATACTCTTAGTTTCTTGCTGCCAAAGAGCTTGCAACTCATTTTTTGCTTCATCAATTTGAGCGCTAACAAGTTTCATTTCCTGCAGTGTATCGTCATACTCGGTATGAATATCAGTATTTCCAATATCCTGGTTAACTAATTGACTTGCTTGAGTGTCAACTAATTGCTGTAACGCATCTACCTTAGCCTTAATCGATATATAACTCGGATTAGTATTTAAAGCTTCCTCCGGTTTAAAGGCATTTAACTCTTGTTGATCTTGATAAAGGGCTGTTCTTACGTTTTCAATTTCTACCAATGTGTTATCATATTCTTTCTGTCGCTTATCTTTTTCTTCTGATGCCAGATAATCACGGAAATCCTGAGGAATTAACCCCGCGAGACCAACAGCTTCTTGTTCTGTTGCGGCAACTACGGTCACCTTAATAATGGGAAGCTCACTATTAATGTCGTATTCAGTGGAAATCATCTGGCCTAACTTATCGACATCATAGGTAAATTCAGGCATCTGCTGAGTCAATTTCTGATTGAGGAACTTAAAAAATGGCAAACTAAGTGCTTTGGCGTTGTAATATTCGCTCATTTGTTGCAGATTTTTCAGAGGAATATATTCTGAACCCGGGCTTACAACTTGAATCCTTATTTTGCTTTCGTAAGGCCCTTCGGGCGCTATCCCTAATAATCCCAAAAGACCCGATCCTCCCCCACCACCTCCAGTCGAAGACGTTGTTCCGGAAGAGCTAAGAGACGGGCTCATCAACCAATAGCCAAGAGCTATCAATATTCCTACAATTAATCCGGTACCTACTACAAGAATGCTACGCCAGTTGAAAAGCGGAACCATAGCCAATCTTGGTTTAGGCTTGTCGTTATGAATTACCAATGAAGGTTCTATACCATCACCGGCTGCTTTTATTTTATATTTTTTAATATCACCGTTTACTTCCATTTTGGGTTCTTTGCTGTCCCCTCTTTTTTCTTCCATTTCAGTTCCCTCTTCATCTACCTTTACACGCTTATCAGATCGCAAGAGCTAATGATGAATCGAATGATTTAACGACCAACAGCTACTTCTGAACCAGACTCCACGAACTCTCGAATATAGTCACAAATATAATTAATTTCCTCAACCTTCAACTCGGGGTACATGGGCAAAGAAAGTATCTCTCCAGTGATTTGCTCAGTAACCGGTAAGGAAATATCCTCTCCGCCATAGGCGCGCCATGCCTCCTGCTGGTGAATGGGTACAGGGTAATGTATCCCGGTGCTAATTCCCTTGCTTTCCAGCCAGTCCTTGAGCTGGTCACGCTTGGCTGTTCTGATAACGTACACATAGTAAACGTGCTTCGCCCACGGCATTTCCTGAGGCTTGATTATTGAGGGCGGTAGACTTGCGTCATAGAGCTGGGCCAGACGTCGGCGCTCTTCAATCCACTTATCAAGATGTGGGAGTTTTACTTTCAACACGGCGGCCTGGATTTCATCGAGGCGGCCATTGAATCCTATCATGCTGTGATAGTACTTGGTGTTTTGTCCATGATCCCGTATCATACGGCACCGCTTGGCAATCTCCGGATCAGAGGTGGTGATAATGCCGCTCTCGCCGTAGGCTCCCAAGTTCTTGGTGAAATAAAAGCTGAAGCAGCCGACATCTCCCAGCGAGCCGGCCCGTCGGCCCTCGTACTCTGCGCCATGCGCCTGGCAGGCGTCTTCAATGACCTTGAGCTTGTGGTCCCGTGCCAGTGCCGTGATAGGCTCCATATCCACGGTATGACCGAAAAGATGCACCGGGATAATGGCCCTGGTGCGGGGGTTAATGGCCTTCTCCACCAGGGCAGGGTCCATGTTCTGGGTGACAGGGTCGATGTCAACGAATACGGGTCGTGCACCCGCCAGGATAATGGCCTCGGCCGTGGCGATAAAGGTGTTAGAGACGGTGATAACCTCATCCCCCGTACCGATGCCGCAGGCACGAAGGGCGATATGCAAGGCATCTGTCCCTGAACCTACGCCAATGGCAAATTCCGTACCACAATAGGCGGCGAATTCAGATTCCACGGTTTGTACATTTTTGCCGAGGAATAGCTGCATTCCCTCAAGAGCCTGGCTTATCTCAGCCAATATTTCCTCTTTAAGACCCTGATATTGTGTTTTCAGATCAACTAATGGAATACGCATTTTATATTTTATATCCTTTCAATTAAATGATCATATGGTTTTTCTCTGAGTCCTGTGGTACAGTTGATATCCCCGATATCACAAATGACTTGAGCCGGATTGCCGTAGGCTATAACCCCTGCTGGGATGTCTCTGGTTACCACACTTCCCGCACCGATTACGCTAAATTCCCCGATGACTACACGAGGGAGAATACAACAATTAATGCCAATCTGAGCTCCTTTATTAATGCAAGGGCCTCGCATGCACTTAAGAGCATCGGGGCAGCCGGGATGAATATCATTAGCCAGGGTTACTCCAGGTCCTATGAAAACGTCATCTTCGATGACAGTGAACTGCGCCACATATACTTTGTTGTGTATCTTGACGTTACTGCCTATGGCGCAACCGTAGTCGACGACGGAGTTATTCCAGATACGGAAATTATCTCCGATATTATTTTCTTCTCTAATAACTACATTGTGCCCCGTCTCCAGGTTGCAGCCAATGCGGCTTCCGCCATAAATAACGCTACCGCTTCGGACATGAGCTCCGGGACCAATAGTCAGAATCCTCTCTACCCCACGACTTGGCAAGTAACCCAGCATCACCGCTTCTTCAATAACTGCATTCTTGCCGAGCCGTACGAATTCCTGATTGACTTTGAATCCAATCGAAGACCGAATTTCATCTCTCATAAATCATCCTCAATAATTGTTATCTATGCAACGGATATAGCAGCCAAGTCTAACTTAACTCTTTGTCCTCCGTTCGCCAGGGACTGATCTGCGGCCTCCAGAATACTGGTTACCTTGAGGCCAGCCCAGCCATCGCTTCTTGGCTTGGTACCGTCTTTGATACATTTGATAAAATGGCTGCACTCCAGCTTTAAAGGCTCGGCGCCGGAAATGAAGGGTATGATGACATCACCATAGCGGTAATTGGGCGGCCAGGCGGAGAACTTGTTATGACCATCGTTATCGTTATGACCGTTACCATCACTGTTGATAGTCAGCCCTTTATCGTAGATATGTATTTTTTCTGTTTCCGAGACATCATCATAGACCGCCATCTTCTGGCTGCCGACGATGGTAATCTGCCGAATCTTGCGCGGGTGGAGCCAGCTGACGTGTACATGCCCGATGGCCCCGCGGGCGAACAGGATTTCCAGATAGGCGATATCACAAACGTTCAGGTCGATATGGTACGTGCCCCGGGCGCTTACCGCCACCGGTTCTTCGTTCATCAGCGCCAGCATAATGCTGATATCGTGAGGAGCCAGGTCCCAGAGTACATTAACATCAGGACGGAACAGGCCGAGGTTTAGCCGGTCGGCGTCGATACTGTAGATATCTCCCAGTTCGCCATTACTTACGATTTTTCTAAGGAAATCCACCGCAGGGTGATACTCGTAGGTATGCCCGGCCATGAGCACCAGATTCCGCTTTTCAGCCAGTTCAATAAGTTCCAGGGCCTCCCGAATGCTGGAAGTCATTGGTTTCTCTATCAGGACATGCTTATTGTAGCGTAGTGCCTCCATGGCCATTCGATGATGCGTGTTGACCGGAGTAGCTATTATTGCAGCGTCTATATCACTCTTGAGGAATTCTTTGTAATCCTTGGTAATAGCTACATACGGATATTGAGACTGAACCTGCTGAAGTCTCTTTTCATCAAGGTCACAGACCATGCTCAGCTCTGCCTCCGCTAGCTCGTGACAGACCCTGATATGCTTCGGGCCCCAATAACCACAACCGACAACTCCAATCTTAACCATTCTATACCTCCTTGACCGTGCGTCAGCTACCATCCATCTTAAGGATGACACTTATTGTTAACAGAGAAATTTTAATATCTAAAAGCAATGACTGTTTATTGATATAATTAATATCCAGGCTTACCATATCTTTAAAAGAGAGCTCCTTCCGCTGGGCCACTTGCCACAGACCGGTGATTCCTGGTTTAACCTTAAGTCTTTGCAGGTGCCAATCATTGTACATACTGACCGCAAACGGGATATCGGGCCTGGGACCAATAAATGACATCTCGCCTTTCAATATGTTAAAAATCTGTGGAAGCTCATCCAGGTTTGTCTTACGCAATATTGCCCCAAATTTGGTGACCCTGGAGTCGTCAACTACCTTATAGACTCCTTGCCCATTTTGGCCTATCTTGTACGGCGCATCTTCAAGAATATAACTGATTAAATACGCCTTATATTTATAGTCGTTACTATTGCTTCGCATTGTCCGGAACTTATACATCATGAATTTCTTACCATTTTCTCCGACCTGTTCCCGCCGGAAGATGACACTCCCCGAAGAATCGAGCCTAATAATTAAGGCGATGATAGCCAGAAGAGGTGAGAGAACTACAATAAGAACGGCTGCCAGTAAACGGTCGATTATCCTTTTCCACACTCGATAAGTGAAAAAGCTATTGACTTTTGGCTTATCTATGAATTTCTCTGCATGCAAGTATTCTCTCTCATTTCTCTGAGAGCTGTTGGTACTTAATATCTGCGTTCTTAAATAATGTGACGTAATCTGTTTTATATTCATTTAATGTTATCCCAGGCCTTTAGGTCAGGAACAGGTAGTCAAATTTGCTTTCTGTCCCTTTATACCATCTAGGTCAGCAACACCGCCTTAGATATTTTTTGCCCCACAACTCGGCGACCAATGCCGTCATATATAAACCCTGCCTGAACCATCTCCTCCGGGTTATATAGATTGCGACTATCCACCATGACCGGTCGATTCATCAAAGAAGCTATTTCCCTGAAATTCAGTTCTTTAAACTCGTCCCATTCCGTAACTAGAATTAAGGCATCGCTGCCGCTGGCAACCTTATAGGCATCCTCGCAATAGGTCACCCCGGGCATAATCTTAGCCGCCTCCTCCATAGCCACCGGGTCATAGGCTTTAACCCTGCAGCCATTATCTTCAAGAAGTCTTACCACTTCTATAGAACGCGCCTCCCGCATATCATCAGAGCCCGGCTTGAAGGAAAGTCCGAGAATGCCGATGGTTTTATCTTGAAGCGAGCCCACCAGATAACGAAGTTTCTCTACTACTAACCGCGGTTGACGCTGGTTTATCCGCTGTACGGCACGCACCAGTGGAAAATGAACCCGGTAGGTTTCTGCCATATATATGAGTCCGCGTACATCCTTAGGCAGGCAGCTACCTCCCCACCCCAGTCCAGCGCTTATATAGCCGCTTCCGCATCGCGGCTCTAAACCGGCGATCTCTGCCACTTTCTTAACATCGGCACCGCACTCATCACAAAGAAGAGCAATTTCATTAATGAAGCTGATCCTGGTAGCGAGAAATGTATTTGAAGCATACTTCGACATTTCCGCAGTTTTGTTATCGCAGGTGATTAAAGGTGAGTTTATTTTTGCGTAGAGCGCTGCCACCGCATCGATATCATTCTGGTCAGAACCTCCTACAACAATCCGGGTAGGATTCATAAAATCGTAGACCGCCAGACCTTCCCGTAAAAATTCGGGATTAGAAACCACTGAAAAATTATGTCCATTCCGGCTATGTTGAGCAATTATATCAATAACCATATCAGCCGTACCCACCGGTACCGTGCTTTTCAGAACAACAATAAGCGGCCCACTGGCGGATTCCGCAATACTCTTAGTCGCGGAACGAACCCATTTCAAATCGGGTTTTCCGTTGCGTGCTGAAGGTGTACCGACAGCAATAAAAGCAAAATCAGCACCCAGTAGACCCTTTATATAGTTATCGGTTACGTATATTCTTCCCTCTGCCTGATTACGTTTCCAGAGCTCAGGTAAATCCGGCTCATTAATAGGTAGGCGGCCACTTTCAAGGGCAGATAGCCTTTTCGGGTCGATTTCTATTATATTTACCTTATTGCCAAGTTCCGCAAAACAGGCGGCTGTAACCAGGCCTACGTATCCCGCCCCGATGACACTTATATTCTTCATATATATCCATGCCTCCCGTCGTCATTATTTTTATTTTTACATTCACAGGTTAATACCCAGTTAGATAAACGTAAGGATTAGGTTAGAACCTGCTCGTCCTCAACCGGACTTTTAATTCTCACTTAATGCTGATTCTAATTCTTTTCTCTTCCAGATTAGTAAAAAAGCACCGACTACGTGGGGATCAAAACGCAATCCTGAGTCTTCCGCAATTTTTTGCATAGCCATTTTTGTGGTCAATTTTCCCTGCGGCGATCGGCCTGAGGTCATGGAGTCAAATGTGTCCGCAACAGCCAGGATTCTCGAACCCAGCGGAATGTCGGCGCCCTTAATGCCAAAGCGTCCACCGGTACGGTCATACCTTTCATATCTATACTGAATAAAATCCAGGGCTGGTGAAAGGTAACGAATAGTTGAAAGCGCCTTCCATATAAGATCGCAACGTGCTTTAATTGCCATCGCTTCTTCAACCGTAGGCGCCACAATTTGCTTCATCATGTCACTGAGAGATAGTGCTAGTCCTAGGTCTTTGAATAAGGCAGCATAGCGTAGCGCCTGACGGTCACTTTCGGACATCTTGAACTTACTCGCGATAGACAAAGCGTAGTTTGCCACCCGTTTAGCGCTCTCTAGGTCGAAGGCATTCTCTATGTGCAAAGATTTGGCAATCTCCCGACAAAACGTTAATATAGCCTCAAGTGTTGCGACTTGCTCGACCTCCTGTTGCAGCAACCTATCCTGTTGGGCTTCTAGCCGATTACTCAGGTCATCTGCCAGGAACAACGACCGGTTGCACAGTACCGCCAGTTCCTGGACTTTACTGCTAAGTCTTTCGAAACTATCTTTTATGTCTAGTGGTACCTGTCTTACAAGCGAGGATATTATTTGATGTATATTCTTAAGCGTTTCACGCGCTTCTTTTCGGCTTATATCCATTGCCAGCTGCAGGGTATTGACCTCCGACATCCAGCTCTGCCATTTTTTTGGTATCGTCACCTGATAGGTGGTCCCGGTTTCCTTTTCACTCGTAACCTCTAATTTGCCACCCAGTCCCCGCACCAGGACCCTGGCGGGGTATAATTCATTTTTAAATATTTCTTGTTGAGCGGTATCAGGTTGACCTTGAAGAAGGGCACTCAAAGCCCGCGAGGAAATGTAATGATTCGGGTTGGTGATTTCAATATTGATAAACTCTTCGTTTTTCTCCGCCAGGCGTATATGGAGATGACTTTCAGGCGGAGAAAAGTAAATCTCACTCCTGACTATATAGAGTAAACTCTGAGTAAGGCTCCTTTTATCTCCAATTATTCGACCGATGTCTCCAGCTACTTCGATTTCGGCCTTTATTCCCCTCTGTTCCGCAAGGTCTTGCACCTGCTCCATTATCCAACTTAGAGTGTGCCCAATATCGACTTCATCAAAGAAAGCACCAGCCCTGAGCTCCTCAGACCTGGCCACATTAGCGATGCCTTCTATGACTCGCGTTAAATGGTTATAATTTTCTTGAAGCGTTTTAAAGCTGCCCTGTTGTTCCTGGCTAAGATTTTCAGCTTTTATGGATTCTAATAAGCAAAGGCAATTTTTTATTGTGGTTACGGGGATATCAAGCTCTCCGATAAGAAAGTCGAACCAGGCTAGCACTCCTTGCAAGGCTTTAAGCTCTTCTTTATTTACATGTGTTATATCTTTACGAGCTAAGGTTAGAGATGGCTCAATTCCATTTACTTTGAGGTCGAAATAGCAGTTGCTTTCCGGCGAGCGTCTCAGGTATTCCATTTGTTGCGACGCATTTTCGGTGACCTCAAGATGATGGAGAAAGGTGCGTTTCTGGTTGGTGACTACAGCAATGTGAATGCTCACGATGGGGAGCTGTTCCCGGCTGTCGGCTGGACTCTCTAAGGCGGCGTGGCCCTTTTGCAGGTGCTCTTCAGTGAACAGAGCTTTGATACGTCTATTAAAATCGGCGATAATTCTCCGGCACAGCGTTCTAGCCTTCCACGGCGTGCTGATAACCACGAATTTATCCCCGCTAAAATGCCCCGCCAGGTCATCAGGATTACCAAACAGGCGTACCGCTTCAGACACGATATCTGCCAGGAGCCGGATAACCCGGTCGCCCTGGGCATAACCATAGGCCCGGTTAACCGCTTTAAAATCATGCATCGTAATATAGATGGCTGCGAATGTCTTCTTTTCCCCGATTAATTTGGCAATTTCTTTACTGACCTGCATCCGGTTCGCCAAACCGGTTTGCGGATCGATATTTACCATACGCTCTTTATGCATCAGGTATCCCTGGACTAAAGCCACCACTTCTTTAGGGTCAAAGGGCTTGGTGATATAGCGGACGGCGATATCTTCCACCTTCGTGGTTTGATTTCTTTTTTTCGACTTGGCGCTGAGAAGGATGATAGGGACATCACCGGTTGCTTCCTTGATCTGATGGCAAATTTCACTGCATTCAATGTCAGGAAGCGCCGGGTCAAGAATAATGATATCTGATTTATCGTGATGAATCTTGTGCAATGCTTCGGTGCCGCTTTGGGCTGAGACTACATCCAGGTTAGCATGGGCTAGATTTACCTCCAGAATGCGGCTTATCTCCGGGTCGGAATTAATTATCAGAACTTTACCTGTCTTTTGAGCTGTAGTACCCCGCACAATCATAAGGCATCCTTTGCGCAGCAGATTTTGATGATGGGAACAATCGACCATCAACATCATAATTCAGTCTAGTTAGAACAATGTCGGAGACAAGTCAGAAAACGGTTAGAATCTACCGGTGGGCTCCTGTCTGTAGATACATCTTTCAGAATCCCTGGATGTTTCACCGGGTCTACTGTTTCCGGGGGACAGAAGTCACCAGAGAGATGGTGAGATGGTTAGAATGGGGTAAGATATTGGTATGAAAACGGTTATAACAATGTTTACGATATTGACTCTAGCCTCCGGTTATCCTAGAATAGTGAACGGCTTGAATGGTAAGAATAAAGTAAAAAATTGGGGGGAAAAGGTAGGATAAGTTACGTTGACATTTGCCTGGAGGTATACTACTATTATTTAGTACTCTTACGAATAATTCCCTATTTTAAAAAAATGCTGTTTTTGTTCGCCTGATATTCGCCACCTGGCAAAATGTTATAAATTTTTAATATCCGCCAACTGGATTATTATAAATATTTAATATGGTAAGGTATAAAATTATGGTGAATGATTTTTAAAACCATCAAATATTTACGCTATCAAGCCAAAGAGCAAACAGTGAGTCTGAAAGGTTAACCCATGAGAGAAAAGATATTATTAGTTGAAGACGACGCCGAGTTTTTAAGCCTTACCCGTACGTGGCTACAGAATGCTGGATATGAGGTATTTACGGCCGGAGATGGAGTTGAGGGGATGCGCCGTGTCTTTAGCAACCGCCCCAATTTAGTGGTGTTGGATGCTAACATACCGAAGATGGACGGCTGGGAGGTCTGCCGCCGTATTCGGGATATGAGCGATATTCCTGTACTGATGGTAACGGTAAATGGCCAAAAAGCTGACAAGCTAAAAGGATTTACCCTCGGTGCTGATGATTATCTCACCAAACCCGTTGACTTTCATGAATTGATAGCCAGAGTACAGGCTATCCTCCGGCGGTCTGAGTCAGCCAGGCAGGAAAACAGGCCAAGCACTTTTGATAATGGTGAGATAGAGATTGACTGGGGAAGCCGCCAGGTCTGGGTCAGAGGAGAGCGAGTCAAGCTTTCACCCACGGAGTTCAAGATTATGTCCTGCCTGATTAAAAACAGGGGCTGGATAGTCACTCATGAGCAACTCCTGGAAAAAGCCTGGGGACCAAACTATATCGGCGACAAATCGTTCGTCAAACTATATATAAGGTATTTACGGCAGAAAATTGAGGAAAATCCGCATAAACCGCAAATAATAATGACCGAACGCGGGGTAGGCTATTTTTTTGCAATGCAAAATAAGGCGTCAGGTAACCAAGGAGGTTAGCTTGGTCACAAGACACAGGGTCTCACCAGAACAAGAATTAAAGGTGGCCCAGACAGCTTATCAGGAAGATGGTTCCGAGAAAATCTTCACTGATTTGGCTGGCACAACTACGCTTACGCCCAAGGTGTATGAAGACCAACATGGACTGCCGGTGATGTATGACACCGCCTCGCGTGAGCGGAGGAAGCAGGCTAAAGCTGAAACCAACGCCATTTCTGTGCTGTGGCACGAACTGATCTCACCACTTACGGTAATCAAGGGGTATGCCGCTACTCTCTTAGAGCTTAATCATGCCATCTCCGAGGAACAAAAGGAGCAATATCTACGCGGCATAGATTCGGCCAGCAACCGGGTGATTCGCTTATTGGAAAATCTGCGAGACATTACCAGACTTGAAGAAACCGATGCAATAACCATACAGAAAATTTCTTTGATTGATCTACTTCGGCAAGTGGCATCGGAAATGCAGAATCAGACTACCAAACATGTCATCAAACTCCTTCCCTGCCCGCGACTGCCTCTGGTTAAGGCTGACCCGGAAAAGATCGAGATGGTAATCAATAATCTGCTGGTCAATGCGATCAAATACTCACCGCAGGGGGGCGACATCGAGGTCGAGACCAGGATGGTGCGGACTGAACAGGAACTACGCAGAATGTTCGGAGACGCGCCCCTGGTGAAATTGCCCTGCTTAATTATGAGTATCGCCGATACCGGAGTAGGCATTCCCGGGGCGGAATTAGACCAGATTTTTGAAAAGTTCTATCGGGTAAAAAATAAGCTGACGCAAACCACTCCGGGGGCCGGTCTGGGCCTTTACATTTGTAAAATTATCGTAGAAGCTCACGGCGGTCATATCTGGGCTAGGAACAGGCTTCAATCCGGGAGTGTTTTCCACTTTTCATTGCCTCTGGAATAGCGACGCGGTTGTCTCCGGTTATACTTCGCAGCGGCTACTTCCCAGCCTCTGGATGATGCCGCTCCCAGATCTCATTTACTATATATAACGCTTTGTGATATCATTGCCAGCAAATTAGATGTTCAAG
>CAYQZZ010000014.1:0-37930 GCA_964422155.1 uncultured Dehalococcoidaceae bacterium | reverse complement strand
TACCGTTCTGGCCGATAACCGCAATGCGGTCTCCCATGCCGACATTGAAGCTGATACCGCTGAAAAGATACCGGGCATTGTATGATTTGGATATGTTGGAAACATTAAGCATTAGGCATTCTCTCTAAAAGATAATTATACAGGGATTGATGTATGAATGGAATTGGGGGACTCATCGTAATTCTATAGGACTTAAAAAAGGGTTTGACCGTTTATGTGGTAAAGCGACACAATCTATAACTCCATTATTAATATTGCTTTCTCGCCAGCATTCCTCGCAAAGACAGTTCCGTTTAACGAAACTATACTCTCTCGGCTACTATTGACAATTATCTCAATAATGACTAAACTAGACTTCAACTGCACTGTTTAAAGTGTGTGAAGAGGGCAATTATGGTCTGAGGAGGGTAGAGACGAAATGGCGGCACTGGTACACATCTAAAAGTACAGGCTGCCAGTGCCTTTTTATTATATAATTTAAAAATGTATATTGCTCTATTTTTTAGTAGCTCTATGAATATTTTTAATATAAAGGAGGTGATACTTTATAGAAGGATAATTTAGGGAATATATAGAAAAAGTACATTAAAATATTCATAAGGGGGTACAAAATATATATATGAAAAAATCATTATTCATACTTTTAATTGCTATTTTAGTAGGTACCCTGATTTTCGGGAGTTGCGCCAAAGAGACGACGCCGGCTCCAGCTCCCACGCCAGCACCGGCTCCGGCTCCATCACCTGCGCCGGCTCCTAAGCCAGCCACGCCCGCGCCAACACCGGCTCCGGCCCCCGCTCCGGCCCCGAAACCGGCCGCACCGGCACCCGGCGCACCGGTACGCGGCGGCACACTGAGAGTAATTGGCGGAACAGGTCTGGTCGACCTGGGCTACCCACCCAAAATGAACCCGACCGACGAAGCTACCGCTAAGATGTATACTGAGGCTCTGGTAAGCTGGGAAAGCACGGGAGATTTTACCCCGGAACTGGCGGAAAGCTGGGACCTCGACCAGGCGAAAAAGACCATCACCTTTCACCTCAGGAAGGGTGTCAAGTTCCATGACGGGACGGACTTTAATGCCGAAGCCGTAAGATATATCGCACAGCTGAGGATAGATTCAAAAAGAATGGTTGATGCCAAGTATATAAACTCGATTGAGGTTGTCGATCCTTACACCTTCCGGTACAATCTCAATACCTGGATCAACCCGGCTAAAGCGCTGCACTCCTGGGCCTACGGTGTCACCATATACTCACCAACAGCATTGAAAGAAAAAGGTGAGGCATGGAACACAACAAACTTTGTCAGCACAGGTCCATTCAAGTTCGGGGGCTTCGAGCGCGATGTGTTCCTGAAACTCGTGAGGAACGAAAACTACTGGCGTGGTCCGGAATACCCTTATCTTGATGCTATCGAAATCAAGATGTTTGCCGATACGATGACGATGTCCGCCGCGCTGCAGGCGGGAGAGGGAGACACATGGGGCGCTCCGATTAAAGAAGCCATGGACCTGGAGAAAATGGGTCTTAAATTGACCACGCAAGTCAACATGTACACGGAAATCGTTCCCGATAATAAGACACCCGGCTCGGTATGGGCGGATAAGAGAGTACGCCAAGCCCTGGAGTACGCCATGGACCGGCCGGCACTGGCACAGGGGCTCGGCTATGGTAGATTTCAACCCATGAAGATGCTGGCTCCCGAGGGTAGCACCGGCTACAACCCCGATTTTCCGGAACGTAAGTATAACCCGGCTAAAGCCAAGCAGCTCCTGGCCGAGGCCGGTTATCCCAATGGCTTTAAGACCAAGATGCTTGTTTTTCAGGGCAATCTTGACCTGCCCCAGGCAATACAGAAGTACGCCGCTGACGTAGGCATCCAGATTGAAATAGACGCCGCCGACCCCGGCAGGTTCTTCGGGGCTCTATTTGGGGCCGGCTGGGGTGGCGGCCTGCTTCAGTGGATGGTCCCGGTAGACCCGGAATTCGCCATCGGCTGGCTGGTCCATTTTGGCAAGGAACCAATCATCCGTTACTCCAGCCTGCAGTGGCCCGATAAATACTGGGAGCTAAATGACAAGTTCTACTTTGCACCCACCATCGCGGAGGGGCGTCAGGCTACCAAGGACTTTATCACCTTTGCCAGCGAGGAAGCCCAGCTGATTCCGCTTTTCAATACACTGGCAACATATGTCGTGCAACCCTATGTTCATTCCACAAATCTCCAGCAGCACTTCATGACCTACAACACGTACAAATGGTGGATAGATAAAAAGAAGTAAGCTAATAGAAAACCGGGTGATTCGCCTTCAGGAAATATTTTGAGATGAGGGTGAATCACCCGGCCTGGAAGGAAAACCGTAATTCCACGAATAACTGGATGGCGGGCTTCCAGAGGGAAATCTGCGACCTTTAAAATGGTACGTAGAGCATTTTTCCTCTAAGATACTTGAAAGCTTTAAAGGTCTTAGATGACAACATACATCATTCGACGAGTACTATGGGCAATAGTAATCCTTATCATGTTGACCCTGCTCGTTTTCTTTTCCATGCGCTTGCTGCCCGGTGACCCTATTATTATTTACGTAGGCCAGAGCCAGGGATTGATAGGTATGGACCCGGAAGCGCTGGATAAACTCAGAGCGGAATTCGGGCTGGATAAACCTATAATGATGCAGTATTTCAACTGGGTAGGCGGTATCTTCCGGGGCGACCTGGGAAAATCAATAACCTATAATGAAGACGTAGCCAAGCTCATGCTCAAGCGCTTCCCGATAACCATATACATCGGTGCGATTACGTTTGTCATTGCCACCATCCTGGGTGTCCTGGCAGGAATGTTTGCCGCGCTGCGTAGAGGGAAACTGGCCGACCAGATAGTAACGCCTTTGTCCTATATCGGCATATGTATTCCTATTTTCTGGTTGGGGGTTCTGATGATATATGCCTTTGGCCTTAAGCTTCACTGGCTGCCGACCAGCGGTTATACATCACCATTCAAGGATTTCTTGATGAGTTCCAGACAGCTGGTTATGCCTGTTATATGTCTTGCCATCACCCAAATTGCGGGATTATCGCGCCAAATGCGGTCGAGCGTCCTTGAGGTTGTCCGGCAGGACTATGTTCGCACCGCCTGGTCCAAGGGCTTGAGTGAGCGCCTTATCGTATTCAAGCATATGTTGAAAAACAGTCTCATCCCCGTTATTACCCTGATGGGCTTCGCTATCGGTGGAATTTTTGGTGGTTCGGTGCTGATTGAGTCCGTTTTTAATATTCCCGGCATGGGCAGGTTGATGGTGACCAGCATCTTTGCCCAGGACTACGTAGTTGTTCAGGCATGTACCCTCATATTTGCTGTTATTGTTTTGTTAACCAATTTGATTGTGGATATGTCTTACGGCTGGCTGGACCCCAGGATACGGTACGGTTAGGAGACTGATAGCATGGTAACAGCACCGGACACCCCCACGGAGTTCAAAGGAGCCCCGCCCCGCGTCAGCGAGTGGCGGCGTTTCCGACGGGTATTTTTTCAGCGCCGGATTGTTATCCTCGGGCTCCTGGTACTGTTGCTGCTGGTGTTTGTCGCCATTTTTGCCGCCTGGCTGGTCCCGTACAGTCCTTATGACACGGATATGAGAGGTGTTTTACTGCAGCCGAATAAAGCCCATCTTCTGGGCACTGACCCGCTGGGCAGGGACACCTTAAGCCGGCTCATCTATGGCACCAGGACAGCACTGATAGTAGGCTTTACCACCGTCGGGATTGCGGTATTTGCAGGTATCTTGCTGGGGCTAATAGCCGGGTACTTCGGCGGTGCCATCAATATGATAATCATGAGAATCATGGACCTGCTGATATCCTTCCCGATGATTATCCTTGCCCTTTTCATCGCGGCATTACTCGGCGGCGGCATTCAGAACATTATCATTGCCCTGGGCATCGGTTCGCTACCCGGGTATGCCAGGGTAATGCACGGGCTGACTCTCAGTATCCGGGAAAACGACTATGTTATGGCCGAACGGGCCATGGGCTCCAGTAATATGCGCACCATGTTGTCTCACATCCTGCCGAATGCCCTGCCGCCGATGATAGTGCTTATAACGCTGCAGCTGGGGGGCATTATTCTGGCCGAGGCCGGTCTCAGTTATCTTGGCATCGGTATCAAGCCGCCCGGCGCGGCCTGGGGCGCCATGGTCAACGAAGGCTACCGGTATCTGCTGACAAATCCGATGCTTTCCTTCGCGCCCGGCATTGCCATCATGCTGGTGGTGTTCGCCTTTAATCTGGTAGGCGATGGCCTGAGGGATGCCCTCGACCCCCGGCTGAGGGGTACGCTCTAGACGCTCCTGCTTTCTTAGTCGAACCTCTCATCATCACGGTTTTTATCCCTTAACATTAGAGATTGTGTCTGGCGTTACGCATGTATTTTGCTCCCGATATGGTAGAATATTGAATAAGTGTTTTCCTAGGGTATAAATACCAGTTAAGGAGGCAAGAATTGGAAGAGAAAATCGTCTATTTCGAGGAACCGGGCATAAACAATACCGAAACGACCCTGCAGCTAGCTGCTGAGCGGGCTCAGGCGCGCGGCATTAAGAAAGTCATCCTTGCTTCGACAACGGGTAACACGGCGCGCACGGCTGCCAAACTCTGGGCGAAAAAAGGAATTAAAATCATTGTGGTGCCGCATCAATACGGATTTATGTCCGGCCAGCGGTTCCCTTCAGAGCTGGTCTCACAGCTTGCCAAGCAGGGACATACCGTTCACTTCGGTACGATGCTTTTCCACACCGAGAACCTTTATGGCATGGAAACACCCAGGGTCATGGCTAACCTGCTGCGAACCTTCTGCCAGGGCATGAAGGTCTGTGTCGAGATTATTTTCATGGCGACCGACGGCGGGCACGTGGATGTCGGTGAGCAGGTCGTGGTGGTAGCTGGTTCCGGGCGCGGGTCGGATACGGCAGTGGTGGCGATAGCGGCTTCTTCGACGCGTTTGGGCGACCTCCATATTACCGAAATAATCTGTAAACCCCTCCAGACCAAGCAGGGGCCACCCCCACAGATGCCCCCTCCGCAGATGCCCCCTCCGGAGAGGAAGCCTTAGGTACACGTTATTCTTAACGCGACCAACCGGGTATCATAAAGTAAAATCCGTACTCTGCTATTTTTGAGTATATGGAGGTGAATATGATTATCATCACCAGAAGAGTTAATGTAGATACGAATGCGCTGGCCGATGAGGGGTTTGTATCTATTTATAATATCACCCCAAAAGTTCAACAACAGGTAGCCGAAACATATGTTACCAATGGAATAGTGACCGTTTTTTTACCCGGTACGACCGCGGCTGTTGCCACAATCGAATATGAAGAAGGCCTGCTCTCCGATTTTAAAAAGATGTGGTCGCGCATTGTGCCCATGGAGTTGGTCTACACGCATAAGTTTCTCTGGGAAGAGAATAACGGATATTCTCACGTTCGGGCTTCACTGATGGGTGCGTCTCTGGTGGTTCCTCTGGTTAATAAAAGGTTGACATTGGGTCAGTACCAGCAGGTGGTTTTAATTGAATTTGATAACAGGGCCAGGTCGAGGCAGGTTATCCTGCAATTTATGGGTGAATAAAGACATCCGATATTTTAAATCGTACTCTAATTACTAGAGGTTTAGTAAACATACAGGTTATCGATTGCATTCGAAAAAGCTAAAATTTACGGCCATCGGGATTGGTATTCTTCTGGTAATATATGTCGGCCTATCGGCATACGGTGCCAGGGCAGCTATGGAAATTCCCCGCCTCCCCCTCATTTATTCGCCGGCTTCGCTGGAGCTTGCTTATGAAGACGCCTCTTTTCACAGTCGCGGTGATGGCGTCCTCCTTAAAGGGTGGTACGTACCCGGTATAAAGGATTACGTTATTATGATTGTGCAAGGCGGATTTCAAAACCGTGTTGATGATAATGTTGATACACTGGGACTGACGCGCGCTCTGGTAAAAACAGGCTACAGTGTTCTACTGTTCGACCTGCGGGGTAGAGGGGAATCGGAAGGCAAGGGGCAATCACTATCCAATATCGAGCTGGACATCGGAGGGGCGGTGGACTATCTCGAAGGCAGGGGATACAGTGACGAGAATATCTGTATACTGGGGTTCTGTACCGGGGCTGCTTCGGCATGTATCTTTGCCAGCCAGAATAGCCTAGGTGCCCTGATACTGGACGGCTGTTTTATCGATGCCCCCACCGAGGTTGCCCGGCAAGCCTCATTGATAGGACTGCCTAAATTTCTGGCGTATTTCCTTATGCCGGGAGGATTGTTTTTCACTCATGTGCTTTATGACTATGACATGGTGAATCCCATTGACGTTATCCATGATGTCGCCTGCCCAATTATGTTCATACATGAGCAAAATGATGAATTAATTACCTGGGAGGAGACTCTTAAGCTATTCAGGGCAGCTGGAAACCCGGCGAATGAGGTATGGGAGGTCAGTGATGCCCAGCACAGCCAGGCGTACCGGACTCACCCGACGGAGTATATAGAAAAGGTGGATACATTCCTTTCCTCAGGAGCCAAAGAAACAATGGCTAAGTAGAAGGTGTTTAGAAATAATTTATTGTCATTCCAGCGCAGGCTGGAATCCACTTATAATGATATTTGTAATAATAGAATCCCACTTTCTGGATTCTGGCCTTCGCCAGAATGACAAACCTTAAATTGTCACTCTCAACGGATGTTTCTCTAATCCTTAATTGAGGTGATTATTATAACTAAAGTTTAGTCCATGCTCGGGCCGACCAGAGGTTGATATTGGGAAACCTGAGACATAACCTCCTGCTGCTCCTTTTTGTTCAAAGGTCTGAACCTTTTAGCAGCATCGATAATCATCGGCCAGAGCTGCAGCTCGCCGGGCAGCACGGCGGCAGTGATGTCCTGACTCAGCGTATACCAGAGGCTTTTTTCTATTTCCTCCGCTTCATTGAAGGGCTCGTACCAGGTATTGTAAGGGTGTGACCTTGCTTGAGGGCCTTCCCAGGCGCGTTTCGCCACGGACTTGATGGCCATGACGCCCACGTCTTTTTGACGGGCCGTTTTAAGCAGCGGCGGGAAATTATTCCAGTCGGTAATATGAGCGGCATGTACGCGGTTCAAAGGAAACAGCACGGTATCGAAGTCAAAGCGTTGCAGCGCCTTATTCTGGAGTGGTGGATTATGCCCGGTGATGCCGATAAAGCGCACCAGTCCCTGCTCCCTGGCTTCCAGGATAGCTTCGAGAGCGCCCCCGGGTCCGAGGACGGTGTTCAGGGTCTTGATATCGTCAACGCCGTGAAGCTGAAACAAATCGAAGTGGTCGACTTTCAATGTTTCCAGGGACTTTTCAAGGCTTTCCCGGGCGCCGATTTTACTCCGTTCGTGCGTCTTACAGCCGAGGAAAAACCTTTTCCCGTTTCTTTTGAACCATGAGCCGATGTGTTTCTCCGCGTCTCCATAGAGCGGCGAGACATCGATGTGATTGATGCCGTTGTCCAGGGCCATTTCCAGGGCGGCATCGGCCTCTTTTTGTCTGATGCGGAACAGGGCAAAGCTCCCGAAAATCAGGATGCTACTCATGTGCCCTGTCTTGCCAAGTCGTCTCTTTTCCATATCAGCCTCCAGATAAACTTAGTCTTCTTTACCGGTCGCCCGTGTATAGGTGGTCCCGTTGCCACTTGTAAAGAAGAGGATGGGGCTGTCAATCCTGCGGAAGGAGATGGGGCCATGTGACAATCCCCGCGGGGCAAAAACAATCGTGCTCTTCGTGAGGAGATACTGCTCGTCTTCCAGCCAAATTTCGACTTCTCCGCCGAGTTCCCTGGCATTTCCCCGATAATTCCCGAAAAAGCCGAGGATTTCATCGAAATCATGGCTGTGGGCTATTTCGATGTTCGTGGGGGCCGCCCCGTGCTTATCCACCATCCAGACGGCATCAAAGTACAGGGCTCCCTTAGCTATCGAGTCGTTCAGCGAGAGCACATGAGCGGAATCCGTATAATTTCCGGCTTTCCGCTGGTCTTCCAGCCTTTTTGAGAATCCCGGGGGCGGTGGCTGTTTCGGCCGTATGTCTTCTGTGATGACATATTTTGCGTACTTTTTTTCAGGCATATATTCTCCTTCGATGGTATCGATGCGACGGAATAAGTGATTATAATCATATTCTTATTTAACGGTCAACATCATGGCTTAAAGGTGTTAAATAATGTTACTCTCGGGCTTCGGCCTAAAGGCTTGACCCGTCCTTCTCAGGAAGGACCAGAACGACACTCCTCCCCTGGATTCTGGCCTTCACCAGAATGACAGTAAGGAGATTCTGGATTCCCGCCGGAGTTTACCCCGATTTCATCGGGGCGGGAATGACAACAGACTACTTTTAAACACTTTGTTACCATTTCTTTATTTAACAGGTTTTTATTTAAGGTATAATGGGTATAAATGTCAAAAAGGAAAGAGAGAAATGAAAGCTGATAACTTAACAGGGCAGGTTGCGGGTTTGATTGACCTCGTGGACTATCAGGCGGGTTCTATCGTCAGCAGGACGATTATCGATAAGCCCACGGGGACCTTGACTCTGTTCTCTTTCGATAAGGGGCAGGGGCTGAGCGAGCATACGGCCCCGTTTGACGCCATGGTTTATGTTTTCGATGGCGAAGCCGAGGTTATTATAGCTGGTAAACCGCTTCTGGTAAAGAAAGGGGAAATGGTCATTATGCCGGCGAACCAGCCCCATGCTTTAAGGGCAGTAAGCAGATTTAAAATGATGCTGGTGATGATAAAGTCCTGAAATGTGGGCTGATGTAGTTTTAATACTGGGCTCGTATATTTTTGGTTCGGTGCCTCACCTGTCTCTCCTGGCAAAGCTCCGGCATGTGGAGCTTGACGGGGACTTCCACCAGAATCTCTGGAGCAGGGCGGGTAAAATCGCCGGGGTTTTAGGTATATTAGGGGAGTTTATCAAAGGTATCCTGCCGATATTGATAGGTAGGGCCTTCGATTTTGGTCCGGCTGTAATCGCTATCGCCGGGCTGGCCGCTGTCTGTGGACAAATGTGGCCGGTATTTTCGAAATTCGACGGAGAAAAGGGCAACAGCATAGCCCTGGCAATGGTCATGGTATTAGTCACAAAATCTGGCCTTGTTGCTATCATCCCCGTTATTATAGCTCTATTAATCAGGACCATACCGAGATTAGTAGCTAAGTCATCAGGTGATAAACCCATCGTCGGTGGCGCTCCCAGTATAAGTCTGCCCCTGGGGATGGCTATCTGCTTTCTGATACTACCCCTTATTACCTGGTATTTCGGAGAACCTGTGGAGGTAGTCTGGTGCTGCGTCGTCCTGTATATATTACTCATGATAAGAAGGCTTACCGCCGGACTGCGCCATGATTTGATGGCTAGTGGTGATGTCAAAAGGATATTGATAAACCGTTTACTTTTTGACCGCGCTACGGCCGGGTGGCGGTAATAATTTGGGGTGGTGGGCAGAAGAGTATAGAGTATCCCGATAGTTGGAAGGATAAAGATTTTTCTTTCCTTCTCATCGTCATCGGAATTATCGAAGTCCACATTTATAGGTATGCGCAGTCACCGGCGCCAGATTAGCATTGCTCCTGATTCATTGCGCAAGAAATTTATAAATTTGCATTTAAATGCAAATTTGCGTATAGTTACAGAGATAATGCTACTCAAGTCTGCCCAGGAGGTGTGAAATGCTGGATGAACTCGGACAGAAAATAATCGGGGAGCTGCAGGAAGATGCCCGGCAGAGTTTCCGGGAAATCGGCCGAAAACTTAAGGTATCGGAGGGAACCGTACGCAACAGAGTCAGGAGTCTGGTAAATGGCAATACCATTAAAATAAGCGCTATACCCAATCCTGAACAGCTGGGGATGAATTTCATGTGTATCATGTGCATCCAGGTAAAAGTAGGCTCCGCCGAAAGGGTCGAACAGTTGCTCATAACAAACCCAAATGTTTATTACCTGTGCGGATGTACCGGTAATTTTGATATTATCGGGATTTTTATTTTTCACACTCCGTCGGAGTTTGATGAATTCGTCAAAAATGTCATCGCTAGTATACCGGAAATTAACAGGACAAGTACTTTTGTCGTTATGCACATCTCCAGGAGTCCCTGGGAACACAATCTGGACGTAGCGGCACTCTGTAAATCTTAAATACTCTGAGCCTCGTAATTTCAAAAACGACTGTTTGCTCCTGAAAAGGGGTGATATTTTGTTGGAAACAAAAAGCTCTAAATCTCGTATATTCACAGGATGGTGGTCAGTCCTGTTCATCGGCATCGTATCCGGCCTGGGTCATGGCTTCAATACATACGGAATTTCCGTATTTTTTAAACCGATTGCAGCCGAGCTGGAACTGAACCGGGCTTATACGTCACTGGCGGCCGGGATTGGAAGGCTTGAAGGCGGTATTACATCACCGCTGGTAGGCTGGCTCTCTGATAAATTTGGCCCGAGGTGGATTGTTATTGTCGGTATCTGTATCGCCGCCTCGGGCATGATATTCATGAACTTTATAACCGAGGTATGGCATTACTATGTCGCCTGGGGAGCCATGATAGGTCTGGGGCTTAATATCGGTCTGACAGTCGCCTGTGACAAGATGATTAATGACTGGTTCATACGGCGAAGGGGCATGGCCCAGGGCATCAAGTTTGCCCTTATCAGTATCTTCGGTATCATCGTGCTGCAAGCAATTACTCCGCTAATAGAATTTCATAGCTGGCGATTCACCTGTCTTATCTGGGGTTTAATAATGTTTGCCAGCGTTCCATTTGCATTCATGTTGATAAAACCGCAGCGTCCGGAATACTACGGCTTACTTCCTGATGGTGCTGAGTTCAGCCCGGGAGCAGAAAAAAACAGAAAGGAAATGATAGAACAGGGTATCAGCTATGCCTCAAGCTTACAGGAGACAGAATATACGTTTAAACAAGCCTTGAGGACGAAAACTTACTGGTTGCTCATCGTAGGTTTTACCGTGCATAACTTCATCGCCGGCGGTTTTAACGTACATGTCTACCCCTTTTTAACTGATATTGGAATCGCCGAAGCCGCAGCGAGCGGCATGATGGGGATGATGGTCTTTTTTATGATACCTTCCAGATTCTTCGGAGGTATTATCGCCGACCGTATTCCCAAGCGATATCTTCAGCTCTTATTAGTAGGGGCATTCCTGCTGCAGGTAATCGGGATAAGTACTTTCCTATATAGTCGGAGTATGGTATCGGTCTATGTGTTGCTGGCATGTCATGGATTCAGTTCAGGGGCGGTAACCCCCGTTATTATCCTCGTACTGGGGCGCTACTTCGGGAGGAAGGCTTTTGGCTCGATACTCGGTACAATGATAGCATTCTTAGCTCCGATGGGGCTTCTATCTCCGGTATATTACGGCTGGGTATTTGATACTTACCTCAGCTATGACACTGCTTTTATCACGGCTCTGGTAATGGCGGCAATAGCTGTAGTTGCTACGTTTTTTATACGCGCTCCCCAACAACCTGCACATGACCCCGGCATTACTCTTTAGCTGAAAGTAATGAAAAGCTTAAATCAAGGTATTCAGGTGAGGCTCGTGTTGTTGACATCATGAGAGAATAACGGTTAATATCTTATGGGAGAGACATATGGTTGTACCTCGTGATGTATTAGAGGAAAGAAGGCTAGCCATTTTAAAGCGTCGCCGGATAACCTGGCTGACGACGCTCGGCGTTGTCTGTTTGCTGATAGTTTTTCTCATTTTGTACCAGTTTACCGATGTCATTTTCGGGATATCCGAAAATGCGCAATCGGTACCGCAGAGCGGGGAATGGGCTATGTTCCGCCGTAACCCGACCCATACCGGCAGCGTTGATTCGAATGGTATCTTGCCCAGGGGAACACTGAAGTGGACGTTTACCACCGATGGCGCCATCCATTCATCGCCGGCGGTTATTGATGGGACGGTGTATGTCGGTTCCAGGGATAGCCATATTTATGCTCTGGATGCAACCACCGGTGAAAAGCGCTGGGCATTCAAGACAGGCAGCTGGGTGGAATCTTCGCCGATTGTCGTTAGTGGAGTTGTCTATTGTGGCTCAAACGACGGCAATCTCTATGCGCTGGATGCTAAAACAGGTACAAAACTCTGGTCCTTCTCGACGCCTTATGCTATCAGGTCATCGCCGGCAATAGCTGATGGCGTGGTTTACATCGGCTCTGATGATTATAATATTTATGCGGTAGATGCCGCTAGTGGAACGGGACTCTGGCATAGAATGGCAAACAACCTGGTTATATCATCACCGATTATCACCGAAGGCATCGTCGTTGTCGGCTCCGTTGATGGGATATGTTATACCTTAAATGCTAAAAACGGCAGGCCTCGCTTGCAGTACCAGACGCACTCCTCTATTGTCACGTCTCCGGCGGTAAAGGATGGCGTCGCTTATTTCACAACTTCAGGGGGTTTTTTGTATGCCATTGATATCGGGGCGAAAAACTGGCTTTTTGAAAATAAACTCAAGGTTTTCTGGCAAGCACTCTATATCTACGGCGCGGCACCAAAGCCTCCGAATTCTTCTGGTTATCTGTGGATATATCCGCTGGGGTGGGGAGTGAGGGCAAGTTCATCTCCGGCGGTAGTGGACAATACTCTCTATCTGGGTGCGGGTGATAGCTTATTGGCATTGGATATCAATACGCATAAGCCGCAGTGGACATTTAAAGCTGGCAATACCATAGTTTCATCGCCCGCGGTTGCGGGCACGACTATCTATATCGGTGGTCAGGATGGAAAGTTCTATGCCCTGGATAGGGCCACGGGCGAAAAGCTCTGGGATAGCTCTACCGGAGACGAAATTACGTCATCACCCGCTGTAGCTAACGGAATGGTTTATATCGGCTCGCACGATGGCAAGCTGTACGCCTTTAACTAGCCAGCCAGAGAGATATACCGGGTTAATTTATTCATATTTCTAAGGTCGTTTAACAATTCTAAAAAGCTTAAATTTTACGCTCGCCCTGAGCTTGTCGAAGGGCAGAGTTAATCACATCGCTATGGTTCGACAAGCTCACCATGAGCGGTTGCGAAACGACCCCTATTTCTTCAAGTTGACAATTAGTCAGCAATGAAATATATTCTGCAGCGAAGCGTATATTTCTGATTTTATTTTCCCCTGATTATTTTCTTTATCAAGGAGGTTATTATCATGAAATCCAGTTCATCTATCCGAACGATAAAGGAACCATCGCGTGAAATTAACATTTACCATGAAGCTGATGTCGTCGTTGTCGGCGGCGGACCGGGAGGACATTCGGCAGCCGTGGCCGCAGCGCGGAACGGAGCCAGGACGATTCTCATTGAAAGGTACGGACATCTGGGAGGTATGGCCAGCGGCGGACTGGTTATCCTCATCCCGCATATGAGTGACGGCGGCAAAGAGCCGCAGATAGCCGGCCTCTGCCTGGAGTGGATGGACAGGCTGGGGAAAATCCCCGGCGGCATGTTCGGGCCAAAGCTGGAGGAACTTGGGTCGACCGACCCCAGGACGCTCACACGCTGGAAGAACCATTTTTCTACCGTGGTCGATGGTAAAATACGGCTGTCCTGGACGGTAGACCCGGAAATGCTGAAATGCATTCTGAACGACATGGTGGAGGAAGCCGGCATCAAGCTGTCTTTGCACTCCTGGGGCACCCAGGCTATCGTCGATAAGGGTAAGGTACAGGGCGTTATCTTCGAGAGTAAATCGGGAAGGCAGGCGGTACTGGGTAAATTTATCATCGACGGTACGGGTGACGCCGACCTTTTACCCTCGGCCGGGGCGGAGTTCGACGGCGCCATAGACCCCAAGCTCAGGAGTTCCATGCTGGCGCTGGTTTTCCGCGTGGGTAACTGCAATTTCAAGAAATACAATGAGTTCAGAGAAAAAGACCCGAAGAAAACTCAAGAGCTTATGGGCGGGTTGAGAGAAGCTGCCGGGACGTTTTTCCTGCCTATCGCGGGACATCGGGACGATGTCGTCTGGGTGAACAACTGGATACCCGGTTTGAGTTCGACAAGTGTTGATGACCTCACAAAGCTGGAGGTCACTGTGCGCAAGATGATGCGCAAGGGACATGAGTTTATGAAGAAGAACTTACCCGGCTTCGAGAACAGCTTTATCCTGGACACGGCCTCTCAGACAGGGACGCGAGGCAGCCGCCGGCTGGTCGGTGAATATATCATTACCGCTGAAGACATGAATTCCAGCAAAAAGTTCGATGATACTATAGCTGTTATTCCGAAGATTAACCCGTCAGCGGGCAATACCTGCTCCTATATTCCTTACCGTGCTTTGATACCCGTCAAGGTGGAGGGACTTCTCGTAGCCGGGCGCAGTTTCTCTTCGGATAAAATTGCGAACGATAGTATGAATCTGATACCGCACTGCTGTGCCATGGGAGAAGCAGCCGGGACGGCGGCCGCTTTAGCCGTAAAACAGGGAATCAGCCCCCGTAAGCTTGATTATAAGCTTTTACAAAAGCAATTGCTCAAGCAGGGCGCGGCCCTGCCAGGTATCAAGGTAAATTAACCGTTTTATTGCCATGGGGTCAGAATTCTTATTCTGGGATTATTTAATAATGTCATTCTGGCGTAGGCCAGAATCCAGCCTATCCCCTTTTCCCCTCTGGATTCCAGCTTTCGCTGGAATGACAATTGTGGTAAAGCGGGAATGATACTATCAAACACACTTTATTAAAGTTCTGGCTATTCTACGTTTCAGAAAGCTTCTTAGCTAATTCCCCGCTCCTTTTTCGGGTTTCTTTAATGAAACCCTCTCTCCCCAGGTGGAACCAGTAAGGGTCCCATTCCATGTGCTTCAGATTTTCTATCAGGGGAGAAATCGTATCGAAGGGGAAGGTGATAATAAACAGCCCTTCGGGCAATACCCCCCTGGCTTTCATGCTGAAGCCGAGGCCGCTGATAGTATAGTTCATTTCACCGCTCAAGTACGGATGAGCGTATATCCAGGCACAGGCCAGGCAGGTCGTTCCCTTGGCGTTCCACATCTTACCGTCCGAATAGCTGCTCGCCCTCAGTAATACTTCCGCCTGGCTGGGACTGGCTGTAAAAATCAGCAGGTCCGGCTCAAACGTCATCTGGTCTATGGAGGCGTGAGTGAAATACGTGACGGAATCCTTTGGTAATGTTGGAACGTAATCATAGATTCTTCTGTTGGCACCCGGATTTTTGAACATGGCGTACATCGGCCCTAATTGTCCGCTATACATGATTGGCGGAAAATCAACAATACCCAGTACCTGCTCTCCGCACTGTACGTTTTCCTTGGTCACGTAAAACGGTTTACTGTTCTGCGCTTCTTTGAACATCTCACAAAGGGCAAGCTTCTTATTCGTCTGTTTGATTCCCTTCGGCTTCTCCATCGAGTATTTGACGCCTACGGGCTTACGTTCGAAATTAAACTTGTCGAAAATAGAATAATCCGTTCTTTTTTCACTCATGATAACCTCCTCTTATGAATTCGATTATAACATCTGACATAGTACCTAACAAGGATTTAGCCTTACAGCTTTGAGGTATCTTTACTGATAATTACACTTTCTTTTTCTTCCAGCGGCCCGACCTGAAATAGATGATGAAGATAATCGCTGATGATACGGTATCGGCAACCAGCGCCCAGCGGACGCCGTAAACGCCGAGATTGGCAACATGCGGTAGAAGGACAGCCAGGGGCACCCGTATCCCCCACATCGTCACAAGGTCTATAATGAAGGCTATTAGAGTATCACCCACACTATTCATAACGCTCATCATGACCATCATCAGGCCGTTGCACATATAGCTGGCTATCTGTATCTTCAGGAACTTGCTGGCTATGTCTATCAGTTCCGGTTCGGGATTGAAGATGCGGACGATATAATCGGCCCAGAACCAGATTGCTATCGAGAAGATGAACATGATTCCGGTAAACCATCCTATAGCCGTCCAGGCTGTCTTGGCAGAACGTCCCGGCTGTTGCGCCCCAAGATTTTGGGCGGCTAGTATCCCTGCCGCTGAACCCAGTCCCATGGCGGGCATCAGTACGAACATATCCACCCTGGAGACAAGGTTATGGCCGGCGATGGCGAGGGTGCCGAAGGGGGCAATAAACCACATGAAAACCATACTGCCGACGTTCATATGTATGCCGCCCAGCGAAGATGGGATACCAATTTTGACCGTACGCCAGATAATACCCCAATCGAAGCTGAAGTTACGTAAAGTGATATGAAGCCGCGTACGTCCACTAAAGAGTACCCAGAGCCCGATAGCACCGCCGATACCCTGGGAAATAACGCCGGTTAGGGCTGCCCCGCTGACTCCGAGCTCGGGAAATCCTATCCAGCCGAAAATCAGGAAGGGGCATAGGATAATGTGCAAAATCCTGGTGCCGATGCTTATTTTCATCGGTGTTTGCGCATCCCCGGATGCCTGCATGATGCTCTGTGCCAGCATCCCGAAGGACATGGTGAACGTGCCTATAAGCTCGATACGCATATAGGTCGCCCCGGCAACAATAACGTCGGGTTCCAATTTCCATAGTCCTAGTATGGACGTGGCAAAAAACTGGCCTACCGCCGCCATGATTAAAGATAGCGCAATACCGATGATGAAAGCCTGCTGCGAAACATGGTTGGCCCGCTGGTTATCGCCGGCCCCCACGAAGCGGGCAACCATGGCCCTCAGACCGGTGAACAGGCCCATTATCAACGAGTTTATCAGCATGACCACGATGCTGGAAATACCTACCCCGGCCATGGACGCTGAACCCAGCTTGCCTATCCATATCATGTCGATGAAAGGGCCGAGCATCATGATGCTGGTGCTGATGGTCATGGGCCAGGCTAGAGACCAGAGATTGCTGGTGATGCTACCTTTTGTCCAGTCATGCTGCATCGGGGATTTTTCACTGCCAGAATCTTCTCTGTTTTCCACCAAAGGCAATTACTCCTTTCCGCTGGTCGTGCTGTACTATATTTCGTTTAACGTTACAGGGAGTATAGACTTATATGGAAGGATTTTAGATGATGTTTACCCCTGGTCGAGAAAACGTATCAATAGATAAAACTTCTGCCGTTAGCTTCACACCGGGGCTCTTGCCCGGCAACTTTCCATTAATGGGTATTATAGTAGCATTATTGTATTATATGCAATAAAATTGCTTTATAACTTCTCGTCTTTACCGTAAGACGGCAGTACGTAGTCCCCTTCTTTAGCATAATCGGGATATTCCGGCGGTATATAGGCCGTCCAGTCTCCCACCGTGTTGGGGTCAAGCATCTTTTTTATCTTCTTAAGCCATTTATCATAATTATCATAGAGGGGCCCCCAGTTCTGGTGGACATGGGTGACAGGCTCAATCTGAAGGCAGCCGCCCCGTGAAGGAACCCCGAATCTGTTAAAACTGCTGCGCGGGTCGAATAATTCATCGATGAAATCACGGGCGGCTTTAAGCGATACCGGGTCATAGGGGTCATACTGGGCGGTCGAGATGCCCTGTGCCCCTATGGAAAGGTTCTCCTCCGGACGCCATGATACCATCCTCATACCTGAGCCCATAGCTAAAAACGCCCCAGCCTGCTCGTAACGTTTCTTGACTTCTCCTTCCTGCAGCGCCAGTTTTTTCAACATGGCCGGCGAGCCATCGGGACTCGAGGAAGACGGCAGGAAGTCGCCGGTAGCCCGGAGGTTCACGCCGGTAGACCATATAATATCGACAAAAGCCCGTGCCAGCGCCCTCGGTTCGTTAAAATTAGGGGAAAAGCGGCCGCCCCATTTCTCCGTAATCGCCCGGAGGCATTTCTCCTTATATTCCAGCTCTCTGGTGGATTGCCCGCCGATAACGGCCACCACCGAGTTGGCTATCGACATTCCTCCGGCGGGGTCGATATTCCGCGTCATTTTCTGCATCATCGCCCATTCTTCATCGTTGCCTTCCTGCATCTGAGTAGTGCCGATGATGCCGATGCCAAAAGCACATAGTATCTCGGCGCGGCATAAATCTTCCGAAGCCTCCAGGGTTTTATCCAGGTCAGGAAAGGAGGGAACGAATACTCTATATCCGTCCAGCACGCTGTCCAGCTGCCCGAAACAAAGCGGTTCTCCCGGTTTCTTTTTCTGCTCCCACTCCGCCGGGCCGTACCAGGGATAGAGCTTCACGCTGGCTTTAGTAATGACGCCATGACCGCCGTTGGCCCCGGTCCTGCCTCTGAGTATTCCCCTCAGGCTGAAGCCCGGACCGTCGGCCGAATACCAATCTCCACCGCTATCAGCCGTGCCCATGCGCAATATCTCGCCCGTGGGCAGTACCCACTCGACACCCAGGATATTGCGTCCGTAACCGCTGGTAAAGACCATAGTATGCTGGCACCCGTGATGACAGCACTCGGCGGCGATTATCCCGGCGCTGTAGCCGACACCTATCCTGCCGGTGTAAAGGCCGTACTTGGCTGCCTCAAGCTGAAGTCGGTATATGGAAATATAGGGCTCCACCACAGCCCGCATGTTTTTGGCGTCAATTTCGATAATGCGGTTCATCCTCCTGAGGTCGAAGAGTATACCCTTGCTGTGAACCAGCGACAGCGACAGGTACTCGAATCCCGATGAGAAGGCTTTAAACAGTATGCCGTATTTATTGCATACCTTGACCGCCGCCGAAACTTCCGCGGTGCTGGCCGGCAGCAGCACCGCCGCCGGACGAACCGAGTGTTTTTCATCGAAGAAAAATTTATTTCCCCACACCTGGTTGTAAGTATCCATGATAACCGGTTCCTGATTGATATATTCCGGACCCACGATACTTTCAAGGGCTTTATATTCCTCTTTAGATAGCTTCATTTAAAACCTCCTGTTTTTCACGGTCATTTGTACACACGCTGGTTTGTCTGTCATTGCGAGCCATTCCCGAAGGGAAGGCGAAGCAATCTCTGTGACCGAGTTAGAGATTGCCACGTCGCTGCGCCCCTCGCAATGACAACCATGGATTACAGTGCTTTCTGGACGAGCTCGATGATATCATAGACCTCGATATTTCCCCCGGTCTCCTTAGCGGCATCGAGGAAATTTCGCTTGCACCACGGGCAGGCGGTGACGATGGCCCTGGCCCCCACCGCCCTGGCCTCCTTCAACCTCTCGGACCCCGTCCAGGTGGCGAAGTCGGGATAGGCATCGATGACGCCACCGCCGGCGCCGCAGCACCAGGAGTATTCCTTAATCCGGTACATCTCGACAAAATTCAAACCGGGGATGCTTTTTAAAATGTCCCGGGGCGTTTCATAGACGCCGTTGGTGCCGCGCCGGAACTTTTTCGGGGGGTCGTGTATAATCATTTGCCCCATTACTTTTGTCTCTTTTCCCTGCCAGTGTATCCAGGGCTCTCCCAGCCTCCCCAGGTGGCAGGGGTCGTGGTAGGTGACAGTCATGGGGACTTTTTTGTTCATCTTGAGCTTGCCTTCTTTAATTAATCGGTCGAGGTATTGGGTGATGTGTAAAACTTCTATTCCCAGTTTCTTGCCGATTTTGTCATAGAGCACTTTGAAGCAGGCGTAGCAATCGGAGCAGGGCGTGACCAGTGTTTTCACCTTCGCGGTACGGAGGGCTTCTATCTGGTGCTCGGCGTACTTGGTTAGCTCGCCGGCATAGCCCAGCTCGTAGGCGCGTCCGCCGCAGCAGGCTTCATCGGCGCCCATGATGCCGACATCGACACCGGCATTCATGAGCAACTGGAGTCCGCCTCTGGCTACCGGCCAGAGCTCCTGGTCGAAAGAATAACGGCAGCCGGCATGATAGACGACCTCGGCGCTTTCTCCGGTGAGGTTCTTTACTTTCAACCCTTCAGCCCATTTGCCCCGGTCCGCCTTGGAGGACTGCATCATGTTGTCTTCTTTCCTTAGTCCCTCGATGACGAGCATGTGGGCGGGGACCAGCTGGCCGTCCTCAACGCATTTTATCCTCAGTTCCTGCATCAGCTGCAATGGCTCGATATCCTGCTGGACTTTACACGAAATATCACAGCTGCCGTCCATATGGCATTTGTAGAGCACGTCCAGGAATGTATCGTCAATTTCTATTCTGTTCTGAAGCAGGGAATATGCCATGTTGAATTTACCGCTGACGGCATAAGCGTGCCATAAGTATCGGGAGATAGACGGGCAGCCCTGGGCGAAATCGGTATTCCGCATATATCTGTAAGGTATCCACTTGCAGTAGGAACACCTGGTGCATCTCTGCATATCATGCACATAATCTTGCCATGCCATTCTTTTACCTCCTCGGCTTTCAAATTCTTAGAAGCATAGTTTCCCGGGATTGAGGACTCCGTTGGGGTCGAAAATTTCCTTGACCTTCTTCTGCATATTTATCGTGCCCTCGGCGCGGCGGTAGGCTATATCCTTCCACGCTCCGTAGGGTCGGGAGAAGAACCCGCCTAAGGCGGATATTTTTTCGCTGCCAAGGTTAATGAGTTTTCTGGTGGCTTCTACATCGGAGTTCTTAGACGGGTTATAATACAGGTTGAACTCGCAATGGCAGCTGGTGCCCTGTACTATCGGCTGAATGTAAACGCCGATATTTTCCAGAGGGAAATGTTGCTGCCGGGCCAGGTCATTCATGGCTGCTATGAAGTCCGGGACCTTATCGAGAGTGGTCAGGAAAAAGATATCCTGAACACCGCCTTTGAATCTCGTCTTCCAGTAAGGTTCAGGAGATGGCTGTGATAATAACCGGGAAAAATCTTCAGCGCTGACACCGGGAATTTCACTGACCGGCATAAGGTTAAATGACCTTGCCATGACTCTAAAGTCGGCTTCCTCATAGGCGACTTTTTCCTCGGGCAGTACGCCGTAACCTTCGAAGCTGACAAACAGGACCCACGGGGGTATACTATTTTTGAGTTCTTGAATATCGCGGGGGTTTTTACCGAGTAAACAGGCGAGGTTGAGACTGTTCAGGATAAAGAGCTTGCCGCCTAACCTGAATTTTAACGGTCGATAGATAAGGTCAATCAGTGGCTCAAGACTGGCCGACGGCACCAGAAGCGCCCGACTCAACCTCGAAAGGTAACAGCATTTCAGTGACGCCCAGGTAACTATGCCGATGGTACCCTGGGCCCCGGCTATCAATCTCTGGAAGTCTACGTGGCTGTGGCCGAAGGGATTCATCTGGACTCTCCCCATTTCCCACTGTTCCTCGACCGTATCGGGCCCGGAAGCCTCTCCGGTCCTGAATTTGTCCCCGGTCCCGAAGACGACCTCAGCGCAGAGCAGGGGGTCAGTGCTGTCCCAGTGATGAGAAGGCATGGTAATCGGTTCTCTCTCCAGGACGCTGCCTATTACCGATTTGGTCTGGCGGGGGGCTAAAGGCATATAGGCGCAGAGGCCTGACTTTTCCAGTTCCGTCTGCAGTTCGCCGAAAGTCACACCGGGTTCGACCATGGCTACCTTATTTTTCGCGTCTACCCTGATGATTTTCTTCATTCTGCTCAGGTCGACGATAACGGCGCCGGCGGCGCCGGGAACAGTGTCCCCCCGGAAGTGAGGTGCCCCTGAGCTTACCGGCACGAGAGGTGTTCGAGTTTCATTCGCCCACTTCACGATTTCCTGTACTTCTGCAACGTTTGCAGGCCTGACAACGCATCTAGGCTTTATTTTAGGAGTAAAACTGGAGTCCTGAGAATACTCTTCCAGAACTCCCGGCTTGTAGATGACATTGCTGCCGCCAGTAATTTTTACCAGTTCTTTTTCGACCATCCACAGCCTCCTTTCTCAGTTAACATAATAATGGCTAAATCGTTATAACATCGTAGTACGATTATCACCAATTATGCCATTGACCCCTGAATGTTGTCAACCCGTATACTGGATATTGACCCATAAAATGTTGACGGGACTACCCGTTAGGACTATTATCTGATGGTACAGAGTTTTCTGTTTAACAAATAGGATATAAATTTCACTTATACCTATTGAGGAATGTATGAGAGAGGGCAAGGAGAACATAGGGGAAACGCCGGTTTTAGACGATTATTACAAATTGTGGTTATTACTTTCCCAGACCAGGGCAGCGATATCCAAGGTCAGGCATAAAAAAGTAGGGCAATATCTTCATCCCAATCAAGCCGCGGCTCTGGTGTCTATCTGGGCACTTAAGGGACAGGTAACGCCGGCAGCGTTATCACGCCGCCTTTTTCTGGAACCTCACTCGGTGTCTGAACTTATTATCAGAATGCAGAAGAACGGGCTTGTTACGAAAAAGAAGGATAAAAAAAGAGGCAATGTCGTCAGGATTTCAATAACGAAAAAGGGGCGAGAAGTCTGCCAGCAGGTAATGGGGCAGGATTTAATCCACGACATCATGTCTTCATTATCTGACGAACAACGAGAACAGCTACGGGTTTGTTTATTAATATTATTTACTGAAGCTCTTAAGGAGCTTGGCATAGAAGGAGAACTGCCGCTTCTGCCTGAAACATGAAGTTGTTTAGCAATAAATTAAAAGCAGCTTCTCACCGCTCGCCCTAAGCTTGTCGAAGGGCGAAGCGAGTATACCGCCTATGGTTCGACAGGCTCACCACGAGCGGCTCATACATTACCTGAAACATAGCGATGTAATATTGGTAAAAAATAGCACTTTATTCCTGAAGGTTATATAATTCGGCCATATGTACCGCTTTTATATCGACCATATCGATGGAGATAAGGTTTATCTTTCGGATTCCGAACAGCTGCACCATCTGAGGGATGTTCTGCGTTTAAAAGTTGATGATGAGGTCATCGTCTTCGATAGCAAGGGAAAAGAGTATGCTGGTGTGATTACTAAGATGGAAAGAAAGCAGGCCGAACTGAAAGTCACACCCATAAAGTCGTCCCGCAATCATAAAACAAGTCTTACGGTGGCCTGTGCCATCCCTAAAGGCAGCCGGATGGACGATATTATCGACTATCTAACGCAGCTCGGGGTAGAGCGCATTATTCCCATGTGGACAGAGAGAGTGGTGGTAAAGCTGGATGACGTTAAGACAGAGTCCAGGCTGAAACGGTGGAGGAAAATCGCTCAAAGCGCCGCGCAGCAGAGCCAGCAAAGCCGGATTCCTTTAGTCGAGCCGTTGACCCGTTTTGAAGATGTGGTTTTAAAAGCTGGAAACTACGACCTTAAATTAATACCTAACCTGTCCGGTGAGAGAAGGTTAATAAAAGACGTTCTGGCAGAATCCCGACCGAAGAATATCATCGTACTGATAGGGCCGGAGGGGGACTTTACGACGGAGGAAGTGGCGCTGGCTTTAGGTAACGGTTTCCTGGCGGTATCGCTGGGGGATACGGTGCTGCGGGTGGCGACGGCGGCGGTTGCGGTAGCTAGCTATCTGAAGTTCGCCCTCAGCGATTAAAGTGGTTCATCTCCAGTCCTTGGACTGCGGGACCTTATCCAGAGCGCTGAACGGTTTCACCTGGGTAACGACCACGTTGTGGGTCCCCTCGCGCCTGGTGAGCCTTCCCTTTACCACCAGGAAGGGCGCTTTGAATTTATGCTCATGGCGCTCGTACACCTTCGAGAAGACCATGCACGGAATATGGCCGAACTCGTCCTCCAGGGTGATATAGACCACTTTACCCTGCGGCCTCTGCCGGCGGATGACCAGTCCGGCGGTCGTCACCGCGGCGCCATCTCTCAGTTTGTCGATGTCCTGGCTGGTGCAGAAACCGCCGTTGAAACGCGGGCGTAGGCGGGCCATAATATGCCCGGCGGGAAAGAGGCTGAGCACGTTGTACTCTTCCTTCATCTGCTCCCAGTCGGTAGGGGCGGCCAGCTCCACGATGTCCTGCTCCACAGGAAGCGGGAGGGGAAGCTGAGAGTTTATCGGCCTGTATCTAAGCCCGATTTCCCACTTTACTTTTCTGCGGTTCGGCTCAAGGCTATCGAAAGCCCCGGCCCCCGCCAGGTTAAGGGCTACCTCCTCCAGTACGCCGGTGCGCTCCAGGAATTCCCCGATGCTTATGAACGCCCCCGGTTTTCCCCTCCCTTCTTCTATCGCCCGGGCGGAAACCTCCCCCAGCCCCAGGACATTCAGGAACCCAAGGCGCAGTGCGCCGCCCTCTCGATGTTGTTTATCAACTTCTGAGGCTGTCCGAACACGCTTTTTTACCAAACTGTCATTCTGAAGGAGCGTAGCGACTGAAGAATCCGTCTGTGTGTGGAACGGATTCTTCCCCTTCAGCCGAAGGGTCAGAATGACATTTTCGGACGGTCTCTCAGGGGGATGGGTTAATAAACAATCTCCGCTTTCTATCGTGCATTTAGCCTGGCTCTTATTTATATCGGGATTCAAGACAGTTATGCCGTGTCTTTTGGCATCTTCCTTCAAAGTTTCCAGATTATAGAATCCCATGGGCTGCTGGTTGAAGATGGCCACGAAGAACTCCAGGGGGTAGTGATATTTCAACCAGGCCGCCTGATAAGCCGTCACCCCGAAGGCGAAGGCATGCGACTCCGGGAACATGTACAGGCCGTTGAACTTTTTAAAGACTTTTTCCGCGGCTTCTTCGCTGACACCTCTGCTTTTGGCTCCGGCGAGGAACTTTTGCCGGTACTGCTCGATGAGCTCTTCGTTGTGCTTCCTGCCGAAGGCGCGGCGCAGGCGGTCGGCCTCGCTGGGGGCCAAGCCGGCGACATCTATCGCCAGCTGGTTGACCTGGTCCTGGAATAGTACCACACCCAGGGTGCGCTCCAGAGCCCGCTGCTCCAGGGGATGGTCATAGGTCACCGGCTTTCTCCGGCAGCGTCGTGCCAGATACTCCTGCACGCCGTGATTGACGCCTACGCCGGGCCGCACCGCGCCCACCTCATGGGCCATGTCCAGCAGATTTCTCGGCCTGAGCCGGGTGATGGTCTGCATCTGGGCCGCCGACTCCACCTGGAAGATGCCGATGGTATCTCCCCGGCAGAGCATATCGTAGACGGCGGCATCCTCGAAGTCGATGCGGGAGAGGTCGATACGCTTCCCGGTGCGGTGCTTGATGAGCTCGATAGCTTCCTGAAGCTGGGAAAGAGCGCCCAGTGCCAGGAAGTCTATCTTGACAAAGCCGGCATCGTCGATGCTGTCCTTGTCCCACTGGCAGACGTAGCGCCCTTCTATAGCGCCTCTCTGCACCGGCACGATG
Source organism: uncultured Dehalococcoidaceae bacterium (assembly GCA_964422155.1). GTDB lineage: Bacteria > Chloroflexota > Dehalococcoidia > Dehalococcoidales > RBG-16-60-22 > JBGPRB01. The sequence goes on along the minus strand of CAYQZZ010000014.1, from coordinate 12,692 downwards.
TCGATGAGGGGGGTGGAGGACAGTATCATGCCGCCCGGGTGCTGCCCCGCATACTTGGGGAAACCGTCCAGCCCCGCGGCCAGCCTTATCAGGTCGCGCCATACCGGGGCGTCAGTCTTATCTTTGAAATTAGGCATTTTCTGCATCTTTGCCTCGAGCTTTTTAGCGCTGCCCCAGTCCGCCTGCTTGGCCAGCTGGTCGATTTCCACTTCCGGCAGGCCCAGCGCTTTTCCCAGGTCTCTGGCGGCCCCTTTAATCTGATAAGTGGCGATGGTGCCGGTAAGGGCAGCGTGCTCCCAGCCCCATTTTTCGTGCGTGCGCAGGATGAGGTCTTCCCTTATGCTGCGGGGAAAATCGAGGTCGATATCCGGCACGTTGGTCATGGTGTCGGCGGGGAGGAAACGTTCCAGCGAGAGGTCGTATTTGAGCGGGTCGATGTGCGAGAGGCCGATGAGGTATCCCACCAGCAAAGCCACCGATGAGCCGCGGCCTCTCCCCGGCGGGTTTTCCTCCAGTGTTAGAGACGGGTCGCTCAGCCCCTGGTCTATCATCACCTCCCGCCCGAGCTTGATAACCTCGTGGTAGAGAAGGAGGAAGCCCGCCAGGTTATATTTTCTTATCAGGCGGAACTCCTCCTCCAGCCTCTGGCGCACGGCAGGGGTTATCGCTCCGTAACGCCGTATCGCTGCCTCATGGCACAGCTTTTCCAGGTAGCTCTGGGGCGTATGTCCCTCCGGCGCGGGGTAGTCCGGGAAAGCGTAGCTGAGGTCTTTCGTTAAGTCCAGGGTGCAGCGTCCGGCGATTTCCAGCGTGCTGGACAGGGCATCGGGGCAATCGCGGAAAAGACTCTCCAATTCCGGCACCGGCCGCAGGTAAAACTCGGAGTTGGGCCGCCTTTCCCGGTGGGTCTCCTCCAGGCTCTGGTTGTTCCTGATAGCCACCAGGCAGTCCTGGAGCTGATGCCTTTCGCGGACATGGTAGTGAACGTTGCCGGTGGCTGCAACTCTGGCGCCCGTTTCCTGAGCCAGTTTCAGCAGGCTGATATTGCGCGCCGTATCGCCGAACGCCAGGTTCTGCTGGAGTTCCAGGTAATAGTTTTCAGTGCCGAACCAGTCGAGATATTGTCTTATCAGGTTTTTTGCCCCGGCAGAGTGCGGTTTAGCCAAAAGCTGCGACAGCTCTCCCCGGGGGCACCCGGACAGGGCGATAAGTCCTGACGCATGCTCCGGCAGGAGTTCGGGGGGCAACTCGGGGTTATTGCGCTCGCCGGAGGCATGGGCGGCGGTGATAAGGCGGCACAGGTTGCGGTAGCCATGACGGTCCTTCGCCAGCAGGGTAAGGTGATAGCCATTTTTAATGGTTACCTCGGCGCCGATGATACCCTGCATTTCCAGGGAACGGGCGAGATGCGCGAAGCGCATCGCCCCGCACAGGTTATCGTGGTCGGTAATGGCCAGGGCGCGGTAGCCCAGCTCTTTTGCCCGCAGCATCAGCTCCTCCAGCGATGAGGCTCCGTCATGAAAAGAGTAGTAGCTATGGCAGTGGAGTTCGGCGTAGTTCATAAGTCAAATAACCAATAACCAAGACCTGTCCTGAGCGAAGTCGAAGGATACAAGCACCAAACAAATTCCAATATTCAATAATCAAACCCTCTGTCATTCTGAGCAAAGCGAAGAATCCGTCCCCCAACCTCCGCCCCTGGATTCCAGCCTTCGCTGGAATGACAACCGGAGATTATTCAGTACAGATGTCATTCTGGCCCCGTATCGGCGTACGGGATAAACTCCGGCCAGAATCCACTCCCCCCTTTCCCCTTCTGGATTCCCGTTTTCACGGGAATGACATGTTGATTATGTTATTTTATCCCCGTTTCGTATTTCGAGTTTAGGATTTCGTGCTTGGAATTTTCTCCTTAATAATCCTGTTGATACCAGCCGCTGCTGAAGAGGTCTTTATAAAGCACCAGGCGCTGCCCTGAGGCGAGCAGGACATTGTAGTAGAGGCGTGCTACCGGTTCTTTGCGCCACCATTCGTCGTCGATGCGCCATTTATCCTCGATAGCGATGACGGCCTGCCGCCGCTTTATACTGACGGCCAGCGGTCCGCCGGAGGCGGATTCTTCTATCTTCATCGGCTCCGGCATGTTTACCGGTTTGTAGGTGTCAGCGCGTAGCGTCTTTCCGGCATTCTCGACCATGGTTCGACCTCCTTTACCTTGTACACCTGCGGATTGCCCAGTTTGAGCTCCAGCTGCTGGATATCATCCATCAGGTGGTCTTTAGCCCTGACCTCGGAGAAAAGGCTTTTCTGCCGACCGCGCGGGTAACCCAACCCGTTCCGCCCGAGGCGGATGCCTGCCTGCTCGACCGGGCCGGGCTGAGGGAAGCTCTCCAGGACTCGCTTTATCCGGGAGGTGGTGCTTCTTGTATCCATCACTGGCTCTTTGAAATTGATGTTACGCTCCCAGTGCTCTGAATTCCAGCTACGGGTCCATATGGTAAGGCTGCGGATGCCCCTTCCCTTAAGAGTATTTCCGGCAAAGAGCCGTGCCAGCAGTGACTCTAAAGCCGCCAGTATGGCTTCCAGGGAGACGGTTACCGAAGGCAGCGTGGCGCTCTCCTCGATAACTTCCTCCATAAACCTGGGGTACAGTGGCGTATCGTCATGTCCTCTGGCGAGTTCCCATATTATCTTGCCTTCCGGGCCGAACTGGGACTGGAAGGGACCCGGCGGCATGGCTGCCACCTGCCCGAGGGTAGCCAGCCCGAAATCATGCAATTTACCCTTGCTCTTTACCGATACCGGCAGGACGTCACAGGAAAGGTCTCTGAGAAAAGAGTCGACGGCACCGCTCAATATCTGATAGCTGCCCGGAGGGCTGCCCCGTGCCGCCAGATAGGCCAGGAACTTGTTTTCCGCTATCCCCATCCGGGGTGCAAAGTCCTCAGGTATGGCTCCCCGTATGCCATTGATGATGGCATTATCGTCCGGGTAAATGAGCTGCAGACCGTCCACGCCGATATAAGCATACCCCAGCTCGGTGCCTTCAACCAGCGGTCCGCCGGAGGCGGATTCCAGCATGTCCAGTATCTCATTGAAGACAGACCAGTAGTAGGGGATATCGGCAAGAAGCAGCTCAACCTCCCCATGGCGGGCAAGGGCTTCTTGAAGAGACATATCAGGCCGTAAACCTTCAAGGCCAGGGGAGAAGTCCAGGACCAGCTTCTGCGAACCTTCCGTATCCTTCAGCTGAAGGGCTATCGCCGGTCGGTCCTTGATAGCCGGATGCCTCCGGACCTCGCACCTCCAGGGAAAATGCGGCAGCAATACACAAAGTACTCTCATGTTTCACCTTGGTAAATATCTATTATATAGAACAATTGTTCTATTGTCAAGTCCTTATCTATACTGAGGTGGTAAGAAATAAACGGATTTGTAAGTCTAATTCCTTCGGAAAATGGCAGGGCGCGACATTTCGTCGCGCCCTGCTGAACTTACTTACTCTCGATTACCTGCAAACTGCCGGCTTTCCCAATTATTCATTGGGAAGAATCTGGCGGAAATGCCGCCAACCGGGCCCGGGTATTCCTGGTTGTGGTTGAGGCTGCGGCTGCGGAGTAATCCTGGGTGAGCCGCCGGGGGTAAGGCTGGTCGGCCATGTTCCCAGCGTTACCTGAACGTCCGTGTTACTGCCGTTGCGCAGCACGGATAAGGTGATATTATCGCCGACATTCTTGGTATTGATGTAGCTTGAGATGTCCTGGACACTGCTCACGGCGTTACCATCGACGGCTGTGATAATGTCTCCCCCTGGAGCGGGAGCGCCGGTGGTATCCAGATTACCGCCCTTGAGGCCGGCTTTCTCTGCCGGACTGCCCGGGTTGACGGAGACAACGTAGACACCCTGGTTGACAGAGAGGACAAGTTGCTGGGCAAGCGTCTGCGTTAACGCTACGCCGCGGATTCCTATCCATGGGCGAACTACCTGCTTACCCGCTTTAAGCTCCGGTAAAGCTTTCTGGGCAACATTGGAGGGTACGGCAAAGCCGATACCTACGGCACCGGTAGCTGACGATTCAATAGCCGTATTAATGCCAATGACCAGGCCATTCGCGTCCAGTAACGGGCCGCCGGAGTTCCCCGGATTAATGGCAGCATCAGTCTGCAGCATCCCGGTCATGCCACCGACGTTGCGGTTTAAACCGCTGATAACACCGACGGTAACAGTGTTATCCAGACCATAAGGGTTGCCAATAGCTATGGCCATCTGTCCCGGCTTCACAACGCTGGAATCACTGAATTGAAGCGGGGTAATCCCCGTCACGGCCGAGGGGTCAACACTGATTACAGCCAGGTCATCGATGGCATCGGTGGCGACCACTTTGGCATCGACTGTGTTCCCGCCTTTTAGAGTTACCTTGACGTTCGTAGCGCCATCAACGACATGGTTGTTGGTAAGGATATAGCCATCGGTATCTACCAGAAAGCCGGACCCTATCCCTTTCATAGTCGGGTTGAAAAAACCTTGAGCTTGTTGCGTGGTGTCTATCTCCACTACTGCGGGGCTGACATTCTCGTAGATAGAAGTTACGGTATCCGCACTATACAGAACGGGGTCGGCTACCGCTTTTTGAGGGACGAATATCTGCGCCGCTCCCATAGCGTAGGCTGAGACGATAATAAGCATCACCACGATTGCGGCAATTATCTTGTTTTTCGTTACGTTCATCCTTTTTCTCCTTTTTTGAATTTTAAAACCTCATAAAATAGTATTTTAGTTGTTGTTGGGTTATCCTTTATTTTCCTGATTCGTCCTCCTTGCATTGATTTTGCTTTTGGTGCATCTATATATATGCTATAAAGACTTTGTTAGGAAATTATTAAGATATCCAAAGATACCGGGGTTTCACGCGACAGAAGCCAGCAAGAGGTATGGTTAAACACCCAGCAGCGTTGAAAATGACACAGTTTTGTAACGTTTGACGTTGTAATTTTATGACTGTTACCCGCTGAGTCCGATATATTCTATCTTGTATTAAGATGCGCTGGATTATCAATAAAGGAAACATTTAGCAGGACAGGTCAATGGGACTCTTGATTGAACACCTTGTGACATATTTGTGATATAATTGTGACCATTATAATGGGTATGATAAGTATAGTTATCCCGGCTCTGAATGAAGAAAAGCTTCTACCGGACTGCCTCCGGTCTTTAAGGAATCAGGAATACCGGGGCGACTTCGAAATTGTTGTCGTCGATAACGGCAGTACCGATAGAACGGCTGATATTGCCCGAGATTATGGGGCGAGGGTAATACGCGCCGACGAGGAAAGGAATGTTTTTTATGCCCGTCAAGTAGGCGCTAATGCTGCTCGCGGGGATATCATTGCCCAGGCCGATGCCGATTCTATCTACCCGAAAGATTGGTTAAAGAGGATATCCGACCGGTTAGCTGCTCATCCGGAGGCTGTGGCTGTGGCTGGCCGGTTTTTCTATCGGGAGAAATTTATCTGGTCGTGGTTTGAGTTAGTCTTCAGGCATCTTGTCAACTTATTGGCGGTGACATTCTTCGGACGGCCGCTGTTCATCTCCGGGGCAACTTTCGCCTTTCGCCGAAGGACGTTCGTCTCCCTGGATGGCTATAAAGATTTAATCTATTCTGCGGACCAGTACGGTATTGCCAGTCGATTAAGTCAGTTCGGGAAAATTCTGTATGATAAAGGCCTGTATGTCTTGACCTCCTCGCGGAGCGTGCAAAAACCCTCCCTTGTTCTTTTACTGGCTGTTTTTATCAATGCTTACCAGTGGGGCATATATTACATTAAGAATTTTATAAGAGCCCGGCGTGAAGACAGTATCATAATACCATTAAGGCGATGGACTATCAGGCTGGTCCCGGTGCCATTGATTATTATCTCTCTGGTGGCTTATGGCTACTTCATACCAGCTTCGCCAGTTTTCGGCAAGGTCTATTATAAAGCTCACTCGGCGGAAAAGGTGGTTGCCCTGACCTTTGATGACGGTCCGAACGAACCCTACACATCACAAATCCTGGAGATTCTTAAAGACGATAATATCAAGGCGACTTTCTTTGTCGTCGGCCATAATGTTGAGCTTTATCCGGAAACCGCCAAACGTATTTTAAGTGAAGGGCATGTCCTGGGTAATCATTCCTACAGTCACAATGCTAATCATGCCCTTACCGAATATGGCGCCCGGGACCTGCAACGGGCACAGGAAGTCATTTTCAATATCACCGGGGTCATGCCCCATCTCTACCGTCCGCCGCATGGCAGAAAAACTCCGTGGGAGCTTCACAGCGTCAAGGATAATCGATTGATTGAGGTGACCTGGAGCGCCTCGGCCAATGACCAGCATGTCCTGGCTTTTTTTGGCAAACCAACGCCGGAAACATTCGCTAAAGAGATTGTTCACGCCACTCGCCCCGGGGAAATCATTCTGCTGCATGATGGCTTCGGGACCCTGCATGACACGGCCAAATCGGATAGAAGCCTTACCGTTAAGGCATTACCGTTAATCATTGAACAGTTGCAGGCTGAAGGGTATAAAATCGTCACGGTTCCTGAACTTCTTAATGTGCCGGCCTACAATGAGGTACTTCAGTGAATCTTGAGAGTGTTCTGCAGCATATCGTGTCCTTTACCGCTACTCTAGACCCTAGAATGGCCGTCCTCCTCTTTGTTATATGTGCCATCGGAGAATTTGGTTTATCTATTCCGTATGTACTGGAGAGTATCTGGCTGCTGGTGGGCTATCAGCTTGGTCACGGGGTTTTATCGCCGCTTCACCTGGCGGGCCTGTGGCTGGCTGCCCAGTGTGGCAGGCAGGTGGGGTCGATGGCGCTCTATCGCGTGGCCAGATTCGGCACGCCGTCCCTGACTAAATTTTATAACAAACTGCGCCTGTCACGATTGTTCTCCAGGATTTCGAATAAATCCTCCGCTATAAACCACATCAACCTTTCCTCACCGTTTTCGGTAGCCTACGGCAGATTGTTCGGCATGAGGATTCCCATGGTCCTGGTGCTGGCTGTTAAAAGACGGCTGGGGATGTTATCGCTGGGCGTCTTGCTTTCCAGTATTGTCTGGGACGCGATATATATTTCTCTGGGTATTATTTTTGGTTCGACAGTAGCCATCAAACCGACTTACATGTTCCTGGCTGCTTTAGCCGGCATAACCGTTATTTACCTGGTCACTTTTATAGCACGGATGTTGATAAGACGCGCCCGACCGGTAAATAATGCGATGACCCATCTACCTACCCTGCCAACGCAGGATAAAGTCGCTTGAGCGATTTTTCAAGGTTGACTAATAATGTCATTCTGAAAGAGTCCCGATGTAATCGGGACGACTGAAGAATCCGCTATTCCTTTGTTTAGAATAACGGATTCTTCGCTTCGCTCAGAATGACAGTGAGCTATTGCTAGACACTCTCATTTTTCCACATTTGACGCTATCTACAACCTTAACAGGTAGTCGGTTACAGCCTGTTGTGTGGAATATCTGGTTGCACTTTGTTGACTCCGTTTAGTTAAGCCTATTTATCTAAAGTCATATTACTAAATATTTTTCACAATTCCTTCGTAGCGCTTCATGTTATTTTTACCTTCTAGTACATAATATTTATGTGTTGTTTATTACTTTTGTTGTACTTTATACAGTACCAAAGTAAATAGCGGGGGTCAGGCTAAGCTGAAAAATCGAATAAGTATAAGTTTTGCATCTATCATCCTCATCGCCATCTTGATATTCCTGGCCGTCGATATTGGATTTTCTCTATACAATCCAGATCGACTTAATTCCACGTTGCCTTTCAGCACGTTGAAAATCATCGGGGGCAAAATCCAGGTGCAGACAAAGGACTCCTTAGCCTGGGAGAAAGCCGAGGACGGCACAGTGTTAGAGCCGGGTAGTCGGGTGAGAACTGCCCCCGATTCGTATGCCTCAATTAGCTTTGCTCAGGGTACAACGACAAAGCTTGAACCCGGTACCGACCTGATTGTCGCTAAACTGGAAAGCAATCAGGATAAACAACTTGATACCATCGTGTTGAAACAGCAATCAGGCAAGACGTGGAATCAGGTGGCAAAACGAGCTGATGATAACTATCGCTTTCAAATACAAACGTCTTCAGCCGATGTGAAGGTACACGGCACCTTGTTCGCAACAGAAGTCGACGAGTCGGGTAAAACAATCGTGCAAACAACCGAAGGTGCCGTAAGCGTGAGTGCCCAGGGTAAGGAAGTGCAGGTCCCGGCCGGACAGCAGACCACGGTTGAACCTGGCGCAGCACCGTCCCTGCCGGCGCCAATGCCACCGGCCAGGAATGAACTTGTTTTTACTCTCGGTAGACCGGCCATCGGTCTGGTCATCGACCCAAGCGGCTCAAGCACCGGTTATCTTCCCGGCGGCGCGCCATTGAATCAGATATCGGGTTCCCAATTATCTTCACCTGAGGGCTCATCTCAGGCCGTCCGAATACGAGAACCATATACAGGGGAATACACCATTATCCTGAACGGCGTTGCCGATAGCAAAACATCTCTCAACGTTGAAGGATTTGTCGAAGGTAAAAAGACCTTCGTTTACAGTGAATCGTGTAACATCACTTCAATAAATGCAACGGTTCTCAAACTCCATGTCGATGTCCTCAATGGCCTTATGGCAGGAGCTACTTTGCTTAGTCCCAGGTCGCCGGAAAGCCAGGCAGGGGAAACCACGGCGACATTAAAAGCAGCCTCCGAAGAAACAGTAAATAAGGAGAAATCGACTCCGTCAGAAAAGGAAAAGGCGCCGGGTCAAAAGGAATCCGGGTTCCAGTTATTGGGAGGCTATAAAGTCGATAAATGGGCTGTTATCATGGGCATCGTCGTCCTTCTTGCCGGAATATTGATAATAGTATGGAGGAAGAGCTAGGGATAAAGCCGGCTTTGTTAGAGGAGATTTATGTTTCAATTGACCAGCCATAATATCGTTCAATTCTCCAGCTTTATCATATATACCCTTCTCATCTCTTTCATACTATATTCCAGGCAGGTAAGGCTGAAGAGACTATTTTCATTTTTCCTCATTGCGGCAGCGGGCACGAGCTTATCCAGTCTGTTTATTAATTTGCGACTACCCTACCAGCAGTTGTTGTTGTGGAAAATGTTAGTGCCACTGTTTACTACATGGTTGGTCATCGCCTACGCGCACTTCATAGCTGCTTTCGTTCGTCAAAATACCAGGAAAATCATGAAGCTTGGATATAGCTGGCTGGCCATTACCTTTGCCCTGGTTGCCTTCGGTTATTTCACTCAGGGCTTATCCCTCCTTGATTCCGATTTTATTACCACCTATTACGGATATGTAATTAATTCTCTTACTATCATAAATGAGTTAATCGTCATAACAATGGCCTTCTTCCTCATTAGGAGCCTGAGAAACGCTGCTGACCCTGAAGAACGAAATAGAACGGCTTATTTATTGGCCGGTCTCAGTTTCATGATTCTTGCCGGTATACTGGGGAATGTCATACAGGATACAAATTACATTTTTTCTCACATTGGCTATGCCGGAAACGCCATTATTATTACCTATACCCTGCTTAGATACCGGTTACTTGATATCCAGATTCTAATGAAGAAGTGGATGGTATATACCGTAATCACCATCTGCATTACACTCGCTTACCTGGCCCTGCTTCTGGTTTTAAGTAATCTACTTCGCCTTTTACCTCCGCAATTTGGTATTCCGGCCACCATCGTCTTGGTGATTCTGTTCGCGTGTCTCTTCAACTGGGTGAAAGCAGCCCTGGACAAAGGTGTCGACAGGCTTTTTTATGGGAGCCGTTACCTGCACCGGAAAATGTTGCTCGACTTCGCCGGTAAAACAAGCACCTTTATTAACATAGAAGAAATAGCGAATGCGCTGTTAGGACCTCTGGTAAAAGTAATCAGGGCCAGGCAGGTGGACTTGCTGCTGCCCTCTAATGAAATCTACAGCACCAGATATGTTGCCAGAATTGCCGAGGAAGAGCCAATCGTTCCCCTAATCCTGCCACAAAAGAGCCTGTTAATCCGGTGGCTTGAAGATAACGCGAACCTCTTACGGGGCAGTCTAGAAAATGACCCAAAATTTAGCATACTGTCAACAGAAGAAAAAAGCGCCATCGATGCGTCCAAATTTGAACTCCTTTGTCCCATAATTAGCAAACACCATCTTGTAGGTATACTGGCGTTAGGCCAGAAGCAACCTCACGGTCATTTTACCCGTGATGATATTGACCTGGTCGCCATGCTGGCTAAAGAGTCTGCCGTCGCTGTGGAAAATGCACAAATTTATGCCAGTGCCAAAGAAAAAGCAGATACTGATGAGTTAACCGGTTTGCATAATCACCGCTACTTTCAGGAGCGCCTTAATCTGGAGATTGAAAGGAGTGCTCTCTCCGGCGATGATTTTTCCCTGTTATTTATTGACCTGGATTTCTTTAAGACATATAACGATATCTATGGACATGTATTGGGGGATGAAATTCTAAAGGAGTTTGGCCAGCTTATAAAGAGTTCTATCAGGGCTACGGATATAGGCGCACGGTACGGCGGCGATGAGTTTGCCGCCATCCTGCTACATACGTCGGTGGAAGGCGCTGAGATGGTAGCGGAAAGGATTCGCCAGGGATTGGAAAGCTCCATGGACCAGAAGGGTATTATGCTAACCTGTAGCATTGGTATCGCCTGCTGGCGGGTTAATGGCATCATGCGGGGAACGCTTATCCAGGCCGCCGATAAAGCCGTGTATGCCGCTAAGGCGGCCGGGAGGAACCGGGTATGCGTAGCCAGTAAACTCGATGCCGCGGAACCGGTGGAACCAGTACAACCGGAGACCACGATAAAAACAGACGACAATTTTGCTATTGATAACATAGTATACGCACTGGCCGCAACGGTTGACACGCGGGACCACTATACCTATGGCCACTCCAAGGCAGTAAGTAAATATGCTACGGAACTTGCCGCGGCCATCGGTTATACAAGAGGAGGAATCAAGAGAATCAGGGCGGCGGCACTACTTCATGATATCGGAAAGCTCAGTATCCCCGACAGTATTCTTACCAAGCGCGGGCCACTCACTAATGAGGAATGGGAAATGATAAAAAATCACCCCGATTTGGGAGTTGGAATTCTTAAGTATATCGTTGGTCTGCGAGGTTGTGTAGACGCGGTGCTCTTTCACCACGAACGTTACGACGGTAAAGGTTATCCTCGTGGGCTAAAGGAGAACAACATACCTCTTGATGCGCGCATTTTAGCCATTGCCGATTCCTATGATGCCATGACATCCGAGCGCAGTTACAAGGAAAGAAGACTCTCTGAGGAAGAAGCCATACAGGAACTGGTGAAATGCGCCGGCACGCAGTTTGACCCGAAACTCGTTGAAACTTTCATCAGCCTGCGCAAGAAATCGCAATCAATGCTTGTTGGCCTGGAGAAAGAGTTACTTAAAAAATCTAATTAGATAATAATTGTGGCCTGTAAATCGTCAGGGGCTGGCTCTTTTCATCGTTAGAGAACGGGTAAACACCTGAAAACCGAAGCGCTGCGTTTCATTGCATTGTATGATGTTTTGTGTCTTTGTCTGCAACCCTATGTCAGATTGCAGAAGCACGAGAATCCTCGCAACAACCGTTACTTCATTTTTAAATAGACGTCCTTCCGAAATAAATCAGTAAGGTGATGATAATAAAGAGAATCCAGTAGAAATCAGGAACTGGCCCCCACCAATTTTTGTGCCACCAGATTTTCCCCTTGCGGAAGCTCTTAATCCCATAATACGGATTTAGGACAAACCATAAGAAGTCTTCCAGCAAAACCATTCCCAAGTAAAATCCTATCAGAAGACTTTCCAGCCGCCAGCTCCACGAGACAAAGAAAAGCGGCAGGTGAATCATGGCAATTAAGAACAGAGTCATAAAGACGTGGTATCCGGTTATCGGACGTCCGCCCGTCAATTTAACGACCCACCCCTTTTCTATGCGCCAGCCAGGTGCATTTGCCGCCCATCCATCCTTACCCTCAATCTGGATTTCCCATAAGGCAAGGATAAAAGCCAGAAAGACCATAAAAGCTAAATATCCAGCAATCATTACAGCCCTCTATGTATATATTATGTGTTAAGCGTCCTAACTTTCAACCCGTTTCTTTCAAATTAAGCTTGAAAACAGGGAAAAAATCGGAACTTAGCAGGTAAAGGAGTGGTATTTCGGTAAGACCAAAGCTGCCAGAATTTTTAAGCGTGGACGCTGGAATTGCGCAATTCAAGCTGTTGTTACTGTCTCCAAATGCCATTCTGGCAAAGCTAGGTGTATCTGACCGCACTCAGGCTGCTGTCATCGCTATTCAACACGGGCTGAGTGATAGTTGATAAAAACTACTCGGCGAATATTTCACTCTCAAGACAGAGTGGCCGACTAAAATTATCCAGCGATAAGTGAGCAATATTGCCTATCACTGGATTAATTAACAGGTTTCAAATCACACGAAGCGCTAAAAAAGCAACGTAGTCGGCTTGCACAAAATCAGTGAATGTTAAGTTTGCCTTGCCTGTTAGTAAACACCCCAAACTTATGTGCAACGACTAATTTAGAATGATATACCGGAGATGGGTGAGGTGAGATATTCGCTAAGTTC
>CAYQZZ010000013.1:34731-38371 GCA_964422155.1 uncultured Dehalococcoidaceae bacterium | reverse complement strand
GTCGGAAGGCTCTTCGCGGCGCTTCAGGCATTGCACATCTATGGTAGCCTGGAAGCCTTCCTTGTTGCCGCTCTCTCCCAGGCTGGCCTCGGTAGCCGTAAGTCCCGGCCCGATGCTATTGACATTGATGCCTGATGGGCCCAGAGCCCGGGCAAGGCACTGCGTCAGGGTGTAAACGGCGGCCTTGCTGCAGGCGTACGCCAGGAGCTGGTGGGCGCTAGTAACTTTAAAGACATCCGAGGCGATATTGATAATCTTGCCCTTGCCCGCCTTGACCATGAGAGGGGCGATTGCCTTGCAGCACAGCCAGGTCCCGCGCACGTTCACCTCGAACATGCGGTCCCAGTCTTTCACTGTCCAGGCATCCCAGTCCCGCCTCCCGACGCCGTAGTATATGGCGGCATTATTGAGCAGGATATCAACTCTACCGTAAAGCCGCACTACCTCATCGGCCATCTTTTTCGTGGCTTTTTCTTCGGAGATATCGGTTAGCATAGCTGAAGCCTCTCCGCCTTTAGCCTTGATTTCCTTAACGGTGCCCTGGGCCCGTTCCAGGCTGATATCGGGTAGCAGCAGTTTGGCGCCTTCCTCGGCGAACCTCAGGGCAAATGCCTTCCCCAGGCCACGGCCAGCGCCGGTGATGATGGCTACCTTGTCTTTTAGCACCGGTGACATATCCGCCTCCTTTTAAGATTAATATTCTTCACGAACTATTTCAATGCTTGTATCAAACCATCGGCTGTGGTAACCCATCCAAAGACCGAGGTAACATTCCAGATGGTTGCTTTCTGAATATAAGCAGGGCCGGTATTGCCGCAGGCGTCACTGACCAGGACGGGGAAATACTCATGGAAAAAGGCATCCCTGAGGGTTGACTCGACACAGACGTTGGTAAAAAGCCCGATAAACACAATGTATTTGATATTATGTTTCTTTAATACGGCATCAAGTTTCGTATTGACGAAACCGCTGTACCGGCTCTTGTTGATGATTATGTCTTTCGATTTAGGCTTGAGTTCGTCAACTATTTCCCAGTCCCGGGTGCCGGATGTGAGGAACTTTCCTTTCAATTCGGGGTTCTTGCGCATGGCTACCAGCCCGCCCTGTTTCCAGTAATTAGGTGATTCCGGTCCCCCGGCATCAACAAGGTCGGGTCTGTAGGTCATCCTGAGATAGATAGTCTTTATCCGCATTCGGCGGCACGCCTCGATGACTTTTTTATCGACGGCGATGACACGCTTCACCATGACTTCATCAAGCTTCCCGAAGAAGTCCATCATCCCTCCCTTTTTACAGAAGGAATTCTGCATATCCACGACGATTAAAGCGGTCCTCTCTATATCCAGCTTGACTGGCTCGGGTCTGGCGGGAATAGTTTTTTCCATGGCTTCTTATCTCCTACTTGTATAACTGGCATTGATTTTACATTTCTACCGTGATAACGTCAATGTACTCTCACATAAGTATACACTAACGGAATGTTTGACAATTATTTAGAGCGCAGTGTAAGCTTTAATGGAGCTAATAAAATGGTAAAATAAATATATTTTACATGTAAGGAGGAACTGATGGCACATGGCTTCATGGGGAAGATACTCTGGGTAGACCTTTCTAAAAAGCAGTTGAAAGAAGAGGCACTCGACGAAAAGATGGGCCGTGATTTCCTGGGAGGTTACGGCCTGGGCGCCAGGATTCTTTTCAACCGGCAGAAGGCCGGCGTCGACCCGCTGGGACCTGATGCTATTCTCGGGTTCACCACGGGCGTACTTACCGGTACACCTGCCCTCGGTGGTTCAAGGTATGTCGTGGTAGGGAAATCGCCGCTGACGGGTGGGTGGGGTGACGCCAATTCCGGCGGTAATTTCGGCCCGCATCTTAAATTCGCCGGCTACGACGCGGTGTTCTTTACCGGCATATCGGCCAAGCCCGTTTATCTTTTCATTAATAACGGCAAGGCCGAATTCAGAGACGCCGCCCACCTGTGGGGCAAAGATACCTTCGATACCGAAGACATCCTTAAAAAAGAGCTGGGAAAGGACGTAGAAGTAAACTGCATTGGCCCATCAGGTGAGAAGCTGGCGCTTACTTCTGCGGTAATGAACAACAAAGGACGGGCGGCTGGCCGCTCCGGTCTGGGCGCGGTAATGGGCTCCAAGAAGCTCAAGGCGATAGCCGTCAAAGGGAACATGAAGATACCTGTCGCCGATGAACAGAAGGCCAACGACATGAGGAAGAGGCACCTGGCGGCTATGGGCCCGCGCGCCAGTTTCATGAGGGACTTCGGCACGGCAGGCCTCTTTACCATGAGCTGCGAGGGCGATGACGCACCCTGCAAAAACTGGGGAGGCACGGCAGTCATTGACTACCCTAATTTTAAAAACCTCAGTGGTGAAAAGGTACTGGAAAAAAGACAGAGGGGATACGGCTGCTGGCATTGCCCCATCGCCTGCGGCGGTATCATGAAGCCGAGCACCGGAGAGTATAAATTCGATACGGAAGCCCATAAGCCCGAGTACGAGACCCTGGCCATGTTCGGCAGCAACCTTCTCAACGACAATCTGGATTCCATAATCAAGCTCAACGACATCTGCAATCGCTACGGCCTGGACACTATCTCGGCCGGGGCCTGTATCGCCTTCGCGATTGAGTGCTACGAAAACGGCATTATCACCAAGAAAGATACAGATGGCCTGGAAATGAAGTGGGGCAACCATAAAGCCATCGTGGCCATGACGGAGAAACTGGGCAAGCGCGAGGGATTCGGCGACATCATCGCCGATGGCGTCAAGATAGCCGCGAAGAAAATCGGCAAAGGCTCCGAGAAATACGCTATGCATATCGGCGGGCAGGAGTTTCCCGCTCATGACTCCAGGGGCGGCGCCAGCTTTGCAATTGCCTACGGAGGGGAACCGACCCCCGGCCGTCATACCCAGGGTGGCGAAGGCCCGCTTCCCGAGGGCGCCTTGCCTGATTATGACCGCGCCTCCCTCAAAGGACGTGGAGAGCCGCATAAGATAGGCGCTGCTTTATCGCAAATATATAACGTCGCCGGGGTCTGCATGATAGTGCTCGGAGACGGTTACGGCCATTTTGACCATTTTATTGAAGCCCTGAGGGTAATCACCGGCTGGGACATCACCAGAGAAGAAATGATCAAGACCGGCGAGCGTGTAGAACACATCAAGCAGGCCTTCAATATCCGCGAGGGACTGAAAACGCCTTGGAAGTTCCCGGACAGGATGCTGGGCAAACCGCCCAAAACAGTCGGACCTCGCAAGGGGATAGTCATGAACGAAGACGAGCTCTTCCCTGAATACTACAAGGCTTTGGACTGGGATATAAAGACGGGTAAGCCGAGCAAGAAAAGGCTGGTGGAGCTTGGACTGAACGATGTAGCTAAGGTACTCTGGCCTTAAATAAAGTAAAACCTGGATATTATACGAGGCCTCCTGAAAAAGTGGAGGCCTCGTTATTTTAGGACAATTAACTATTGCGGACGGTATTTTATGAGGGTGTTTAGCAGTAATTTATTGTCATTCTGACCCTTCAGCTGAAGGGGAAGAATCCGTAACCATTCTCATAAAGTACGGATTCTTCAATCGTCCCGACTAAATCGGGACTCATTCAGAATGACATTTAT
>CAYQZZ010000013.1:0-34631 GCA_964422155.1 uncultured Dehalococcoidaceae bacterium | reverse complement strand
TACGGATTCTTCAATCGTCCCGACTAAATCGGGACTCATTCAGAATGACATTTATAAACACCCTCATTTTATGACGCTGGTTCCGGGCGTGTTGTGAACTTGGTGTGCCAGATTATATAATACATCGATTCTCTAAATACTTTCACCATTAATCATGGAAAGCGGGGGCAAGGCTATGGCTGAGGAATTCATGGTCGCAAAGGACCTTCGTAAAAGCTTCAATGAACTACAAGCGGTCAATGGGGTTACATTCTCCATCTTCAAGGGGGAAATTTTCGGCCTCCTGGGTCCCAATGGTGCCGGTAAGACAACCACTATTCGCATGTTATCTACGGTCCTGAAATCAGATAGCGGCGACATCATAATAGGAGGCCATTCCGTACGTCATGAAGCCGAAGCCGTCCGCAGTATCATCGGGGTCTGTCCCCAGGACCTGGCACTTTATGACGACCTATCGGCGCTGGACAATATGGTATTTTTCGGTCGTATGGCCGGGCTGGACGGCAAAGAGGCCCGTGCCCAGGCCATGACCAACCTGGAGTTGATGGGACTGGTGGACAGGGCTAAAGGGAAAGTGGCCAAGTTCTCCGGGGGTATGAAGCGGCGCATTAACCTGGCCATTGCTCTTATGGGCCATCCTCAGCTTCTCTTCCTGGACGAGCCGACGGTGGGTATCGACCCGCAGTCACGCAACCACATTTATGAAAATATACTGGGCCTTCAGAAAAAGGGCATGTCCATTCTCTATACAACCCACTATATGGAGGAAGCCGACCGTCTCTGTAACCGCATCGCTATCATGGATGCCGGACAGGTAATCGCACTGGACACAACGTATCAACTAAAGTCGCAGATAGGGTCACCGGATAAGGTAACGTTGGAAGATGTTTTCCTGAAACTGACCGGGCGCAGCCTGCGCGATTAACCAAGGATATGAAAAGAGCATTATTCATTACCCTGAATGAAGTTCGCCTGTATCTTCAGGACAAGGCTGACCTGGCTTTCGGTCTGCTACTGCCCATTATTACTTTCGCCCTGATGTACGGAGCCTTTGGGGGACAGACCATGTTCAAGGCCACCGCCCCGGTGGTGAATGAAGATAGAGGCACCTACTCCGCACAGTTGATAGAGCAACTGGATAAAGTCGAGGGCATTAAAGTCGAGTTGCTGACGGCGAGTGAGGCGGATAACAAGCTGGAAAGGTCAGATTTGTTACTGGTCCTGTTCATACCCTCGGACTTCTCGGAAACGCTGGTATCCGGGGATAAAGCGGAACTGGTCTTTAAACAGCGGGGCAACGGCGGGCAGGAGGGCCAGATTCTTGTCAGTATCATCCGCGGTGTGGTTGAAAAAATGAACCAGGGATTCCTGGTACGCAGCCAGGTAAAAAGTAATCTGGAAGGGAAGGGAATCCCCGAAAATAGCATCGAGGTTACTGTCAAGGAGTACCTGGATAAAGAACGCCAGCAACCTGTTTTAGGCGTTGTCGAAGAGGTCGTAGGCGGCAGTCCGGAATTTATTAATTTATATCTACCCGGTATCGTTACCATGTATGTTCTCTTCTCCCTGACCCTGAGCGCCAGGGCAATAGTAGAAGAGCGTAAGAGAGGCACCCTGGAGAGGCTGCTTACCACACGGCTCAACGTGGGCGAACTTTTTATCGGCAAGTTTCTATCCAGTGTCGCCCGTGGCTTCGTGCAGACATTCATATTGCTGGCACTATCGTATGCCGTTTTTCGAATCTTTACCCCCCTCTCTTTTCTGGCATCTCTGGTTATTTCCCTTGTTTTTGCGGCGGCGGCCGCGGCGCTGGGGATGATAATCGCCTCCGTCGCCCGGAGCGAAGACGGGGCTACCTGGATTGGCGTCGTCTTTACAATGTTTATGGTCATGCTCGGCGGCACTTTCTTTCAGGTGTCCGAAGGCTCGATACTGGCTGCCATCGGTAAGGCTTCACTCAATACCTATGCCAACGAAGCCTTCCGCACGGTAATCGCCGAGGGAGGTTCTCTGGGTGATACCCTGCAACCGCTGGTGGTACTGGCCGGAGTAGCCGTCGTGGGACTTGCCATCAGCCGGCTTATTTTCAGGGTGATACCGGGGGGTAAATAAGAAGATATGAAAAACCTGAAGCACGTATGGTTTATCGCCCTGAAGGATTTGAAAATTTTTTCCAGGGACCGCGCCTCCGTGTTCTTCTTCGTCGTTTTTCCCTTCATGTTCATCATTTTATTCAACTTTCTCATGAGGGGTGTCGGAGGAGAGGACCAGAGGCTGGACCTGCACCTGGTCACCCGCGAGGCTGCCAGTGGCCTGAGCCAGCAGATAATCGGCGCTATGGAGACCAGAGACGAGTCTCGGCTTGGTCCCGGGGAACCGAAAATAGTCTGGGATAAAGATTACGATGAAGCCCGCCGTGCCGTCGAAGACGGGAAACTGGCTGGTTTTCTCGCCTTCCCGCCTGATTTTACGCAGGCTTTGATGACGGGTTCAGGCACCAAGCTCGAGGTTTTTACCAGTGCCGGCAATGTAAACAACAGAGCAGCCCTCAACGGTCTAGCCGGGGCTGTCTCGTCACAAATCGGTACGGACCAGGTCATCATCGAGGCCAGTGTTTCCCTGCTTATCCAGGGAGGTGCCATTCCCGCCGACAGGGATAGTATCAACAAGGCGGCGCAGCAAATGATGAACGCACTTCTTTCCGGGGGTGCGGAGCGTGCCGAGGCGTCTTACATAGCCTTAAGGACTGATAAGGTGGGTGAGGTAGAGGCAGAAAATCCGTCTAACTGGGTTATTCCCGGCTATCTGGTGATGTTTGTCTTTTTTGCGGCGGCGGTAACAGCAGAATCAATTGTACGCGAACGCCAGAACCATACCCTGGAGAGGTTGCTGGCCAGTTCTGTGAAAAGGGAATCAATCCTGGGAGGTATCTTTACCGGCACGGTAATCAGGGGACTGATTCAGATTATCATATTCTGGATGTTTGGTATTCTGGTTTTTCATGTCGACCTCGGACTGTCTCCGCTGGCCGTTATCATCCTCTCTGTCCTGATGGTGCTTATGTCCTCCGCTTTTGCTTTAATGCTGGCGACTTTAGCCAGGACTCTGCGCAGTGCTGCCTCCCTGGCGGTCATTACTTCCCTGGTGCTGGCACCCCTCGGCGGGTGCTGGTGGCCCTCCTTCCTCTACCCGGAATGGCTCCAGAATATCGCCAGGATTACCCCCCATGCCTGGGCGACCGGCGGGTTCAATAAATTGATGGTATATGGCACCGGTTTCAGTGACGTTGTGCCATCGATGCTGGCTCTGCTGGGTTTTGCCGTGATATTCGGTGTGATAGCCGCCTGGCGATTCCGCACCAGCGCGGCGTAAAGGAGGAGACATATGAAAATTAAAATGCCGCTTCAGGAAGCCAAGCGTAAAGTACTGGAGTATATGGGCCTGGGCTACCACTGAGGGCCATCCGTCCTGCAAGTTATGTGGGAAGCTTACGGACTCAAAAACGAGGACTTTCTCTGGGCGGGCACAGCTTTTCGGGGCGGTATCGCCGGTCAGCCGCAGGCCACATGCGGCGCGGTATCGGCGTCGGCATTAGCTCTGGGATTGCGGCACCGCTGCTCACTCGCTGATAAGGAGAAGGCCGAGCAGGCGCGAAAAGCTGCCAATGAAGATGCCGCTGAACTGGTAAGAAGTTTCATCCAGAGGTTCGGCGCGGTTACCTGTGTCGGGCTTATCGGCTTGGACTTCTCTGACGAGAAGGCAACCAAGCAGGCGAGAGAGTCGGGTCTCTTTGAGCAGAAGTGCCAGAAATTTGTCCAGTTCGTTATCGAAAAGCTCTATGAACTGGAAGATAAGCGAAACTTGCCTGAAACACCGTAGAAGGTCCTAATTACTGCTTATTACATAGTGCTGGGTACCGCCGATGACGGTCTCGCTCCGCACTGATAGAATAATGTAAATCAGGTTAAAGTTATCGGTTTCGGTTATAAAATCGATTTGCGCCTCGTTGTCGTCCGCATGGAGCAGGCGGCTTTCCCAGGTGATGCTGAAGGTGTCGATATCAATCCCGTCTTTGCTCGCCACCGCGGACTTTGAGTTCCAGACGTTGTTGGTGCCGAAACCGTCATTAAGGGCGGTGCCGTTGAACTTTAGAGAATCGCCATCATAGCATTCATCTCCCTCGCCGACAAAGCAGGTCAGCTTCGCCGCCTCTACCTCGTTTCCGATGCGCTCCGGGACGATGAAACCCGTGATGGTCCCGCCCGGCGAACCATCGTTGTCAAAGTCCAGGTTCTCGCTGCCCTGGCTATAGGCAAAGTTGTTCCAGAGATAGAGCTGGCGCCCCGCCGTATCCGAGCTGTGGTAGATAATGACCAGGGACCAGCCGCAATAGGCCAGGTAATAAGGTCCACCCGGGGCATCTGATTCGTCAGCCAGGACATTGCCGACCGTATATTCCGCGTTGCCGATGGGTTGATTGGATGCGTTCCGGTCTGAGTGCGCCCTCACCAGGTCGGTAACATCCTGCCGGCAGGCGTAGGAGTATTGACCTTTGTATTTGTTGCCGATGAGCTGAGATACCAGGGCGTTTACCGTCTCTTTATGAGTATCGTAGCCGTCTATGGTGAAGTCGGCGGTGGTGTCGGCCGCGCCGGTAATTTGAGCAAAAGCGATATTATCAACATAGCAGTACTCACCGCTTGAATTGAAGCCGTCCAGATAAAATCTCATCCTGAATTGTGAGGTCAGGTATTCCTGAGGTATGACATAATAGTAATACATTGGTGAGCTGTCGATGTCATCGCAGAAGGCGGTAATCATATCGCTCCAGTGCGTACCGTTGTTGCTCGATATCTGAAACTTGAGAGCATCACAGTTAGCCGGGTCACTCAGGCCCTCCAGATTATTCGTGGAAGACTCCCATTGCTCCCACTCCACTATTGTCGTGCCTGCCGGGCGGCCGCTCAGGCTGATGCAGTTTTTCATCGTCAGGTAGCGGGTGTCGTTTCCGCTACTGGCTTTATAAGCATAGAATCTATCGTCGCCGGAAGTCTCAATGTGCCAGTACTTGTTGGGGCCATCCCAGTTATTCCAGTTACTGCACCCGTCCGGACCCCAGAAGGCTGCGGAAAAGCCACTTTTAAAGAAGCCAGACCAGTAGAGGTAGGCGTGAGATATATAGGCATCATTGGGCAGGCTTGAAAGCGTGGTCGTGCTGGAGGAGTGCCAGGTTTCGCGGAGGTCTGAATAGTCGTGATCATCATCCGTCATGAGCGAGTTGCCGATGGCGACATAATCACCGGCAGTAGCCACATACATATTACGCATCTCGCAACGGGACGCATAAGCCTCGACCTTGGTATGGCCGGCCGTCGAGGTTATTTGATAAAACCTGGTATCGATATCCCACGAGATGGGGACACCTCCGCCGGTAGGATAATAGTAGTCACTGAGTGGGCCGGATGTGACTATCCAGGCGATGGCGTTGGGCCTGGCAGCGGGGTTATCATTGTTATATGTAAAGGTAATTTCCGCCGTCTGCGGGAAGTCGGCAGGGTCTAAATCTTCCGGGGGCAGGTCGGGAAAGGGTATTGGCTCCTGCGAAAAGTCCCAGACGATGGCCTGGCCGCCGGGACGGGCCTCTACGGTTTCATCATATTTATCTTGAGTGCCGGCGAAAGCGGCCATATTACAGTCGCCGTCGTAGGTGAAACCTTGCGGTATCCATATTCCCACTGAAGAAACCGAAAGATTTTCCGTTACGCCTACGGCAGGATAAAAGTCTATTTTTATACGGTAGTCATCTTCGTCAAGCGGCGTTCCGGTTACCACTAACCTGTTTGTTGTATTATCGGTAATAGGCCTCTCTATTATTGCCTTAGCCTGGGCCGGGGTTAAGGATAATTCTTGCAGCGTTACATTGCTGGGAATCCAGACATTCCCGATAGTTACGTTCGTCGTCAGGCCATTGACCGGGTTATCCAGTGTGTATGAGGCATTCGTGCTGAAAATGTAATTATAGTTCGGGCTTTCAAAGAGAGCTTCCAGGCCGTTATATTTTACCTGCCAGATAGCATCATCCACGCCTGCATCAGCGGCATAAAGCTCGTTGGTCTTATCTTCATAGACTCTGCCAGTCTTCAGGGCGGTACCGATGTGGGCAAGAGCGGGCACCAGCGTGAGACTGCCCAGAAGAAGAAATATCAGGACCAGAATAAGGGCCTGCCCCGCCTCATCAGCTAAATGCCGGGCCGATGTAAACTTTACCCTTTTTTTCATAGCACTATCACGGTTTCTATAAACTAGGCCTGGAGGTAATTTCGCGTACCCTGGTCACATTAACTACTTTAGAACCTTCGCCCACGCTGCTGGTAATCGTCAAAGTAAGCGTCCCGTTGTAGGACACACAGTTGGTCATTTCCTCATCGGGATTGATATATTCGGAAATTACAGTATCTGTTATCTGGCCACCGTCCGAATAAGCACGCCGGAGAATCCCGTTTTCCAGTGAGTAATTGGCAGAATGAACCGTGTTATCCCACTCTACCCAGTTCAGGGAGAGGTTTTCATTTTGCGGGAAACCCTCAGTACCGTCCATGGATTGTGCCATCATGGCATCCCGGCTTATCCAGTGTATGGCGTTCATGGCATTACGGCTGGCGGTAGTGTAGTCGCTGTTTCTCGAAGTCTGGTTAAGCACCTGACCACTGGCCATGGTGGCGCCGAGGCCGATAAAACCTGTAATCACCAGGGCAACCATCATCTCAATCAAAGTAAAGCCTGCCTGGTTTTTATAGAATAGCCTGATTTTACGGAATATCATCTGTTTACCTTATAACTCTCCAGAGTGATGCATCTCGCTTATGGCGCTTGACTACGAATGTTAACCCCTGTTTACCTTATAGCTTTCCAGAGTTAATACATCTCGGTTACGATGATTGATTGCTATGGTTAACTCCTGAATATTATTCCCATTCGTCACTGAAAGATTTGCAGAATATCCGGCGAATTCCTCCGGTATCGTGATGATATATGATGTTTTATAGGTATCTTTTTTAATTGTATCCATAAGACTTTCGGCCAGAATTTTCGCGGAGGCTCTCTCATCGGCGGTAACGCGAGCCGTGGAAGTTGTTGCCACACCACCGAGAAAGGACGCGCTGATAATGCCCAGAAGCGCCAGGGCTACAATAACCTCGATTAATAAAATCCCTTTTTCACTCTTCATTGTATTAATTGGTGCCCGCAAGCACGGAGAGAATGGTGACCCACGGACAACTAAATAATAATAGACCAAGAACCTGTCCCTAAGCACAGGTTCCCTACAAGTATTATTCCCTGATGGACGGTATGAGTAAATAGTAAATTCGTCATGGCTGACTAATTACTTAGGTCATTCTCCTGGCGTTAGCCGATGTCTAAGCCTTGAGAGAATCTACTATGGGTGTCTTAAGGAAGGCCTGGACCACTACAGGGTCAAACTGGGTACCGGCGCATCTTTTAATCTCTTCGATTGCCCCTCTGGCTGACATCGCGGTTCTATATGGGCGGTCTGAAGTCATCGCGTCAAAGGAATCAGCCACGGCCAGAATTCGGGAATCGAGAGGTATATCTTTACCGGCGACTTTTTGGTTGAGGCCGCTTCCATCATAACTATCGTGGTGATGTCTTATTGCCTCTATTATTGCGTCATTCACCAGTGGTTGTACGATGCCAGGACCTATACTGCAATGTGTCAGGATATAATTATACTCTGTTGGTGTAAGTATACCCGGTTTGTTCTGGATACTCGGGTCAATCCCGATCTTTCCGATATCATGCAGAAGGGCAGCCCAGCGTAAGTTTTTCATTTTCCCGCCCGTCAGGTCCAGTGCCTTTCCTATATCCAAGGATATTTTGGTCACCCTCCGTGAATGACCTGCTGTGTATTTATCCTTGGCTTCCAGAGCACCCACCAATGATTCCACGGCATCAATGAAGAGCTTCTGGAGCTCTTTAGCCTGTTCTTCTACCTTGCCTTCGAGGGCCTGTCTCCTCATTTTAAGGTTTAACTCCAGATTTCTCTTTTCCAGAACCATCTGGATATTGCTAACGAGCTGGTTGACATCAAACGGCTTGGTAATGTAGTCATGGGCTCCATTTTTCATGCAATTTACAATGGTGTCGGGTTCAACGACGGCGGTTGCCATGATAACTGCCGTATCAGGGAAGGATTTTTTAAGCTGGGGCAGCAATTCGCTTCCTGACTTACCCGGCATCATGATGTCCAGGATAACCAGGTCTGCCGGCCTATTTTGCAGGTTAGCCAGCGCCTCATCGGCATTACTGGCTTCTTCGCAAGAGAAACCATTCATCGATAGACATTTATTAAGGCTTCTCCTAACTATTTTTTCATCGTCTACAATAAGGATTTTCTCCCTGGGGGGTGCCATAACCATATCTTCTCCTCCTGCCATTCCCTTTTTACGTTAAAATCGGCATTCTGATAGTGAAGGTGGAGCCTTCATTTACCTGGCTCTTGACGCTTATTTTGCCGCCGTGTTTCACAACTATGCTATAGCAGATACTCAGACCAAGACCGGTACCTTTGCCAATCTCTTTTGTGGTAAAGAATGGGTCGAATATCCTGGGCATAATATGCTTCTTGATACCGCAGCCATTATCTTTGAACATAATGTTGACATGGTTGTTGGCCCTCTCCGTCGTGACCGTTAAGATACCCGGCCGGTTGATTTCCTTGATAGCTGCTTCGGCGTTTAAGATGATATTCAGGAAGACCTGCTGGAGTTGATATTTATCGATATTTATAGCGGGCAGGTTATCTTCAAGATTAGTGACTACCTCGATATTGCTGACCTTTTCCTCGTATTCGCGTAGCCTTAGTACGTCTTTAACGACCTCGTTTACGGATGCCTGGCCGTTTTCATAAGTATTGTTACGGGCAAACAGGAGAACGTTTTTCACGATACTGGCAGCACGTTTAGCTTCACTATGAATGCTCTGCAGGTCCTCTTTATGTTCTTCCTGTATATCGCTATTTACGAGTAACTGGGATAGAGCCATGATTCCGGTTAAAGGATTATTGAGTTCGTGTGCCAGACCAGCGGCCATTTCTCCTATTGACGCCAGGCGGTCTGTGAGATATAGTTTTTCCTCCTCGTCTCTTTCCTTGGAGATATCGGAAAAAGTGAGCAGGGTGCGCTCTCCATCCATTTTCACAACAACACAGTAAATTATCTTATCAAGGTTCTGTACCCGGTATCTGAATTCCAGCGTATAATTCTCATATTTTCCACGTTTCACTGCCTTGTACAGGTTGACTAATTGGTCTAAGTGTATAGTGTCACTGAGCAATTTGTTTATGGTCGTTTTTTTACTGCGGTGGAAAATCTTATAGAAAGCTTCATTGGCCAGTATTATCCGGTCATTCCCATCGATAACGATTACCCCCTCCGGCATGGTGGCCAGAATGCTCTCAATTAATTTTTTATGTTCCTGTAGTTTTACCTCAACCTCTTTCTGTTCGGTGACATCGCGCTGGACGTCTATGAATGAAGAAACCTGACCTTTCTCGTCGTAGAGAGGAGACACTCTAGTTTCGCAAGTGATAATATTGCCATCTTTGCGTCTTTTGGGTACCGTTCCGCTCCAGACTTTACCGGAGGCAACCGTCTGGAAAATGTTCTGGATAACTTCCTCGGGTACAGGTTCGGCATTAAATATATCCAGGCCTTTACCCAGCGTCTCTTCGGCGGAATAACCAAGTATATCCTGGGCTGCCTTGTTCATATAGGTAATCTTGAAATTGCGGTCGGTAACTATTGTAGAATCAGATACCTGCTGCGTGACGGAACTGAGTAGTCTTAATCGTTCCTCAGACAGCTTTTGCTGGGTTATGTCGTTGTTCAGGGTGATCAGACATGGCTCATTACCGATGTTAATTAGTTCTGCAGACAATAATCCTGTACGAACGTAACCCGACTTCGTACGGAATTGAGTTTGTTCGTTGTGAACCCGACCCCGCTCCTTCAGCGTCTGTATTATTTTATCGCGTGTGCCCGGGATCGCCCAGATGTTTAACTCCGTTGAACTGTGGCCGATTACCTCTTCGCGGGTATAGCCCTTATCCCGGAGGAAACTATCATTAACTTCAATGAATTTGCCATCCTTAAGTCGGCTGATGGAAACCGAAATGGGGCTGGAATGAAAAGCTTTAGAGAACTTTTCCTCTGACTCCCGTAACGCCTTCTCCACTCGCTTGCGCTCGGTGATGTCCTGTAACGTGCCATGAAGCCCGGTGACCTTTCCGTTCCCGTCACGCATCACCCCGCCGAATTCGGTTACCCATCGCGTGGTGCCGTCCGGGCGGATGATTTCCAGTTCAAGGTTGTACGGTTCGCCGGTAGCGAGAGCCTTCGTAATAGCTTGATTAAGCCTATTCCAGCTGTCTGGTGTATAGAGACCCGGGAGTTCCGCAGCGGAAATATTTTTGCGTGACGGGTCCCAGCCGACGATGTTGTACAGTTCCTCTGACCATGTTACCTTATTGCTTTCTAAAACCAGGTCCCAGGTTCCGATGTGTGCCAGGCGATGGGCCTCTTTCAGTTTCTCCTGAGCGGATACCAGCTCCATCTCCGCCCGCTTGCGCTCGGTGATATCCCGGCACACACAAAAAATAAGTTTATGCCCGGCGAACATGGCTCCATTGGTGCTTATTTCAACATTAAAAATCGTTCCATCTTTACGGCGGTGCTGCGTCTCAAAGTGGTCGCCTTTCTCATCAACGGTCTTGATCATTTCGATTGTTTGTTCTCGTGGATACAGGAACTCCCAATCAAAAACATGAAGCTGACTGACTTCCTCGAGCGAATATCCCAGCATATCGGCAAATCGCTGGTTAGCCTCATACACCTTGCCATTCTGGTCGAGGATAACAATCCCATCACGTGATTGTTCGATCAGGATACGCCGCCGGACCGCTTCGTTAGCCAGAGCCACCTCCACTCGCTTGCGTTCGGTGATTTCACGGACAAATACGAACATTTGCCCTTCCCCTGAACTGGGATAATTTACACTGATTTCAATATCAATTACCTTGCCATCTTTGCATTTATGTTGCGTTTCGAAACGGTCTGAACCTTTCTCCACTATTTTTTTTATATGTTGCGCAGTCTGCTCGGGATTTTCCACGGCTTCAATATCGTGGATGGACATCTTAAGCAGCTCTTCGCGCGTATAACCTGTCATCTTACAATATGAGTCGTTTACTTCAAGAAATTTGCCCTCCAGATTGCATATCCAGAAACCGTCAAGGGCTGTTTTGATGATTGCCTGCTGTTTCTCCTCAGCCTGCTTGCGCTCGGTAATATCGATAGAGTTTATCAGCAGGTATAAGAATTCCCCGTTATGTGTTACGGAAGCCCAGTTCATGTCAATCCAGTAGAGTTCGCCGTTTTTCTTCTGAGCGATTACCTCGGCTTTGCCGCTGCCCTGTTTCATGGCTTCTTTAAAGCCATCAGAAAACGTCTGTTTAAATTCTTCAGGCCACCACGGGTACGGGGCTTTCATACCGATAACTTCAGCCAGGGACCAGCCGTTTAACTTTTCCCATGCAGGGTTGACATATCTAATCGAAGTGTCTGGATTAATGACCACCGTGGCATGTGGCGCGTTTTCCATCAGACTGGCATTGAATTTCTGACTCTCCCGCAGCGCCTCTTCTGCCATCTTACGCTCAGTGATATTGCGGGCTATATAATAGACATCAGCCTTCTCTCCGCGCTTGTTGTGAATCACCGTCTTGGTCTGCTCAATCCAGATTGTTCTGCCGTCTTTATGTATCCAGCGCAGGACGAGCGGCTCACTGTCGTACGGAGTGTCCGGGTTTAGAAAATCCATAAGGAGTTTCTGGTCGTCCGGATGGATGCATCTCACGGCGAGATCAGGGTCGGCATAGAATTCCTCCGGTGTGTACCCGATAATGCGGGAAGAAGACGGGCTCACGTAGACCAGCCTGCCGGCTGGCTTGAACTGGAAATGTAATATCATGTAGCTGGTGTTTTTCGCGATGATATGGAAAATATCGTTATTCTCAAATGAAGCGTAATTTGAGTCGCTCTCATCGGCATCATCAGGCTCCCGGGTAACGACCTGTGAATTTTTTTTAATTTCAGGATAGGTATTCTTCATTTCAACACCACCTTCCCGTGCGCATAAGTAAAGACAACAGGCTCGCGTCCGTTCTCAGAATATTCGCCATGTGGTTAAAAAATAGCACCGGGCTGGTAAATATTTTGTTAATTTCTTGATATGTTATGTAAACGATTTATAAATAACTATCCAAAAATACTAGAACTAAGGTCATGGTTTCCATTGTTTTGACAATAGAATCTCCCCAGTCCATAATTAAGTTACTCAAGCAAAATCCCCAAGAATTGTATCTTCAGATGAACAAATCTTCTGTAAAAGACAATCGGTGGTATCCTGAGCGTCAGAAACAATAGCTTATGCAACTATTGAAAGGATTTATTTTGTACGGAGGTCTGACTTGGTAAATAAAATTACCTTGCCCCAGCTAGCCTGGCATGGAGTAAAGGAGTTGAAAATCACACTCCCAGAAAGCTGGCAGGTGGAAGTCTGCAACATGGTGGGATACAATCGACAGCATTTAAAGCCCGCCGGGATTAAGAAGGCCATCGCCAGTCCTATCGGCATGCCGCCGCTGCGGGAGTATGCCAGAGGTAAGAAAGAGGTGGTTATCCTCTTCGATGACATGGCGAGGGTCACCAGGGTGGCGGAGATTATACCCCATGTGCTGGAAGAACTGGCCGCCGCCGGTATTAATGATAGCCAGATACGCTTTATCGCCGCCTGCGGCTGTCACGGGGCGCTGAACCGACTCGACTTCGTTAAGAAGCTGGGAGAGGATGTGCTGGCACGATTTCCGGTCTATAATCATGCACCGTTCGCTAACTGCGTTTATGCCGGGACGACGACCGGCGGTACGGAGGTCCGCATCAACGCCGAGGTAATGAAGTGCGACCTCAAGATAGGCATCGGTTCCATCGTACCGCATATCATGGCCGGATTCGGCGGTGGTAGCAAGATTGTGCTGCCGGGGGTGGCTGCCTACGAAACGATACTGGCTCTTCATTCGCCGCGGGCAGTCTCCCGAAAAGGAGAATTTAATGATACGGTGACCGGCATGGGTGCCTTTGAGGATAACCCGCGGCGCCGGGACATTGACGAAGCGGCGGACATTGTAGGGCTGGATATGAAAATAGACGCCATTGTCAATATGTGGGGTGAGATAGCGGACATCTTTGCCGGTGCCCCCCAGCCGGCTTACGCCGCTGCCCTCGAAGAAGCCAGGACTCACTATCTGACCCCTTCCGCCAGGGACAAGGATATCGTTATTGCCAATACCTTCGCCAAGGCTAACGAAGCTATTTCCGGACTGTTAATCGCTTTTCCCGCGGTAAGTAAGCATGGCGGCGATGTCGTTCTCATTGCCAACGCTCCGGAAGGGCAGGTTACCCACTATCTCATGGGGCCCTTTGGGAATACCATCGGCGGGCAGTTGCGACTCCAGATGAAACCGCCGCCGAACGTGAACCGCTTGATTATCTTCAGCGAGTATACCGAGCTTTCCAGCAAGAACTACCTGGAAGATACGGATAAAGTAATATTAATGCATGATTGGGCTGGTGTTCTGAGGCTGCTGAAGGAGAGCCACAAGACCGGGGCAAAGGTGGCTGTCTACCCGAGCGCCGATATCCAGTACTGTGCCGGGTGAGTGCATTAATTAAGAAGCAGGAGGAAAAAGATGAAAATTAAGGCTGCCGTTTTGCGTGAATACGGAGCGCCGATGTCTATCGAGGAGTTGGAACTGGCTGAACCCCGTGAGAAAGAGGTGCAGGTAAAGATGCTGGCTTGCGGCTTCTGCCACTCTGACCTGTCTGTCTGGGAGGGACATATACCGCAGGATATTCCCATGGTTCCCGGTCACGAAGCCTGTGCGGTGGTAGAGAAAGTAGGTCCGGGTGTGACTAAATTGAAGCCAGGCGACCGTGTCATCGGGTGCTGGATGGTGCCCTGCGGGCACTGTTTCCAGTGTCGGCGGGGACATCCTAATCTGTGCGATACAAGCAAGGTGTTTTTTCAAGCCGGGAATCTCCTGGATGGCACCTCACGATTGACAGATAAGAATGGTAAAAGGGTTGGACTGGGCAGCTTTATCGCCGGTTTTGCTACCCACAGTGTTATGCCGGAAATTGGCGCCATACGCGTGCCCGACCATATCAAATTACCTCCTGAGCAGCTCTGCCAGCTCGGATGCTCTATAGCCACCGGTTGGGGGAGTATTGTTAATGTGGCTAACGCGCGTGAAGGCAACTCAGTAGGGATATGGGGGTGTGGGGGCATCGGGCTGAATGCCATCCGTTTTGCAGCGCTGCGTAACTGCTATCCTATCTTTGCTGTTGACCTGGAGATATCCAAGCGGGACATAGCCCTGGAATTCGGGGCTACCCACTTTATAAATTCCAGTAAGGATGACCCCATCCCTATAATCAAAAACCTTACCGGCGGAGAAGGGCTGGAGTTTGCTATTGAGGCCACCGGCGACCCGGGAGCCCAGGTACAGGCATGGTGGGCGATTCGCTCCAATGGTATCGTAGTTGCTATCGGAATACCCCCGATTAATTCAGTTACCAGTATCCCTCTTTTTTATGCACCTCTCCATGCGAAGTCGATAAGAGGTACTTTATATGGCGAGACTCACCCGACCGAAGACCTCCCCAGTTTAATGGAAGTTATGAACACCGGACTTTTAAAAACCGACAAACTGATTACGAGGTCGATTAAGCTCGAAGACCTTGATAAGGTAAAGAAGGCTATGTTAGCCCGGGAAGTAATAGGGCGGTGGGTGATTATGTACGATTAAGCGCGCCTGAACGCAAGGAGATAAGAGCCGAAATATTTCAGCTTCAGGCAACCCCGGAACACGCCAATCTGATATGCCAGGTGTTCCAGAAGGTAAAAGAAGAGGAAAACCGGGTAAAGCAGGCTCGGCTTTTTCACGTAGTAGTCCACGATGGATGTATCGACTAACGCCAGCCCGCTGAAAAGCCACAGAGGGTGCCATAGAAAGCCGAGTCCGACGATTAGAATCAGGTAGTATCTCATCAGATGGAAAAAAGCGAAATAGAAAAAGGAAAGATAGCTTCTTAAAGCTGAATATACTATCTGCGGGAAAGAGATTTCTATTTTAAATCTCGCCACAGTTGCGGACTTCCGCCACAGGTCGATGACGAAAAGAAGCGGTATCAGACATAGGGGATAAGGATTCATCAGCAGGATAGAGAGGGTCAGCGCCAGGAAAGACAAGCCAGAATATGGGGAAATAGCGAACCCCTTCCTTTTATCGCGGTGCGTACGGTAAAGCTCAGCCTCCGAGGTTCCGTATTCGATGCGGCGTTGCAGCATCCTGCCGAGGTGGCTGCGGTGCTTATGCGCCACTCTGCCGAAGGGAACGTAAAGGAGTGAGTACCCCAGGTCTCTCAATCGCCAGCAGAAATCCACGTCCTCCCCCACGTGCATCCCCTCTTTGAAGCCGCCGGTTGACGTAAAAGCTTCCCTGGTAACCAGCATATTGGCCGTGGGTACGTAGAAGCTGGATTCCGTTTTAGCTTCTAAGATAAGCCGTTTGCCCATGTTCAGTGAAGAAAACACTTTTTCATAACGGTCCAGCGGACTGTCTTTATAGAAACCGTCCACATAGCCGCCCACCGCCCCCACTTTTACTACCTGGGGAAATGGTATCGTCTCTTTGAGCCAGTTCTCCCCGGCCACGCAGTCGACATCCAGAAAGGCAAAGATATCGCCGTGTGCATTTTCGGCCCCGGTGTTCCGGCAGGCCGCCGGGCCTTTCGACTCTACCTGTCGGATAACCCTGATATTTTCATTCGTAATAATCCGGGAGATATCCTTTTGAGAGCCGTCATCCACCACGATGATTTCCAGCCGGTCTTTCGGGTAATTGAGATTTTTAATCGAACGCAGGCACTCGAGCAAATCTTCGGGCTGGTCTCGCACCGGTATGATAACGGAGACGCGTGGGTATTCCGCTATGGCTGCTATCCTCTCCAGTTTCAGGTATCCTCTCGACACGAGGGAAAGCAGGACTTTTAAAATATTTCCCGGATTTATATCGGGATTCTGACTGATGAATTCCGATAGCTCATCCCCATCACGGATGTGCTTGAGGAGATTGAAGAGAGAGTTATTTAAGCGGAGAATTCTCAGCGGCAGGTGGGAGAGGAGTAAATAGCCGTCAGGGTCTGCTCTCAGGTAGGTGTTATCTGCCAGTGAAAAGCCGAATCCTTCCGTTATCAAATCCCCCTCTATCCCCCTTATGGCTTTGCCTCAAAAGAACTGTATCCTTGTCACCCTGAGTACGCCTCAAGCGTACGAAGGGTCTAAGGGTGGCTGGGACTATCTGTGCGTTACCAGCCCCACCCACAGATTCTTCGTCATCCGCCTGAGGCGGACTCCTCAGAATGACAATTGGGGCAAGACCCCTTTTTTAAAAGGGGGAGGTGTAATTGGTAGGCGATGTTTTTCAATGTTCTGCCGCCGATTTAATGACACCCTCATCGAGAAAGAGCTGGAATAGCTGTTCGGCCAGTTCTTCGCTGCTGCCCTGTAGCATCCGCCCCTTTCTCTTGGCAATACCGCCCTCCAGCAGTTGCAGGATGCGGTAAAACGCCGGCAGTGAGGTGTCCAGCGGCGGGACTTTAACGGGCCTCGGCCTCGGGTAAGAGAGATCGGTAACCCTGGTGGGGTCGTTCTTCAACTCGACGGCGGATATACCGAGGTCGGCAGGAGAGAGCAATGTTACTTCACTATATTTGCTTTCGATGAGCCTGTCCAGCGAGGCGTAGGGGAGTTTTCCCTCCCCCCTGACCGTTATCACCGCCGGCAGGGAACACTGTATTTTTTCCCGCTCCCCCCGGCCGATGTTTTTGATAAGAATGACATTATTCTGTGCTGCGTTTAACTTGATACTGACGACCTCGCAGATACATGGTAAATCGAGCCATCCCGCTATCAGGGGACCGACCTGCCCGTTGCCGGTGTCCAGGCTTTTGGCGCCCGTAATAACGAGGTCGGCACCAGAGAGCTTTATAGCCCCGGATAATATCCTTGCCTTCTGGTAAGAAGTTATTTTATCGAAGTCCTTTTCCCAGATGCGTATAGCTTTATCGGCACCGAGGGCCAGCCCGTTTCTCAGGTAGCTCTCCACCCTTTCCGGGCTGATGGAAATGACGGTAATTTCTATAGGGAAGCCTGCCTCCGGCGATTTGAGGCCGAGGGCCATGGCTAATGCTGCGGCATCATTGGGATTAAGTTTTAGAGGCAGTCCTTCCCTGAAAACAACGCTGTTTCTCAGGCCAAAATCAAGGCTCAGCGCCGGGTCAATTACTTCTTTCAGACAGACGATAATCTTCATATATGTGCTTTCAGGTCAGCCGGTAGCAAACGCCGTAGCCGCCCCGCGGATAGCTCCAGTCCAGCGCCCCCTTGTCGCAGATGACATAGCAGGTGCCGCATTCCAGACACGTCTCGTAGACGACGCTCAACAGCTTCGTTGCTTCATCGAAGGTATAGCAGTTGGCCGGGCACGCCTTGACGCAAGCACGGTGGTCACATGATTTACAAATATCCTTGTTGGCGATGATATGGGATTGCTCGTCGACCTGGAATTGTGTCAACTGCTGTAGGTTTTCGATGTTCATAATAAAGCCCTGCCTATCTTGATGCCGTCTTTAATCAGGTCTTTCAGCCCTATCTCTTTCAAGGCTTCTTTACGGGCAAGATGCAGAAGCTTCGACCTGGGCATACCTTCTACCCTGTAGATTTTTTCCATTATACTGGCGAGAACCTGCGGGTAGGTCTGGAACAGGCGTTCCAGGTGCATCATACCGACGGCGTTTTTAAACGTTTTCATATCCTTCATGATAAAGCTGTCATCCAGCTTCTTTTTGTACAACGATAGTGTTTTTGCACTAAAGTCTCCGATCTCCAGGGCTTTAATAGCCGTCTCGGCGGCCAGCACGCCCGAGGTCATGGCCAGATTGATGCCTTCCAGGTTGATGCCGTTGGTATAGCATAGTCCGGCGGCATCGCCGGCGACCATCATGCCGTCGGTATAGACCTGCGGCATGGCGTTAAAGCCGCCCTCGGGGATGAGGTGCGCCGAGTATTCCAGCGGTACAGCGCCCTTGATGAGCTTTCTGATTTGCGGGTGCTGCAAGAATTCATTTAATACTTCATATGGAGCTTTGCCGGCCGCTTTCAGGGAGTCGAGATGAACTACCATACCGATGGATATGCTCTCGCGGTTGGTGTAGAGGAAGCCGCCGCCCCGCATGTCATCGGTCATGCCGACGAAGCTGATATCGGCCCCCTGGTCCCGCACGAGGTGGAACCGCTCGTTGATAGTTTCTTCGTTTAGTCCCAGGAGCAGCTTAATGCCCACGCCCATATCCGAGGATTTGAAGTCCTGCCTTAAACCGGCCTTTTTAGTCAGGAAAGAAAGGACGCCATCGGCGGCGATAACGATATTACCTCTAATTTCCCCTTCCCGTCCTTTTACGGCTACGCCGACGACCTGCCCGTCTTTTTTAATAATATCTTCGGCGGTGCAGTCGCACAGCAGCAAAGCCCCGGCTTTCACGGCTTCCCCGGCGAGCCAGCTATCGAAAGCCGGACGGAACACGGTGTAGCCGTTATACGGCGGCTGTTCGAAGTTCTCGTTTTCAAAACTCAGGGAGATGGCCGATTCCGGGGTCATGAAGGCGAGGACTTTTTTATACACATGTCTTTCTAAAGGCGCCCGCTCCCGGAAATCGGGCAGCATTTCATTCAGGACGGGGGTATTATGCAGCAGTCCTCCGAACATGTTCTTGGCGCCGGGGTATTTGCCCCGCTCCAGCATGCAGATATTAAATCCGGCGCGTGCCAGCTTCAGTGCCGCCAGGCTGCCCGCCGGTCCTGCCCCCACGATGATGACATCAAAGTATTTCGCCATGGCTTTTCGCGCGCTTGATTCTTTCTATCAGTTTCGGCAGAACTTCCCGGAGGTCAGCGGCGGCGCCCGCGTCCGAGTTCTGGAAGATGGATGCCTGCGGGTCGCGGTTAATCGAGACTATCTTGCCCGACTCCTGGATACCGCCGACATGATGTGTCGCTCCGGATATACCCAGCGCCAGGTAGAAATCGGGGCTGACGACCTTTCCCGTCTGGCCAATCAGGCGTTCCCTGGGTATTTTCCCCTCATCGACCACCGGCCTCGTGGTGCCGATAGCGCCTTCGATTAGCGCCGCCAGTTCTTCCACCAGGGGCAACAGCTCATCGGTAGCCGCCCCCATGCCGGCGGAGACGATGGTCTCAGCTTCGGCAACATCCACGGTTTGAAAATCGGCGGGCAGGAATTCCAGGTGCCGGGTTTTTATCAACTCGTCAGGCAGTTTCGACTCGATGACCTGCGTTATAACCTGTCTTTTTTCGGTAGCAGGGGTTATATTCAAGGCATTTGGATGAATCGTTACCAGCATCGGCTGGTCGGTCTGGAAAACGACTTCCTGGTAGAGCTGGTCGCCGTAAATGGGGCGGTAAAATTTCGGATTTTCCGGCTGAGACAGGTCGATTTTCACA
Source organism: uncultured Dehalococcoidaceae bacterium (assembly GCA_964422155.1). GTDB lineage: Bacteria > Chloroflexota > Dehalococcoidia > Dehalococcoidales > RBG-16-60-22 > JBGPRB01. The sequence continues at coordinate 14,912 of CAYQZZ010000013.1, read as the reverse complement.
CAATTGCTAACCAGTCCTGTCTCCAGGAGCGCCGCCAGCCGGGGTGCCAGCTCTCTACCGGCGGTCGTGTGTCCCATCAGGAAGAGCCAGGGTTTATCTAACTGTATCCGCGGTAGCAGCGCCGCCGCGTAAACCTCGGCTGAGAAATATTTCAAAAGGGGGTCCTGGAAGACATATGCTTTCGCAACTCCGTGCTGACCGAAAATACCGGAGCAGTCCTCATTCTGGTCGCTGAGCACCAGTGCCGTCACAGTGCCGCCGACCTTTTCCGCGATATTCCTGGCTTCGGAAAGAAGCCCAAGGCTCAGTTTGCTGATTTCTCCGCCGCTACTGTTTATCTCCGGCAGCACCCAGATGCCTTTTAACATCACTACGTTTCCTTTTTTATTCCGCCCAACCCCGAGATTCTTCCCCTTCACTACGTTCAGGGTCAGAATGACAGCGGTAATATAATGGATTCTGGCCTTCGCCAGAATGACAATATTATTAAATCATCCGCCCGACCTTATCGCCTTCCAGTATCGCCATGTCTATTTTACGCGGCGCCACGCAGTCGCCAATCCTGTATAGCTCTTTAACCTTACCTTTCAGGGCTTTATAGAGTCCGTCCTCCACCCGGTTGCCCATGGCATATACCACAGAATCATTATCGCTGAAGGTCTTCCATTCGTTGGAATAGAAGTTGAGGCCTCTTACCTCAAGGCCTTTTATCTCCACGACGGCGAAGTCGGGCGTAAAGGTAACGCCTTTCTGCGCCAGGCGCTGGTGCGTTAAATACGAGTCCTGCGTCGGCCCCAGCTCTGACCCGATAGTCGGGGAGTTGGTGACGATATGGACTTTTTTACCCCGGTCGGCAAGGAATTCGACGGTAGCCGTGGCCTGGTGATGGCCGTCATTATCGATGAAAAGGACTCTTTCCCCGACTTTCCCCTCGCCGGTGAGGACCTGCCAGACGTTAAAGATATTCGGGCCATCGCCACCGGGAAGCGTGCATTCCTTGGGTACAGCGCCGGTGGCGATAATCACCACGTCGGGATTCTGTTCCATGATGAAATCCGGGGTGACCTCTTTGTTCAAGACTATTTCCACCGGCAGTAGTTTAAGCTGGTTTTCCGAGTTGCGGATGACGGACTTAAGCTCTTCACGCCCCGCGCCCAGAGCGGCGATATTGACCTGGCCTCCCAGCCTGTCCTTTTTCTCATACAGAGTCACCTTATGGCCGCGCCGGGCGGCAACCTCGGCGGCGCGCAGGCCGGCCGGGCCTCCACCGACAATCAGCACTCTTTTTTTTATCGGGGCGGGTTTGATGGAACCGGCTCCCAGTGTTTTTTCTGAACCAATATTTGGGTTCTGGATACAGCCGATATTCTTGTTAAGGCCTACCCGCCCGTAGCAGCCCTGGTTATCGGCGACGCAGAAGCGGATTTCTTCCAGTCGGCCCTCTTTAGCTTTGTTGGCCATCTCGGGGTCGCAAATCTGGGCGCGTACCATGCCAATCATGTCAGCCTGACCGTTAGCCAGCACCCTTTCGGCCATGACGGGGTCGTTAATACGCCCGGTGCAGAAAACAGGGAGACTGACCACGCTTTTAATGCCGGCGGCCAGGGGAATCGTATATCCCAGGGGAGTGTGCATGGTGGCGCCGACAAGGTAGAGATTGTAAAAGGTGGCTAAACTCAAATCGATAAAGTCGATATTTTTCGTAGCTTCGAAACGACGCGCCATTTTCCTGGTATCATCGAGGGTCAAGCCGCCCTGTACCATCTCGTCAGCGCAGAGGCGAATTCCCAGCGTAAAGTCCGGCCCGACCGTCTTCCTGACCGCCCCGATGACTTCTGAAGGAAACCTCATGCGGTTTTCCAGACTGCCGCCGTAGTCGTCAGTGCGGAGGTTGGTCAGGGGCGAAAGGAATTGCCGCATCAGGGAGCTGTGGCCGATTTGCAACTCGATGCCGTCGAAGCCGCCCTCGCGAACATGGGTAGCCACCCGGCAGAAATACTCGGTGACTTCCCGGATATCTTCTATTTCCATTTCCTTGGGCACTTCCCGGAACATGAAGTCCGGGACCGGGGAAGGTCCCAGCACAGGCAAGCGGGAATAGCTGCCATCGCCCTGGCCACCGTTGTGGTTAAGCTGGGCGAATATTTTCGTTTCGTACTCGTGGACGGCGCGGCATATCCGGCGGTAGCCGTTTACGACCTCCGGTTTATAGGCGTCGATAAGCTTCTCATAGGCGTGGTCGGTGGGGTGCACGGACTGCTCCTCAGTGATTATCAGGCCGGCGCCGCCTTTAGCCCGCTCCGCTAGATAATACATAAGCCTTTCACTCGGAAGGTTATGCTCGGCGAGATTGGTCAGGTGGGCGGAAAAGGAGATGCGGTTGGGAACGGTTATTTTACCTATCTGGAGCGGTGAAAAAAGGTACTTAAATTGCCCGTACATAACATTACCTCTCAAACGCCATTATACAGCTTAAGAGTATTGTTTGTGAAAGTGTGTGAATTTCCCCCTCACCTTATTCCTCTCCCTCGGGGGGAGAGGAGACTGAATGGGGGTTACGGAATCCCCCTCGTGTCCCCCTTTACGAAATGGGGAAGATACCTCCCCGCACCGAGATTCTTCGCTACGCTCAGAATGACAGAGGGGTAAAGGGATGGATTCCCGCTTGCGCGGGAATGACAGAAATAATTTAGATGCAGGCGTTTTCCGGCAGCTTAAATATTTTATTTAACAATCGACGCAGATGAAACCTCCCGACTCCAGTTAATCAGGCATTCGGGGTCGGCGCTGTTAAGGTCGCGGCTGACGAAGTAGGCGACGGCGGGGCAGCCTCCCCGGCATTTATTGAAGCGCGGGCACCGGCGGCAGGCTTCGGGTTCCAGCCGGCGGAAGTAGTTGAAGGTCGCCGCGTTATCCCAGATGTCTTTAAAAGCAGTCTCTCTCAGATTGCCGCCGCAGAACTCCCTTTCCTGCATGAAGGCACAGGGATAAACGTAGCCGCAGGGGTCGATGCAGCAGGTCATCTTGCAGGCGCCGCACATATCCAGACCAAGCTGCCTTCTCCCGTCCTGTGATATGGAGAAAAAGGAGTCGCCGGTCAGAATGGTGGGGTCGTTGCCGAGCCATTCGGAAAGCTCTCTAAGCTGGGCTGAATTCAACTTTAGCATTTCCCAAGTGTCCCGGGCCCGCCCCGAAGGCCGGAACCTGGAAACGCGCAGCCTGGCCCCATAAGAAATCGCCAGTTCTTTCAGCTGGCTCAACTGCATGAAGTTCAGGGAGGTCACCACGGTATTGATAGAGAGGGGAATATTTTTACCGGTCAGTAATTCAATCCCCTTGATAATCCGGTGGAATGTTCCCTGACCGCGTATGCGGTCGTTGACTTCCGGCGTAGCGCCGTCCAGGCTTACCTGAACGTTTACCAGGGGATTGCCGGCAAAACAGGCTACCGCCTCGTCCGTGAGAACGGTGCCGTTGGTACTGATGCAGGTGACGATACCTTTTTCATGAATATAACGCAACAAGGGGAGAAAATAGTTTTTTAATATCGGCTCTCCGCCGCCGAAATTGATTTCGAAAACTTTTAATGCCGCCAGCTGGTCGACGATGGCCCGGCACTCTTCAAAATCAAGCTCGCCCGGGGACTCATCGCTGCTGCCGGAGAGGCAGTGAACGCATTTCAGGTTGCACCGGTGGGTAATTTCCCAGGTCAGATTTACGGGAGCGGACAGCGGCCAGTCAGCATACTTCATCAACAATCATCCTGTTTGAGGTCAGGTGTTTGGTAAGTTTTGGCAGAGAGCGCTCGATAATCTCAGCGGGAGTGCCGGTGCGTCGGACGATGTCATCTACGATGATTTCGAACGTCCAGGTTCCGTCAAAATACGCGGGGTAGAGCCAGTCGCCGCTTCTCATAAAGCATACCTTGTGACGCGACTGTATATAGAAAAGCAAGCCCCAGCCTTCCTTCCTTACCTGAACACTATCGGCCAGGCGATATGACACGGTTAATATACCCCGCAAACGCCATCGATGCTGAGTTCTTCGACCACGATTTCTTCGATAACCTGTGGTTCTTCCACGGTCTGGTTCTCATTTTTGGTGGCTAAAGTAGTGTCTTTTTTCATTTTTTACCTTCCTGATTGTACCCGCTAATGCGCAGAGACGGATTGCTTCGCTTCGCTCGCAATGACTATCTATTTATAATGCGCTTTTCAGCACACCGAGCACCTCATCGTGGTTGAAATCTTTGGGGTTTCCCTGGCTGCAAAAGTCGTTGGAATATACCTTGACGATGTGCTCCAGGTCCTTCTCCTGAAGTCCGAACTGCTCGCTAACGTGACCGGGCTTGATTTCCAGGTCTTTGAGAAGTTGCTCAATTTCATCGAACCAGCGGTCGGCGGCCTGCCATTCGGTCATTTTTCTCGTGTCGATGCCCATGGCGCGGGTCAAAGCGGCTAATTTCTCGATGATGGCGGGCTGGTTATATCTTTCTCCGGCGAGCATCATAATAGCGTTAATCCGGCCATGATGGCAATCGGTGAGGGCGCTAACCTGGTGGCCCAGGCCGTGGACAATCCCGGCGCCGGCACCGAAGCCGATAGCGATACCGCCCATGGTGGCTGCCCAGCACATCCTTTCGCAGGCGATGTTATTCATGCGGTTGTGGGTGAAATCGCGGATATTTTTATAGACGAGCTCGACGCACCGCAGCAGCATGCCATAGGCGTAAGGGCTCTGCACCTTGGTGACGAACGCCTCGACGCCGTGAGCCATAGCATCGAAGCCTGTCCAGGCAGCGATATCCTTCGGCTGAAGTCTGGCCAGCAGGGGGTCGATAATGGCTAAAGTAGAGTGAATATTAGGAGCACTTACCAGCACCTTCATTTTGGCTTTGGTATTGGAAAGGGCGGCGAAGGAAGAAACCTCGGCCCCAGTGCCGGAAGTGGTCGCCACCGAAATCTGGGGAATGGTGCAGGGCTTCATCTTCTTCAGCGTTTCCGCCCAGGGGGGGTCGAGAAAAACGGTAAAGTTGGTAATGTCTTTGCCGCCGTTAGCCGCGACCACGCGGACGCCCTTGCCGGTATCGATGGAGCTGCCGCCTCCCACCGCTACTACGCCATCGCACTGGCCGTCCTTGAAGGCTTTATAGGCTTCCATGACCTGGTAAACCTTGGGATTGGTAGTCACTTTATCATAAATTTCCGTGGACACGCCGGCGTAGTTTATGACACCCTTGATTTCCTCAACGATGCCCGTTCCCTTAAGCCCCGAGGTCACAATCAAGGCCTTTTTCATGCCGGCAGCTTTGCATTCGTCGCCTGCCGTCTGGTAAGCTCCCCAGCCCAGGGCTATCCTGGGAATGGGGTTGGTGTAAATGATGGGGAATTCAAAAATTTCCTTATTTATCACGGTTATCCTCCTTGTTTAGTTCTATCAGATATTGTAGTCCAACCTCTGGAAAATCATCAAGGAACGCGGAGCAGCACCTTGATATTGGCTTCCTTGTTTCTAATCAGTTCCTCGAATCCCTTTTCGACGGCATCTTTGAGAGGGACGATGGAGGTAATCAGAGGGGCGGGGTCGATTCTTTTATCCGCCATTAAGTCGATGGCTGTTTTACCCTCGTGCACATAAATGGAGTTGCCCACCATCGTTCTCTCGCTGAACGTTATGGTACTAAAATCGAACGTGCCGGGTTTCTCGAAGATGCCGACGATTACGGCAATGCCGCCCCGCCGCGTCAACTCCACGGTAAGCTGGGGAGTATCCGGGTGGCCGACGCATTCGATGGCGGCGTCAGTCCCCGGACCGCCGGTCAGTTCCTGTAATTTCTTGACGGGATTCCCTTCGTCGAGATAGATAACAGCCGTAGCACCCATCTTAACGGCAAGTCCGCCTCTGCCTTTGTGTTTGGCGATTACATACACTTCGGAGGCCCCGGCGGCTTTCGCAGCCAGCAGGGCGCAGAGTCCGATGGTGCCGTCCCCCACGATAGCCACCGTGTCCCCGACCTGGACATGGGCCTGACGTATGGCGTGAAGGGCTACCGCCAGAGGTTCCACCATAGCTCCCAATTCATCAGAGACAGCGTCAGGCAGTTTATAGCAAGCATAAACCGGGATGACGAAATATTCTGCCATACAGCCGTCCACGTGGAGGCCAGTGAATAGCTGATTCACACACAGGTTGTAAAGGCCCTTTTTGCAGACGTAACACTCGCCGCAATAGTAGTTGCCGACGCCGCTGACACGGTCGCCGACCTTGAAATCCTTTACGCCTTTTCCTAGAGCCGCCACCTTCCCGGCGAACTCGTGGCCTACAGTTATGGGGACTTTATCCGGGGGTATCATGACGGGGCCCAGGGCATATTCCTTCAAGTCCGTACCGCAGATACCGGTCAGCGCCACCTTTATCTTAAGCTGCCCCACCCCGGGAGAAGGTTCCGGTACATCAACGTAACGCAGGTCTTTTCTACCGTACCACCGCAGCGCTTTCATGGTCACACTCTCAATTTGTTAATCGTTATTCTGTGGGAATCCAAGTAATTATTCAAGAGTGGGTGAGATTTGTCAAGGAGGTGCCAGCTAAAACTCCTCCATTAACTCCTTAAAACTCATCGGTTCGTCTTCCTTCTTTCCCGGCAGCCTATCGTGCTATCGGTTAGCATCACACTGGTTAAACTGGTATAATGAATAAAAATTATATTGGTGCGAGATATGGAAGAAAAAGTAGTTAAAGAAATAAGAGATAGCGCCATTAAAATCAAGGAAAACGTTGAGCGTGTCATCGTGGGTAAGGGCGAGGTGGTGGAACTGGCTATTATCGCTCTGCTCTGCGAGGGACATATTCTCTTCGAGGATGTGCCGGGGCTGGGCAAGACTGTCCTGGCAAAGTCGCTGGCGAGGTCGCTGGGGTGCAGCTTCCGGCGTATTCAATGCACGCCGGACCTGTTACCTTCGGACATTACCGGCACCTACATTTTTAATCAGAAGACCTCGGACTTCGAGTTCCGCCCGGGTCCGGTGATATCGCAGGTGGTGCTGGTGGACGAAATTAACCGGGCAACCCCCCGAACGCAGTCGGCATTGCTTGAGGCGATGCAGGAACACCAGGTTACCGCCGAGGGGGATACCAAGCCGCTGCCCAGGCCGTTTCTGGTAATGGCGACACAGAATCCCATCGAGCTTGAGGGCACTTTCCCCCTGCCCGAAGCCCAGCTTGACCGATTCCTCATGAAAATACAGATAGGCTATCCTAGCGTCGAGGACGACCGGCTTATTCTGTCGCGCTTTCGCCAGTCCGACCCGCTGGATGAGCTATCTTCGGTAGTCTCTGCCAATGAACTGCTCAAAATGCAGAAAGCCTGCCGGGAGGTGCATGTCGCCGAAGATGTTGAGGACTATATTATCCGCCTGGTTCATGCCACCAGAAAGCATGCTTCGATAGAGCTCGGGGCCAGCCCCCGGGCGATGATGGCACTTTATAACGCATCGCAGGCTCTCGCCGCCATCCGGGGCAGGGCTTTTGTCACCCCGGACGATATTAAATATATGGTCACCCCCGTGCTTATTCATCGTATTATTCCAAAGTCGGAGAGCCGACTGCGCGGACATAAGGCGGAACAGACTCTCAAAGAGATAATTGATTCTGTGTTCGTACCGGTGGAAGAAGAAGGCGTTGCCAGAGAGGGATAGGGTATGCGGGGCGACTACTGGCTTTTCACTGCGGTAATAATTCTAATTATCAGCCTGGCACTGCACCAGATGCCGCTCGCATTGATATCCCTGCTGTTTATACTGACCGGCGCCGTATCGCGGCTGTGGAACCGTTATTGTCTCCGTCGTGTCGAATATCAACGCCGCCTGAGCCAGACCCAGGTTTTTTTCGGTGAAGAGATAGTCTTTGAGATTGAAATAAACAACCGTAAGCCTCTGCCCCTGCCGTGGCTGCAGATTGAGGACGAACTGCCGGAGAAAGTTACCCTCCTGAAGGGGAAAGCGACAGTAACACACGATGACCGTGTCATCCTCAATAATATCTTCCCCATCAACATGTACCATCGGGTAAAACGCCGCTTTCCCATGAAGTGCCTGCAAAGAGGTTGCTTCGTCTTCGGGCCGACAAATATCCGCTCCGGCGACCTTTTCGGCTTCTTCCGGCGGAACATGAAAATCGATAAACTGGACTACCTTCTGGTATATCCCCGGCTGGTGCCGCTGGAAAAGCTGGGTATCCCTTCACAGCAGCTCTTCGGTGATATCCGTTTGAAACATCACCTCTTCCAGGACCCGGTGCTCACGGCCGGAGTGCGGGACTATCATTCCGGCGATAGCCTTAAGCGGATACACTGGAAGAGCTCGGCTCGGCTCGGCAAGTTGCAGACCAAGGTGTATGAGCCGACGACCACGATAGATATCAGCATTTTCCTTGATGTGCGCACTCTCAGAGCGCCTCTCTGGGGGAGCGTCTACCAGCTCCAGGAACTGGGTATTATTGCTGCGGCATCGATTTCCCAGGACGCCCTGAAAGCCGGTTACCGCGTCGGCCTGTATGTCAACCAGATAACGCGTTTCTCACAGGGTATGGTCACGGTGCCGCACAGCCAGCATCCCGACCAGATGCTGCGGATACTGGAGGCCCTGGCGCAGTTACATCAGGTCGAGACGATACCTATAGTTCGGTTTATCCGGGAGGAAGCCAGGAACCTCCCCTGGGGCAGCACTCTGTTGGTTATATCGGCGCAGCCTGTTGATGAACTGGTGGCGACATTGCTGGATTTGAAGAGGGTGGGGCGCAGTGTGGCGCTGGTCAAGGTGGGCGGTGCGGAGCCGGAAGTCAGTACCGGCAATCTGAAAGTTTACCACATTAATGACGATATTGCCTGGGACCTGGTGAAACAGATTGGCTTGAAAGAAGCATAAGGTGACAGGTAGAGCATAGTGACGAACAGACTCGGAAATTTCGACTGGTTGGCCGTTGTTTTTTACCCTCTGGCGGTAATCCTCATGGAAGCCTTCTGGGTTTCTCCCTGGCTGGGCTGGCTGGGGGTCTGGCCGGTTTATCCTGAGCCGCGACCGGCATTACACCTGGCCTCGGTTGTTATCGTGCTGGTAGCTTCCCTGCTGGTGACCAGGATATTATTCAGACAAAAATTGCCGATGTGGTCGGTCCAGTGTACCATTATCGGCCTGGGCCTGGTTACGATGCTGCTGGTGCTGGGTGTTGAGTATGCCGATGGCTATGGATTCCTCAGTGGTCGGTGGTTTGTCCATATCGGGCAGGTACTGGGGGTTACTTTTGTCCATGCCAGCACCATCGTCGTCGCTCTGCCGGCAATGTTTTATCTCTGGTGGCGGGGAATTATCCTGGGGCAATCGACCTCCTATTTCAAAGATATCTATCGCTCCTTCTTGCTCGGCATGGTAGCCCTCATCGTATTGATTATTCTGTGGCAGGTCAGCTCGGCATCGGGTACGTTCCAGAAGCCGGGAGCGGGCATCGGATTAAATGTGATAGCTTTCTTCTTCTTCGGCCTGATGGCCATAGCCATCTGTCACCTCTACCTGATACGCAGTACGATGCCGCGGGAAGAAGCGGCGCTGACTTCGGTATGGCGATGGTTGCCGATAATGCTGGGTGTTATCGGCGGTATGGTTCTCATAGGTTTCGGCTTGGCCTCCGTCTTCTCCAACGAGCTTTTCGAGAGCATCGGGCATGGCGCCGGAGTCGTCTTCGACTTTCTAGGGAAAATATTTCAATATATTCTAATTCCGTTTAATTACCTGTTTGACGCCATATTCTGGGTGTTACGGTTTCTATTGAACTTATTACGTAGCCCCCAGCCATTTCAACCCGAAGGTTCCGGCAATATGTCTTTCCCGGAGCTACCGGGAGTTATGTCAAAAGAGTTACCGCTGGCGGTGACAGAAGCGATAAAATGGTTTGTGATAGTCCTGATTGCCGCCGCGATTGTTTTTATCCTGGCGAAAGCCATCTCACGCTTTCGTACCCGGGGTGCCCGGGAGGAGATAGAGGAAATCCATGAGTCTCTCTGGAGCTGGCGCGGGCTCAGGGACGATTTACGACTGCTTCTCAGCACGATGGGGCAGAGATTCAAGAGGAAACCGTCTGTCTCACCGCAGTATCGTTTCGACGAGAACCCATCGGGCAGGCTGGACATCCGTGAGATATTCCGCCATTTGCAGTGGGAGGCGGGTCGTTCGGGGATGTCCCGCCGCCGCCATGAAACAGCCAGTGAGTACACGAGCCGCCTGCAGCGGATGGTACCGGATAGCGGCGAGTCGTTGACCCGGATTACGGATATGTATGTAAATGTCCGCTATGGTGAAATTAATGTACCGGAAGTGCAGGTGGATAGCGCCAATAGCCTGTGGCAGACTCTCCGCGGACTATTACGGAAGCTCAGGGGAGACTAGCGGGCGATTGATGTATAGAGTTATTTAGGCGTTATCCACAGTAAATGTCATCACGTCATCTATGGAGTCCGCGTCGCAAAAGAGCATAACGAGCCGGTCGATGCCGAGGGCGACCCCGCCGCATTCGGGGAGGCGGACTATAGCTTCAAGGAATTTAATGGGCACGGGCATCTGCTGCTGCCGTTCTCTCTGGATTTGTTCTACGGCTTCCTGGAAGCGTTTTTCTTGTTCCTTTACGTCTCTAAGTTCGCTGTAGGCATTAGCCAGTTCCAGGCCTCCGATAAAAACCTCGGCCCGTTCGGCGATATTGATATTACCCGGCTTGAGGCGTGCCAGCGAGGCCATGGCGGCCGGATAATCTATTAATACGGTGGGTCGGTTCGGCTTGAAGCTGTGGAGCACCTTGGTCACGAAGTCTGTGTCGAATCTCAGGGAGTCGTGTTCGTTGACCGGGTCCCAGCCGGCTGCATTTATATAAGCTTCTCTCACCGTAATCCTGGGCCACGGCAGGCTGATGTCTATATCCTGCCCTCTGTATTTGATGATGTTATCGAATCCGAGTTTCCCGGCTAATGTCAGCATCAGCTGCTCAATATCTTGAATGATTTTATTGTAATCAGCGCCTTTACGGTACCATTCCAGCATGATGAATTCCGGGTTATGCCACCGACCCCGTTCGCCCTTACGGAAGCAATGACTGAACTGGAATATTTTTTCATAGCCGGCGGCGAGCATTCGTTTCATGTAGAGCTCGGGAGACGTTGACAGGAACCAGTCTTCACTCTCAAAAGGAATAATAAATAGCTCCGGAGCGATTGCGGGTGCGCGGATGGGAGTCTCTACCTCCAGGAAACCCTGCTCCTTGAAGAAGGCGCGGATAAACTCGTAAATTAAAGCTCGCCGCTGCAGGTTAGGTCCCAGGCGGGTAAGTCGCTTATGTTCATCCTCTATCATGTTTCATTTCGCCGTGGAGACGCGTTCCACGTAATTTCCGGAGCGGGTGTCCACTTTAATGACGTCACCCGCTTTGATAAAGGACGGTGTATCGATGCGGTAGCCCGTTTCTACGATGGATGCTTTCATCTGCGGGGTAATCGTAGCGGTCTTGGTCGATACCTCAGTTTCGATTACCTTGAGGTCGATGGTTATGGGCAGGGTGACATCGATAGGCTCGTCACCATACATCAGCATAACGACCTCCATGCCTTCCTTCAGGAAATTCTTTTTAATGCCGAGCAGCTTTTCGGGGACGGAGTGCTGGTCAAAGGTTTTGATGTCCATGAATACGTACTGGTCGCCTTCTCTATAGAGGTATTGCTCATCCTGAGTGTCAAGCCTGGCTTCATCGAGCTTCTCACCGGAGCGATAGGTGCGGTCGATAACACCGCCATCGCGCAGGTTTTTCAATCGGAGGCGATAAACGGAGCGTCCTTTCCCGGGTTTGGTAAACTCGGCTTCTTCAACGTTATAAAGTACGCCATCTATTATTAACTTACTGTTCTTACGTGCGCCAGAGATTTCCATCTATTCTCCTTCTGGATTAGACAAGTTTTTGGTGAGTCTTTTTTAATTATTTAGTTATATAGATTATAGCAGTTATTACAACAAGTACAAATATGGATTATTATTGCATTAATGATTAATTTATGGCCTTATCAGTGCTCGTTACTTGTGCAGGTTTGCCCTTAATAACATACATGGTTATATAAGTTTCAAGAACTCATCAACCGTAAGATTCGATTGCCTGATAATCGCTCTCAGGGTGCCTCTGGGCAGGTCTTTAGGATGGATAGGAATAGATATTGGACGGATAATTCCCGACTTAAATAAAATTGCGTGGCTGCCTGTTTGCCGTCTGAGTAAGAAACCCGCCCGTTCCAGAGCCGCAACTACCTCTCTGGGTTTTAGTAATGGTAATTCGCGCTTCATACCCGTTTGCTAAATTCTCGCCAACTGGATAGCTTCAAATTGTTCTGGAATAGGCACGCCTTCTTCCCGGGCTACCGCTAACCATCCCGTCATGGCGTCCTTTATCATTTCCATCGCTTCTTCAAAGGTGCTGCCATAGGAGATACAGCCCGGTAGAGAGGGAACTGAGATTGTGTAGCCGCCCTCAGGTTCAGGCTGAAGTTCAAAGACAATTCCACCACGGATAACCTGAAACACGTTTGAAGTGCTTCTACCTGCTGTTTTCTTCATAGCTATTTTCACCTGCCCTTACACGATAATCGTGTTGTCTATGTTTTTATCGTAACACCTGGCGTCAGTATTGGTCAACATAACATTAACGCACGCTATTTATATCTTATGCCCGATGCGCGCCCCGTCGGCTATGGCGTTGACTATCAGGCCGGGTTCCACGCAGCTGCCGATGGTATAGATTTCAGGGGACTTTCCTTCAAGGCTTTTTAGAGCGTCGGTATTCGGCAGGAAGGGCAAGGTGGCTATTATGGTGTCGGCTTCAAGGGTCTTCCTCTCGCCTTCTTTGGTGGTGATGACCAGCCCTTTATCGTTAATTTCCTCGTATTTAGCTTCGGTGAACCTGGCTATACCTTTTCTTTCCAGCCAGGGCAAAAATCTCATCAGGTCCTCCACAGGTATCCCTTCGCCGAGGGTTTTACCGTCATGGACGATGGTCACTTCCCGGTGACGTTTTATAAGAAATTCGGCCAGTTCACAGCCGTGTATGGCCCCCCCGATAATGACCACCCTTTTGCCGATGGGCATCCAGATTCTTGTCAGCCATAGTAACGCCTTCGGCCCCAGGAATCTCAGGTAAAACTTAAGCTGCTTGTGCAGTTGGTAGCTGCCCACGACGTTCCGCCGATTGCTTCCCGGTATTTTGAGGGTATTGTGGACGGCGCCCGCGGCTAATATGAGTACGTCCGGTTTAAACTCATCAAATGCCTGGGTATTCACCTCTTTTCCCAGCCTTACTTTAACACCCACTTTATTGAGCTGGTTTTTATAGTAACGAACAAGGTTTAACAGTTCGTCAAGCTCTAGTTCCTTCACCATGGCTGCCAGGGGTATCAGCCCGCCTAACCCGGAGGTTTTTTCATAAAGATTCACCTCATGTCCTCTTAAAGCGGCTACCCGGGCTGCCTCCATGCCGGCCGGGCCGCCGCCGACCACCATTATCTTTTTCTTCTTCTCAGCGGGCTTGACGGCGTATTCCCGCTCTCTCCCCAGAGAGGCGTTCACCTGGCATTCGAGGAGCTGATTTTTATTACGAACGTCAATACAGTGAAGGCAGCCGGTGCACGGACGGATATCCTCCAGCCTGCCGGCGATTACTTTGGTGGGTAGTTCGGGGTCGGCCAGCAGACGACGTGTCATACCGACGAAGTCCAGCTTGCCCTGCCTTAAGAATTCCTCCCCCAGCACAGGGTCGAGCCGGCCGGCGCAAAAGACCGGCACCGAGACCACTTTCTTGACGGCTTCGGTGAGTGGAATCAAGGCGCCTTTACCTTTTCGGCTCCAGTCCAAATCTTTAGGTAAAGACTCTGGCGGTTCGGGATAGAACATCTTTTCCGGTTGAATCAGCCCGTCGCGGTGATGATAGCTATGCGCCCGGCACTGGATGGCGTCGGCGCCGGCTTCAACTAGAAGCTTGGCTAATTGTACGCCTTCCTCAAGGGTAGTACCCTTCTCATGCCGGTACTCAACGATATTGATGAGGCAGGTAACCGGGAAGTCCTGTCCGAGGCGCTTTTTGATTTCCCGCACGATATCGCTCATGAAATGGGACCTATTTTCCAGGGTTTTATAGCCGTATTCGTCCTCCCGCTTGTTCCAGACGCGGGATAAAAACGTGTTAATCTGGTGGCAGGCGCTGCCGTTAACTTCCACGCCGTCATAGCCGGCCCTGGCGGCTCGTTCGGCGGCTTTAGTCCAGATATCGATGTACTCTTTAACCTCGGCATGGCTCATGCCTCTGGGAACGGCGAATCCCGGACCGGGCAGCTCTTCCTGCGTCAGCGCGGAGGCAGCCTTGGTATCGCGCTTGGGCAGGAGACCGGTCGGATTCCAGGGGCCGGCGTGCTGGAACTGTATAAAGGCCGGGCAGCCATGCTTGTGTATGACTTTAACAAGCTCAGCATAGCTCGGAATATATTTATCGTCATCAAGGTGGAACTGGACCGGCGGATGCTGGACCCCCAGGGGGTATTCGACGCCGCAGGACTCCGTGATGAGCAGCCCTACCCCGCCCTTAGCCATAGTCTCGTAGTAGGCCAGGGCTCTGTCTCCGACATAGCCGCTAGGCTCAATGAACGATGTCCCGTTGGCGGTCTTGATGATACGGTTGCGCGTACGTACTTTCCCTATGTAACCGGGTTCGAGTAGCTTTTCAAATCTCTGGCTGCTTATTGATTTACCTCTTCCTGTTATTCTTAACCGTCTTTATCTATGTTCGCTACTCTAGCACAAGTGCAGGAACTCCTCGACGTATTTCATGGCGGGTTTGAGAAC
>CAYQZZ010000012.1:0-40763 GCA_964422155.1 uncultured Dehalococcoidaceae bacterium | reverse complement strand
TGAGAATGTCCGAGACTGAACTTCTCTGTTGATAAACATATTCGGATATTTTTGAAGGAGTAGTTTCATTTCCGAGAGCTTTGATAATGAACAAGATATAGGATTGCACTGGTAGAATATCATGTTTTGAAAGCTCCATTTTTCTTAACATGGCTATAAGGTGATATACCCGGCTTAACAGTATCCAAATGTCGTATTCTTTATTATCGATTTTGCTCATTCTTAATCGGCCCTCTCTTTTACTATATTCAATTAATTGACAACTAAATATAAATATAAGATATTGGGGCAATAAAAATCAAGGGCATGTTCAGGGCGTATTGACAATTATAAGAAGATGATGTATATTAAGTCCTAAAATATGTACGTATACGTATTAATATTTATTTACTAATTAGCTTTTTATCTAAAAACAAATAAGCTTGATTCTATTTTTAGCGTTATAAATGTATCGTTTGACGCACCGATACGATAACTCATAAATTAGTTCTTACTTGATATATAACAAATATTCTTAACGTTCTTCCTGGAAGATGGGCATCATGGCAGAAAAAAAAGTTAAGATGGCCGAAGCATGTATTACTTCAGAGATGATAGAAGGAATGCGGGCCAAGCTGGGGACAAAACTCCGTATTGAGGATTCAACGCATAATGAATTCGCTACCAGGATGGCGATATTGAAGTTCGCGGAAGGCATCGGGGATCCGAATAATCTCTGGACTGATGCTGATTATGCCAGAAATACCCGGTATAAAAGTATTATTACCCCTCCATCATTTATCTGGGCATGTTTTGCCCAGGTGCAGTTTGGCTGGCGGGGACTCGGGGGTTTTCACGCCGGTTGTGACGTAGAATTCCTGAAGCCGATTTATATTGGTGATAAAGTAACGGCAGAGTGCGTTTTTAAAGGTTTTGAGGGACCAAAAAAAAGTCGCTTTGCCAAAGAGACCGTCATCGACCATTTCGATAATCAATACTGGAATCAAAGAGGTGATTTAATCGCCACGTATCATTGGTGGGTTATACATTTCGCCAGAGCTAAGGCCCGGCAGAAAGTGAAAAGAAACAATATTGAAATCCCTCATCCTTGGACGAATGAACAGTTAGCTGAGATTGAGGAAGAGGCTCTCTCGGAAGAAATCAGAGGGGCCATCCCCCGTTACTGGGAAGATGTTGATATTGGAGAAGAGCTAAAACCAGTGATTAAAGGGCCATTGGGAATTACTGACGAGGTCGCCTACATTATCGGGGGGGGAGTGCCTATACCGAGGATGGCGGCTCACGGCATTGCACTAAAAGCCTACCGTAAACATCCTGCCTGGGCGTTCAGGGACCCTAATACCAATGCTCTCGAACCGATATTTGCCGTCCATTATAACAAACAGGCGGCCAATGTCATGGGGCTGCCACAGGCGTATGATGTCGGTCTTCAAAGGCATTGCTGGGGAATTCACCTGATTACCAACTGGATGGGCGATGACGCGTGGTTGAAGAGGAGCTATGCCGAATATAGAAAATTCGTTTATCTATCAGATGTAGTCTGGCTAAAAGGCACAGTTATCAAAAAGTATATTGATGGAAATGGGGATCACTGTGTTGAGATTGAACGTCATGCAGTTAATCAGAGGGGAGAAGACGTAATGCCCGGCTTTGCTATTGTAGCCCTACCGTCAAGAGAAAATAAAATTTCTCCTCTTGATACGCGTTTAAGAAGTCGGATAGGTAAAAACCACACACGCAAAAGGGGATGATTCTTTTTTACTTTTTAAAGCCTATTTCCATAGGAATATACAGGCAGTTGGCATGAATGTTTTTTTAGAAGAGTATTTTTAACATATGAAACAGGGAAAAGAGCTGCTGGGGTCCTATCGTGTGCTGGATTTGACTGACGAGAAAGGTTTTCTTTGCGGGAAAATACTCGCAGACATGGGAGCCGATGTTATAAAAATTGAAAAGCCGGGGGGAGACAAATCCCGGTACCTCGGTCCATTCTATCATGAAATGCCTGATCCGGAAAAAAGCCTTTTCTGGTTTGCCTATAATCTCAACAAACGAGGCATTACACTGGATATCGAGTCTAGAGATGGGCAACAGATTTTCAAGAAAATAGTGAAGACAGCCGACTTCGTGATTGAGTCTTTCCCACCCGAATACCTGGATGAACTCGGCCTAGGCTACACGGTTCTTAGCGAGATAAATCCTCGTATAATAATGACATCGATTACACCTTTTGGTCTTGATGGACCATATAAAAATTACAAGGCATCGGATATCGTGGTCATGGCAATGGGCGGGCTAATGTACATCACGGGAACTCCGGAACAGCCCCCGTTGAGGATAAGCCTTCCTCAGGCTTTTTTACTGGCTTCAGCCCATGGCGCGGCCGCCTCGATGGTAGCCCATTTTTATCGAGAGACACATAGTGAGGGACAGCACGTGGACGTTTCGGCCCAGGAATGCGTGTTATGGGAGATAGCGAACGCGATTCCACTCTGGGAGCTCAACCGGAATATCTTGAGGCGTGCAGGTTCATACATGGCCGGGCGGTGGACAGGTACCAAGCAACGTCTATTGTGGAAATGTAAAAACGGATACATATTATTTTATATTTTAGGCGGCATATTCGGAGTGAAGACCAATAAGGCCGTCGTGAAGTGGATGGAAGAAGAGAACATCGCTCCTGAATACTTAAGAAATTTCAACTGGAATGCTTTTGATATGGCGACTCAAACCCAAGAAATGCAGGACCAGATAGAAGCCCAAATTAGCAGGCTATTTTCAATGTTCACCAAAGAAGAGCTTTATAACGAGGCACTGAAAAGGGGAATCATGCTGTGTCCGGTGAATACCAGCAAAGACATCATTGAAAACGCCCAGTTGAAAGCCAGGCAGTTCTGGGTAGATATCAGTCATCCCGAGTTGTCAACCAACATAACGTACCCAGGTGCTTTCGCCAGGTTGTCTGAAACGCCGTTAGCGACCAGTCGCCGCGCTCCTTTAATCAGCGAACATAACCTAGAGATATACGAGGGTGAACTGGGTCTGTCTCATTCTGAGTTGGCCGACCTGCGGCATGCCGGGGTTATTTAAAATATTAATCGTTGCTGGTTACAACATAGAGAGGAAAGAAATCACCGGTGTATAATAAGGTTTTCGAAGGGATAAAAATAATTGATTTCGGATGGGCCATTGCCGGGCCGTTGACATTAAAGTACCTGGCGGACTATGGCGCGACGGTAATCTGTATAGAATCTTTCCAGCGGCCTGACCTCCTGCGCACCGCTACACCCTATAAGGATGAGGTTGCCGGCGTAGACCGCGCCGGTTATTTCGCCTATTTTGCCGCGAATAAATACAGCATCAGTCTCAACCTGAATAAACCTAACGGTCAAAATATTGCTAGAAAATTGGTGGCTTGGGCGGACGTTGTTGCGGATAGCCACAGACCAGGGGTGATGGAACGCTGGCAGTTAGGCTATGATGACCTAATAAAAATCAAACCGGATATCATTATGATACGTAATTCGAACCAAGGTTTGACCGGGCCGGCAGCGTTCCATCCAGGGCTTGGCAATCATATTAACGGATTAGCCGGGCTCGTCAATCTCGTTGGTTGGCCAGAACAAGAACCAATATCCCTGATGGTTGCTTACAGCGACTATCTAGTGCCGCATTTCGCTGCCGCCACCCTGATTGGCGCGCTGGACCACCGGAGAAAAACTGGTAAAGGGCAACTACTCGATATCTCGCAGTTTGAGGTTAGTCTTCAGCTTCTATCGCCCTCGCTGTTAAACTATACTGCTAATGGGATAGAAGAAAAGGCAAAAGGCAACTTTAGCGATTACGCAGCGCCGCATGGTGTCTACAGGTGCAAAGGGGAAGATCGATGGTGCGCAATTAGTGTATTTAGTGATTTAGAATGGCAAGAGTTTTGTAAAGCTATCGGTAAGCCGGAATGGTTAAAAGATCCACAGTTCTCTGACTTAAGAAGCAGGAAAGAAAACGAGGCACAGCTTAACGGTTTGATAGAACTTTGGACTGTACAGCATGAGGCCGAAGAAGTCATGAGGCTGCTTCAAAAGGCAGGTGTGGCTGCAGGCGTCGTTCAGAACGCAAAGGACTTGTATAATGATATCCAGCTTAGAGAAAGAGAATGTTTCTGGGTTGCCAACCACAAGGAGTTGGGGAAATTCTCGTATCTGGGTCAGCCTTCGCGTTTATCAAAGACCCCAGCTAAATTGTACCATGCTGCTCCGTGCCTCGGTGAACACACGGAGTACGTTTGCCGGGAACTGCTTGGTATGTCCGAGGAAGAGTATGATGAATGTCTTGTAGAAGGGATTTTTGAATAAGTTCAGCTTGGGATTGATCTAAACATTATGAATTCTTTGAGTACGAATTTTTAAATTTATTCAGGAAGTCCGAAAAAATAGTTTATAAATGTACCAGCAATAGGAAAGGAGGCTTCACCATGTATCGCGGCGGCTATATGGGCAAAATACTCAGGGTGGATATGACGAAACAGTCAGCCAGGGAAGAGCCGGTTTCCGAGGAATTGGTTAAAAACTACCTCGGCGGTGCCGGATTCGCTATCAAGTATCTCTATGATGAACTCGAGCCGGGCACACCTGCTCTTGACCCGGCTAACCGGCTTATTTTTGCGGTTGGCCCGCTTACCGCTACCGGCGCCCCTTGCGCCAGCCGCATGGCCGTCGCCGCCAAGTCGCCCCTGACGGGCGCCATAGGTATGGCTCTCTCCGGAGGCCAATTCCCGGCGGAGATGAAGAAAGCCGGTTATGACATGATTATCATCGAAGGCAAGGCGGACAAGCCCACCTATATCTCTATCAAAGACGGCGAAGTCCGTTTTCATAAAGCTCAAAAGCTCAGCGGGATGATGACTACCGATACCCAGCTCTTTATCAAAGAGGAGCTCGGCGACTGGAATTACCGGATTGCCTGCATCGGACCGGCCGGTGACAGGTGCGTCCCTATTGCCTGTATCGTCAACGAGCGCCGGGCGGCGGGCAGAAAGGGACTGGGGGCAGTGATGGGCTCCAAGAACCTTAAAGCCATCGCCGTACGTGGCACTAAAAAACCTACTATCGCCAATCCCGAGAGTTTCAAGAAAGCACGCCAGGCCATGAACAAGAGCATGAAGGACAGCGCCGTACTCTATCCCCAGTTCTCCAAGGCCGGCACGCCCATGGTGGTCGATACCACGACCGAACTGGGAATCTACTCGATTAAAAACTGGACGGCCACCGGACAGATAAACATGGTGTCGGGGCTTGGCCTCAAAGCCCAGGACGCGATGATTATTACCCGGAACCACTGCTACGATTGTCCGGTCGGCTGCAGCCAAGTCAAATTGGTCACTTCCGGGCCCTATGCCGGCTACCTCAGCGAGGGGCCGGAGTTCGAGACGACCTACTCGCTGGGTAGCACTGTCGGCGTGGACTACCTCCCGGCCGTCATTGCCGCCGACCGCCTTTGCGACGAGTACGGTATCGACACCATCTCCGCCGGAGTCGCCATCGGCTGGGCCATGGAGCTCTACGGAAAGGGCATACTCACTAAAAAAGATACCGACGGACTCGACCTGAAATTCGGCAATCATGCCGCCATGATTGAAATGTTGCGCCGGATAGCCTACCAGGAAGGCCTGGGGGCGCTCCTGGGCCAGGGCACGAAAAAAGCCGCCAAGAAAATCGGGCACGGCTCCGAGGATTTCGCCATGCAGGTAAAAGGCCTGGAGATGCCGGCCTATGACGTCAGGGGGGTCAAGGCGCATGGCCTGAACTACGCCACCTCCTATACCGGCGCCGACCATAATCGAGGCTACGCTTTCCAGGAAATCTTCGATATCCCCATCCCCGAGAAAGTGGACAGGAATGCCACCAAGGGCAAGGGAAGACTGACCAAGTGGAACCAGGACGTCCGCGCCGTCACCTGTGACTGCGCCACGATGTGCGCCTTCCTCCTCGATATGGCCGTTCCCGCCGTCGCCTGCCAGAATACTACCGACCTCGTCAACGCGGCTGCCGGCCTGGACTTCACCGCGGCGGAAATCCAGAAAATCGGGGAAAGATTGAATAACGTCGCCCGCCTATTCAACATCGGTGAAGGCTTTACCCGCAAGGACGATACCTTCCCTAAGCGCATTATGACCGAGCCCATCAAGGCGGGGGCTTCCAAAGGGGAACTCATCAGCCAGGCCGCCCTCGATGAAATGCTCGACGAATACTACGCTTTACGCGGCTGGGACAAAAACGGCACCCCCACGGCAGCAAAGCTCAAAGAACTGGGTATTAAGAAACACTAAGAACCTATAAATAATTACATTCTCGAATAAAGGCCAAGGCCTAATATGACAACATATATTATACGCAGGTTGATACTGGCCGCCATTGTCTTGTTTCTTGTCTCGGTATTCGTCTTCCTAGCAATGCGCCTTCTGCCGGGTGACCCGGTGCTGATGTATATGTCAGCCAGTTCCGTTCAAGAAATCACCGAAGAACAGCTTAATTTGGTGAGGCATCAGTTCGGATTGGATAAAACATTACCAATGCAATATCTCGACTGGATTACTGGTGTTTTCCGTGGTGACCTGGGAACGTCGATACTTAATCGCTCTCCTGTAATTCAGGAAATACTCAGACGTTTACCTATAACCGTGCATCTTGGTATTCTGGCTTTTATTATCGCCACTATTGTTGGTATCCCCGCAGGAGTGTTGTGCGCCGTCAGACGGGGCTCCTGGTTGGATAACGTCGTAACAACTTTAGCCAATATCGGGATAACTGTGCCCGTTTTTTGGCTGGGTATTATATTAATATATGTGTTTGCTCTATATTTCAAATGGCTCCCGGTGATGGGATATACCTCCCCTTTCGATAATTTCTGGTTGAGCACAAAGCAGCTTATCATGCCGGTTTTTTGTCTAGCTGTCGGACCGATCGCTGGGAACGCCCGTCAGGCTCGCTCCAGCATGCTCGAGGTTATCCGTAAAGACTATATCCGCACCGCATGGTCCAAGGGTTTGAGGGAGAGGGCGATAATACTGAAACACGCCCTGAAAAATGGCTTGATGCCGGTGGTGACTCTTTCAGGCATGGGCGTTGGGACTATTTTAGGCGGGGCGGTATTAATTGAGCAGGTATTCAATATCCCCGGGATTGGTAGACTGACAGTGACATCTGTCATGAACCAGGATTACCCCTACGTGCAGGCGATTGCTTTAATTATGGCGATAAGTATTGTGTTTTCTAACCTTTTGGTAGATATCTCTTATGGCTGGCTCGATCCCAGGGTACACTACGACTAATGAGGAGTAAGATATGTCAGGAGAGGCTACCTTGAGGCCAGATATAATCGAGAATACTCCCCGCGTTAGCGAATTTCGTCGCTTCTTCCGGGTATTCTTTAACCGGGGAGTGGTGGTGTTTGGGATGTTTATTATTCTATTATTTGTAATAGCCGCTGTTTTCGCCCCTTGGCTGGCCCCTTATAACCCAGATAAAATTGACATGAATAACGCGCTACTTCAACCCGGAAACGCTCATTGGTTGGGCACCGATTCTCTGGGAAGAGATACTTTAAGTCGAACTATCTATGGCACACGAGTTTCATTGATAATCGGTCTGGTTGTGGTCGTCCTTGGCTCCATAGCCGGAATGGCGCTGGGATTGGTTGCGGGCTATTTTGGCCACTGGACACACGCCATCATTATGAGGGTGGTAGATGCGCTAATGGCCTTCCCCATGCTAATATTAGCTTTACTCATCGTGTCTTTTCTTGGAGGAGGAGTCAATAATGTCATCATGGCACTCGCTTTCGCCATGGTGCCGGCTTATGCCAGGTTAATGTGCGGTCAGGTAATGACCGTAAAGGAAAACGACTATATACTCGCGGGACGCTCCATGGGAGCCAATCACATGCGTATTATGCTTCGCCATCTGGCCCCTAACTGTTTTCCACCATTGATAGTCATGATGACTATGATGCTTGGTACAACGATATTGGCTGAAGCCGGACTAAGCTTTCTGGGAATCGGCGTGCAGCCGCCTATTGCAACTTGGGGAAATATGGTCAATGATGGCCGCCAGTATTTGCTATCGAATCCGATACTATCTTTTGCTCCTGGACTGGCGATTATGCTAGTGGTATATGCTTTTAATATGGTTGGAGACGGACTCAGGGACGCCCTTGATCCCCAGTTAAGAGGCGTCATTTAAGCAAGACTATCATGCCCTGGCGGTGTCCTAATATCGAAGCAAGAATATTAAAGATGCAGGAACTCTTTTAGCCTGGCCCCTTTAGCGTAGTTCACCCTGCCTACATAGAATTCTTCCTCAGGTTCGCGAGGAGTCAACCCCGCTGCCCTCAGGGCTGCCCTAATCCTCTCCTTATTATAGTCATGCAGCCTGCCGGTTGGCTGCCTTATTGTACCGCCATTACCACCGTTACACCAGTGGCAGTATTTATCAACGAGAGCGGTTACTATCCCCGTATCAAAGTAGGAGACTTGAGCTAGCACTGTCCCGGCGATTTCGATAATAGGGGATAGCTCCCAGTATATTTCCATCGCTTTATCGATATCATCGTGTAAAAACAGATCAAACATCCTTACCATGCGCGGATTTTCCGGAGTTTGATAGAGAGTAAAAGGCCCAGCGCCAGCCCACTGCTGCCCGCACTTAGGGATCGTTATAGACCATCTATCGGGCATTGGATCATTGACCAGGATTTTATCTCCAACAAGGTGGAAGCATTGGGCAGTAAAAGCTAGAGAGCTACCTCCTCCAATCTTCATGGCAACTACATTAGGTATATCAGCTATTTTGGGGAGGAGAGACATAGGCCAATAACTTGGGTGAAACCTCCTCGTATGGAGCCTGCCGGGGTAGAACACTATAGCAAGGTTAGTAGAATCACACATAAACTTGTACATCCGGTATATGTCCTCAACCGACCTGGGGTAATACTGGACAGGATGACCAAGCATAGCAACTGAGCCGCCTGCCTTCTCGTAATGCTGGAGCATTTCTATATCCTGTTCAACAGTATCCTGCAATACGGCTACCGAGGTATGTATCTTACCCCTGGCCTCATCACATACTATTTCCACGAATTTTTTACGCTCCTCGAAAGTCATTCCGCAGGCTTCGGGTGCGCAAAGTATGGAAGCGAAACCATTGTCTGCGAGATGTTGAACGTCATATCTGATGCCTTCCTCATCAAGTTCCTGCAAATCGGGCGAAAAAGATGGGAAAATAACTGCCTCCAGCCCCTTCATGTTCTCCTTGGCCCATTGCTTTGCCTCCGATTTTGTAAAATCCATATTAGTTTCCCCCTTTTTAAGAATTGTGCATCTTCGTGGTCGCTTCGCTCATAGTGTTGGCTTTTATCCATAACTCATTTTACGCAAGTTGGTCTCACCTGGACTAAATTATTAGTGCGGTGGTTTTATCTCCAGATATAGAAGGCATTTTACATCTCCTCGTGTATATTAAGACCTGTCCCAATAAAAAGTATCAACATATATTAGTTAATATTGTACGTGTACGTCATCAATTAATAAATACTATATATTCCAGCGAATGTCAATTCAATTTCGCAGGCTATTGACATTTATAAAATAATAATATACTATTTATTTTAATTAATAGTACGTATACGTATTACATCTAAAGTGAATTTTCGATTTAAGCATAAGTAGTCAATTACTAAACAAATATATGGAAATAATGAAATAAAAGGAGGGAACTAAATCAGATTTACTAAATAAAGGATACATAAACAGGTGGATGTCATATTCGTTAAAGAGTACCAACGGTAGTAGATTTTCTCTTATTATGTTATTTAAACCAGTGATTACCTATTGAATATTAAAAATAACAAGGAGGAATCAGATGAAAATGAGATTTTATCTGACAATTGTAATATGTCTCGGTATTATACTACTCAGTTCCTTTATTGTAGATGGATGCGCTAAGCCAACTCCAACCCCTGCACCCGTGACACCAGCGCCACCGACAACTCCGGTGAAGGCGGTGACTATTAAGCTTGCCTCAGGACTTCCCCCTTTAGACCCTGTTGTAGTCAAAGCCCAGGAATTAGCTGAAAGATTCAACAAGCGCGTTAACGGCAGGTATATAATCGAAGTCTATCCCGGAGGCGCGCTGGCTACTATGGAAGAAGAAATGGAAATGCTGAGAACGGGAGCTATTCAAATGGCCGAATTCCCGATCGAATACTTATCCGGCAGCGACATCCGATTTTCGGCTGTTACATTGCCCTTCTTGATTAAGAATCTAGAGGCAAACGTAGAGTTCTTAAAAAATATTAATGAATCACTTTTTGGTGATATACTAGCTAAAAAATTTAATGCCAAGCCACTTGTCGCATGGACTACCGGTATACACGAATATTGTGGCGCTAAAAAACCGGTAAAAAGTCTTCAGGACTGGAAGGGCTTATTAATATGGGTAGCGAACCCCGCTGAAGCACAAACTGTAGAAGCATTTGGTGCCTCACCTGTATCACTTCCCTTTTTCGACGGATACCCGGCATTACAGAAGGGAACGGTAGATGCCGGTGTAGGCCTGAACCCAACAGGAGTATGGAATTTCAAATGGTATGATGCGATTCGTTATATTACAATCGCTAACACGTTTGGTACCTCGGGTTATTACGACATTAACCTGGACACGTGGAATTCTATGCCAAAAGATATCCAGGATATTCTACTTGATGAATGCCAGCGCGCCGAAAACGAGTTGAAGACATTCTTCTCGCAATATGCCAAGGACGCGATAACCAATTTGGAGAAAGAAGGCGTTCAGGTCTATCGTCTGCCTGAGGCTGAAAGAGCTAAATGGATTGAGGTGAGCAAGCCAGTTTTAGACAAATTCTATGAGCAGATTGGATCCTCGGATGCTCAAAAGATAAAGGATGCCGCTCGCAAGGCTAACCAGTAACCCGTTTAGCCAAAGTATCTTATAACTGGAGGAAGCATAGGCAGTTTCTCATTGCTTCCTCCAGTGAATAATTAACTAACGATTGGTGTAAATTGAACAAGGCCAAAAAAGTATTGCGGGTTTTGAGTTCATGGCTGGACCGCGTGGTTCGTTCCTTGTGGTTTTTTTCTGGAGCTCTGATTACCCTGATGGCTTTTGTGACCGGTTACGGGGTTTTCACGAGATATGTCTTAAGGAATCCCAACCCATATACTTATGAAATTGATTCTATCTTGATGGTAGCGTGTATCGTTTTCGCTATAGCTCACACCCAAAAGCTCGGCCGGCACCTTAGGATTGATCTTTTGGACCGTTCTCTTCCAGAAACGTTACGTGCAATTTTACTCAACGTTATTGGTCCCGTGGTAGGTTTAATTTTTTGTGTTGTTATAACCTGGAAAACCTGGGAAACTGCGTGGAGCGCTCTACAAACCTGGGAGGTCACCCGTGGTACTTGGGTAATACCCACATTCCCTATAAGGATGATAGTTCCCCTTGGTTTCGGCTTTCTTTGCCTAGTATTATTAGCTCAAATCTTACGTCATTTTGCCTCGCTAAAAGGTACAAGCCAATCTTTTAAAGAATAAATTAGAGTAGCCAGGTATTTTCGCGTAATTACGTTTGCCGTAATAAGGAAGAATTGTGGATATTCTCGCGATAAGTATCATATTCATTTCTTTATCGGTATTTCTGATTATTATAGGCATACCTATAGCCTATGCTTTAGGGTTTTGCGCTTTATTTGGTATTCTGTTTGGCTCAGGCGGAGCTCCTCTTACAAAGCTGGGATTGACCCCATTTTCTGTATTTCATGGCTTGAATTGGCTTCCGCTCCCGATGTTCATATTGATGGCTTTCATTATCAGTGAAACTGACATAGGTCGAGATATTTTCAGCACAGCAAATAAATGGCTTTCGCGTATTCCTGGAGGCTTAGTCGTCGCCTGCATCTGGGCAGAAGCAGCTATGGCGGCTACGATGGGAGTAAGTGGAACGACCATACTTACGGTGGGAACAGTAGCTGTACCTGAGATGGAGAAGCTTGGTTGTGATAAGAAATTTAGCTTGGGTGCATTATTGAGCGGGGGCGTTCTTGGCCCTTTAATACCACCCAGCATCCCTTTGATTGTCTATGCGATCTTGTCACAGCAATCCATAGGTAAACTCTTCATAGCCGGCATAATCCCCGGCATCCTCTTAGCTATCATGCTTTCAGCTTATACTATGATGGCTTGCTTGAGAAATCCTGCTCTCGCTCCTCGTCCATCAGGGGCTATCTGGAAAGAAAGACTGGTTTCTCTTAGGAAGGTCTGGCCTGTAATTATTGTGATTCTTGGTGTATTGGGCGGGATATATCTGGGAGTGGTAACTGCTACTGAGGCGGGTGCAGCAGGTGTTCTTATTATCCTGCTTATTGCTTTCGTATTTTATCGCTTTCGCCTGGCCAATTTAGGCCGGGCGATGTCTGAAGCGGCGACATTAACGGGGATGGTTGGCTTGATGATTATTGCCACCACGATTTTTTCCTTTGTGGTAGGAGTATCCGGTCTTGCACAGAGACTGAGTAGTATAATCGTGGCTTCAGGGTTATCCCCAATGATGGTAATAATTAGCATTAACATCGTGCTGCTTCTTCTAGGATGCATTATGGATGGGCTTGCCATCCTTATGGTGACTATGCCTCTATTCATTCCTTTGGTCATCAACCTCGGCTTTGACCCGGTGTGGTTTGGGATAATAGTAACCGTCAACATCGAGATAGCGCTAATTACACCGCCAGTAGCATTGAACCTATTTTTAGTGAGTGGGACTTTTCGTGTGCCTGCTACCGATGTCATCCGTGGCGTAGCCCCCTTCTTGGTCGTGCTTATAATCTTCTTGGGGCTCCTGATTGCCTTTCCTCAAATTAGTTTATGGCTCCCCAACATGATGAGTGGGAGATGAAAGGTAAATACACTGGTACCGATATCCAGGTATTTTTTAATTTTTTAAATTGTTATAGTGAACGCGCTAAAGCTAGGACAATCACCAGATGACGGAGAATCATGATGGCAATCACATTCAACTGGCCGGTCCAGCAGCGGGGATATTGAAGGAACAAGGCCACCGGGGAAGTCTATCAAATCTAGCGCCCTTACGCATCGACTTACGAGGAGAACTACAAGCAACGTCATGAGCTATAACCGGATTATTAACAGATAGGCGGGCTCTGCCAGGGGAGAATCAGGTAAAGGCTGGTGCTAGTGCCCCTACTATTGGCAACCTGATGCATAATTGGTCAAGTGGCATCCCGCCTACTTTTTCAAGTAGTCAAAATGCTCGAAGTAACATCAGTTTTTCATTTGGCCCTGGGCACAGTCGAAGGTTCTATTACATAATACATGAGAGAGAAACCAACAATCGTCCATTATGTGCAGTGAAGCAACATTCACTTATTTTTCGACTTCTGAAAATAACTTTCGCCTAGAACTCTTGAAACCTTATATTACGTTTCATCAAATAGGACATATCATAATAAACCAATTAGTCACACCTACAATATCCTCGAAAGATTAAATCCCACATGGTTTAATGGCATAGTGTGAACTAAGAGCCATAACAAATTAGCATTAGCAGCACATTCACCGAGATGTGCTTAGCTGATCGACCCGAACAGCCCCCACAAACATAGCCAGTTAAGGGACATTTATTGTCAACACCCTCTATATTAAGTACAATAATCCTTTCTTAAAGAAACGAAATAACACGATGAGGTACATATAAGCAAAAATAGCGTCTAAATAAGCTCATAAATCGAGCCTGATAAGACCATTGGGAAATTCAGCCGGATATAATAGGATACTATAGCTAGAGATATTGGCAGGTAAACACTCTTATTGATAGTATACTAAGTGCAAGAAAATAACTCTGATGGTTATCAAAAAATAATTGGAGCCTCTTCCAGTAAGCAGGTAGCCGAAAGTCTTTCCTCAGATACCGGCTGTCAGGTGGGATTATCTTCTTGAAGATATGACAATAATTGCTGAGAAATTTGACCAATAGCACTTAAATGCAATAGAATTTCGAGTAGCGGTTTTGTAAACCGCTTGTCGAGGGTTCGAATCCCCCCGCTGGCTCCATTTTTTAATATAAAGGAGGAGCAATCATGTCTGTAAAAGAGAACAAGGCCTTCGTCCGCAATTTTTTAGAATCCATCGAGGGAAAGAAAGAAATGCAGCGCCAGATACAGGCAGCCGATGACCCGGTGGCAGAACTGGAGAAAATCATCAGATTTGGCTCAACGCAGGTGTATACTCCCGACTATGTTGAGCATGGTCCTCGAAGTGATATGCCCTTTGAGGAACTTATAAAATTCACAGTTTCGTTAATAACTGCCTTCCCGGATTTAGCTTATAAGGTTGGGGACATCTTTGCCGAGGGGGACAAGGTGGTAGTGCGCTACTCCGCACGCGGCACTCATCTGGGTACATATCTGGATGTTCCGCCGTCGGGCAAGAAGATTGAGATAAACGGTATATATATAGTCCGTATGGCTGACGGCAAAATAGCGGAAGGCTGGTTTGTGTCGAGCTTTTTCAGTCTTAAGGAGCAGGTGGAACAGGTCAGACTTCTCTTATTAGAGAAAAGCTAGTTAAACGCATATAAACGGGGATATTCCTGTTTATTCCTTCTCGAGGATGTCCTCAATCTCGCGGTAGGTGCGGGAGATGACCTCTTTTATGCTGGCCCATTTCTCCGGTGCCAGATGATGTGCCCTCTGGCTGACCAGTCGCCCGAGTTTCCGCAGTTCATGAAAGGTATCGTGGAATTCCTCGATATTGCGCGGACCCCACCAGTCTTTCATCTGGCCTTGTATCTTGTCGATGACTTCCTGCTGCTCTTTGAGAAATTGTTTTCCCTCGTCGGTAATGGTGTAGACCTTCTTGCCGTCACGCTCCGAAGAGCTGACATAACCCATATCGTCCAGCATCTGGAGGGTAGGATAGACGCTGCCGGCGCTCGGTGTGTAAAAACCATGGAAAAGGTCTTCCAGGGCGCGTATTATCTCGTAGCCATGGCTCGGCTTATCTTTAAGAAGGTTCAGGATGACGTATTTCAAATCCCCTTTTTCGAAGAGGCGGGAGTGTCGCTCGAATTGAAAAAAATGCCTGTGAAACATAGTATTCAATCTCCAATAAGTATATTACGATATATCGTAACATATCTAAATAAGTTTGTCAATAGTTTGAACTAATATGAGGGCATTTATTTGTAATTTAGACAAGATGAGTGTATAATGAGTTCAGTTTTGACATCGTAATACGATATATCAGAAAATCCAAAATTGTTTTTATTGGTGATACTGTTGCGTTTATTTTCGGGCGGATACCAATCTTAAAAGGATACTTCGATTACAGAACCGGCACGTAAACAGCGCTCTTTCATGTGGACTTCTCTTCCATGGTTCATCATGGCGCACTTCGGGCATCATTTAATCGGGGCATTACCGATGCCGCTTATGCCTGCTATACGTACGGGTTTCGGTCTCAATAACTTCCAGACTACTCTCGTGACTACCTTATTCTCGTTAGCCGGCGGTGCGGGTAATATCCCCGCCGGCCGCATGGTGGACAAAATTGGGCCTACCATCCTGATGACTATCGGTACTCTCGGTGTCGCTATTGGCGGACTGGCGGTCGGCCTTTCCAATAACTATATCCTGTTCTTGATATTATTGACATTTACCGGCTTCTTGACCGCCGGCTATCACCCTGCGTCTACACCGATGATCCTTTCGGCGGTCGAGCCGGAAAAACGCGGCCGGGCATTAGGTCTGCACCTTTTCGGCGGTAATTTCAGTTTCTTTCTCGCTCCTATCATCGCCGGCGGCATCATGGTACTCTGGCCTTCGATGGGTTTCCATGGCCCGTTCATCGTATTATCAATACCCACTGCAATATTCGGTGTAATATTCTACATTTATCTCACCAAACGCGGTGGCCTGGCCCAGGTTAAAGCCGCTAAGAAGAGAGCTTTAGAAGAAAATCCGCCCCAGCCCGGTTATAAACGACGTCTCTGGGCGTATCTTATACAGATGGTGGTGGGCGGCGGCGCCGGCGTATCCGTTAATGCATTATTGGGGTTATACATGAAGGATAATCTGGGTGCGACCGATGTCAGCGTTACCTGGATCATGTCTATCATGTTCCTCCCGGCGGTCTTCGGCGGCACCATCATCGGCGGCTGGATATCTGACCGTATCGGGTCGGTTAAAATTATTGTCATCACCGGTATCATCGGCGGCCTGCTAATCTTCGGGATAAGGAGTTCGACTGCCCTGGGCTTCCCATTTTACGCACTGCTCTTTATCATGGGCATCAACCAGGCCATACGGATGCCGGTCACCGAGGTCTTTATCATGGGGCAGACCCCGGCCAAGAACCGCGCGACGATTTACGGTATTTACTACTTCACGATGTCATATACGGGGGCAATTTTTGCGCCGCTATACGGTTGGCTGGTTCCTAACCATTATTCCTACGAGCAGATATTCATGTTTTCCGCCATCGCGGTAACGACGATATCGGTAGTGACATCGTTCTTCATCTGGGATGCCAAGGATCCATACCAAATGCAAAGAAAACAGAAGAAAGGCCTTGCCTAGGTAGTAACGGGGTTGTGATATCAGCCGGGCATGGAATATTCCGGGAGGCTAAGAACCGGATTCCTGCCCGGCTATTAGCTTCTCTCCGTATTCCAGCAAGACCTTCTGCCGTTCCGGGGGCACCTTTTTCGATTCCAGCCAGGCTTTCAGGGCGTCCAGGGGCGTGATTTCTTCGGCGGTACGGTTTCCCATTCTCAGGCGGGTCTCGCGATGTATCTCGCGGGCGATGGTGAAGTAGTGGGTTTCTTTCAGGGCTTCCCGGATTTCATTGTTCCGCAGCTGCCCTTCCAGCGATGACGGCAGGCTGATATTCAGGCGCACGATGGCATCCCTGGCTATTTCTGTCTGCCCGGCGATAGCCGCAAGGACAATGGAGGTAGGGTCGGTTTCCTCCGCTTTTAGTTCGAAGCTGATGGTGAGAAAGCGGCGGGCGTTGACGGAGCGAAATTCGAAAGAGACCTGCCTTTTGCCGTCCTTCCCAATGGGAAGGATGTCCACCACGTAAAAACCTTTTTCATCGTTCTCCTCCCCGAAGTCGACGCGTTCCAGACTGCCGGCATAGACTACCGGCGGGCTTTCGGAGAGAACCTGCTGCTTGTGAACGTGCCCCAGGGCTATATAGTCGAAAGCCGGCAGGGCAACATTGCTGAGCAATAACACAGGCTCCTGTCCGATGGACATCAGGGTTTCCGAGCCGGCTTTGGCGGCGCCGACCGATACGTGAGCTGCCAGTATGGAGGGCAGGGTGGGGTCGAGGCTGGCAGCCTTGCTACCGATAACCTGGGTCAGAGCTTCCTGCATCTTCTGGTTGACCTGTTCGATGTTAAGGTTTTTAGTATCCTCCCGGCTGAGCAGGGAGCTGCGTCTCAGCCAGGGCAGAGCAACGACCTGGATGGTGCCGCTGGCCGTAGGAATCCTGTAAATATCGGGGCGGTTGGCGACATAGACATTTTTCACGGCTAAAATATCGAATATCTCAGTGGTAGTAGCGCGGCCAATAGCGTTGGGCATATCATGGTTGCCGGTGAGAAGGAAGACGGGTATGTTGCCGGTGGCCAGGCGGTTGATGCGCCGGGCGAACTCCCGCTGCTGGGTCTGGCTGGGCTCGCGGGTCTTGTAGGCATCACCGCAGAACAGGACCAGGTCTACCCGTTTTTCCAGGGCGTAGTTTACAAGCTCATCTAGAGCGGCGAGAAAGTCGTTAAGGCGCGAGGAAAGTCCGGTGGCCGGGTCGATGCGCCCATAGTTCTCGACACCTAGGTGTAAATCGGCAAAGTGGATGATTTTCATTAAATAATCTTATTTTACCAGATTAAGGACTTCCTGTAATGAAGTAATTATGGTGCCATCCCAGTCTTCCCGGTCGATAAAGTGCGCATCGACAGACCCATTGGGGTCGCGGATTAAAACAGGGTGCATACCAACCTGCAAAGCACCTGTCAACTCTTTACTGCTGCCGTCGCCGATATAGAGGCAGTCCTGTGGCTTGACGCCAAGCTGGTCGGTAGCCAGGTGGTAGATACGTGGGTCGGGCTTTTTGACGCCGACTCTACAGGAAAAAACGGTCACGTTAAACAGCGGGGCAAAAGGGGTCTTCTGCCAGACGGGCGGTGTCTCCGCGGTGCAGTCGCTGATGAGAGCGGTCTTATATCCATTCGATTTCAGACAGGTGAGAACCTCTACCGAGCCTGGCCGCGGCCTGATATTGCGGGAGGTGTAGTCGAGTCTGATGCGGCCGGTTTGCTTTACCTGTGCATCCGTGACCGGCACACGCAGTTCCTGACAGATGTGCTCGACACATGCCTCGGCGCTGTGAAAAACGCCGGTAGCGCGCCGGTCGAACGTATCGGCCCACAGGCGGATGAACTCGTCCGGCGGAGCGCCGAGAACCGTAGCCATTTCCGTCAGGGTTTTTTCATAATCCCCGCGCGAGAAGTTCTCCACCAGCGTCCCGAAAAGGTCGAAGATAACCGCCTTGTATTTCACGTTACTCTCCTAGTAGATTCAGGACTTCTTTTAATGAGGATATGACCGGGCCGTGCCAATCTTCACGAATGGGGCTATCGTCAATTTCATCAGGCACCAGAATCTGGACGGAATGCATGCCGAGTTTCGCGGCGTTGGCCAGTTCATTCCTCATACCATCGGCGATATACAGGCAGTTTTTTGGTTTGACCGCCAGTTGGTCTAATGCTATCTGGAAGATACGTGGGTCAGCTTTTTTCATACCTGCCGAGCAGGAAAAAACCGGGACATCAATCAGCGCAGCGAAGGGTGTATCATTCCAGAGCATCGGTACATCCGGGCCGCAGTCGCTGATAAGACCGGTTTTATAACCGTTAGTCTTTAAATAAGAAAGTACTTCTATGGCTCCATCTCTCGGCACAGTGATATGCCGTTTCGTCACCGAGAGTGAAATGCTGGCAGCATGGTTAACCAGATTATCCGGTACTTTTAAAGGCAATTGCCGGCAGATATGTTTAATAAAATCCTGGTAGCTCGGATAAATTCCTGTACCCAGCCCGGCGGACTGCTCGAACCATATCCGCACAAAATCATCTACGGGCGCAGAAATAACAGCGGCGATTTCCCTCGCGGCGTCAACGTACTCCGACCAGGCGTGCCCGTATGTCAATGTCCCGCCCAGGTCGAAAATAACAGCTTCGTATTTCATGTAAGCTACTTTTTTAACGATGTCATTCTGGCCCCGTACTCGCCTGCCAAAGAACTTGTTCGGCGAGCAGGTCGGTATATGAGGTAAACTCCTGCCAGAATCCACACCCCCTTTTTCCCCTGGATTCCAGCCTTCGCTGGAATGACAATTCTAAGATAGCCTCCTCAATGGGGATTTTGTTATTACTCCCCCTTCTTTTCTTCTTTCCATATCTTCCCGCCTTCCGGCAGGACGAATAAATCTTCCCCGGCCAGCTTGGCCTGCAGTGTATTTTTTAACACGGCGATGGGGACACGTATCTGGTTCATACTATCGCGCTCGCGGATGGTGGCCATATTGTCCTCGAGTGACTGGAAGTCGATGGTGACGCAGTACGGGGTGCCCAGTTCGTCCTGGCGGCGGTAGCGGCGGCCGATACTCTGGGTATCGTCATACTGGGTAGTGAAACAGGGGCGGAGGGCGGCATGGACATCCCTGGCAAAGGCGGCCAGGTTTTCCTTCCGACTCAACGGCAGCACGGCGACCTTGATGGGGGCCAGGTCCGGGTGGAAATGAAAAAGCACCCGTATCTCCTCCTTGTCCGGCTCCTCATCATACGCATTGCAGAGGAAGGCGAGTATGGCGCGGTCGACCCCTACCGAAGGCTCGATAATATAGGGGATATAATGCTCTTTCGTCTCATCGTCAAAGTATTCGAGAGACTTACCGCTGGCGGCGCTGTGCTGCTTAAGGTCGAAATCGGTCCGGTTAGCAATCCCCTCGAGCTCCGCCCAGCCATGGGGGAAAAGATAGGTAACATCGGTACAGCTGTGGGCGTAATGCGCCAGCTTCTCTCTAGGGTGCTGGTAGAGCCTGAGATGCTCTTTCTTGAGACCGAGTTTTGCATACCAGTTAAGACGCTCTTCCACCCAGTAGTCGAACCACTTTTCATCTGTCCCCGGCTTGACGAAATACTCGAATTCCATTATCTCGAACTCCCGGCTGCGGAAAATAAAGTTGCCGGTGGTAATCTCGTTGCGGAAAGCCTTGCCCATCTGAGCGATACCGAAGGGCAGGCGCTTGCGGCTGGTGTTGACGGCATTCTGAAAATTAACGAACATGCCCTGGGCGGTCTCCGGGCGCAGGTAGACAATGCTGGCATCCTCTTCCACCGGCCCGATAAAAGTCTTGAACATGGTATTGAACATGCGTTCTTCGGTAAGCGTACCGCCGCAGGCAGGGCATTTATTTTCGACCAGCTCATCGGCCTTCCATCTCATGTGGCAATTTTTGCACTCCACCAGGGGGTCGGAGAAGCTCTTGATGTGCCCGCTGGCTTCCCAGACTTTAGAGTTCATCAGTATGCTGGTATCCATGCCGATGATGTCATCCCGCTCCTGAACCGTGGCACGCCACCAGGCTTCCTTCACATTCCGTTTCAGCTCCACGCCCACGGGGCCGTAGTCCCAACAGCCGGAAAGGCCTCCGTAAATATCGCTGCTGGGGAAGATGAAGCCGCGCCGCTGGCAGAGAGAGACGAGCTTTTCCATGCTGACTTTGCTTTCATTTTCTGGCATCAGTATCACTCCTGGAGGCTTTTACTCTGCTGGCGGCGAAACTGCCGGATAATGCGGATAAAGAAGACGCCCAGAATAGCGCCGCCCAGTATCATGACGATAAGGGTAATCACCCATAACGGTATCAGCCTTATTTGATAAGCATTGTAAAGGAAAAAATCGAGCATTGCAAAGATAAAGATAATCTGGGGCAGCGCCACCATGTTGCCCATGACCGGCAGCAGTTTGTTCATCGGCGTGTCTTCCGCCGGCCAGTAATGTGCACCCAGCAGGACTAACCTGACGACGATAAAAGAGAGCAGGGTGAAGAAAAACTGCGGGATGACCAGCCAGGCGATGAAAGCACCGCGGCCCAGCCATTTATCCGGTGCATTATTTTGAAAGTGGTAAGCCACTTCAACGGGTAGCAGACGGTAGAAAAAAGCGGCTAGAATCACCGAGAGAAGGAGAAAAACTACCGGCAGGACAATATACGCCCAACGGAAGTTGATTTTATTCTCCGGGTTTGTTTTGTTTGCTGGTTCTGAAGAGTGAATAGCGACCACCTGCCTCAAAGCTATTTCTAGTAAAGATTAACAGCTTTAAGGCTGAGGTGTCAAAGAGCGATTATGGATGGCATTTAGAAATGAGAAGTAAAAACCTATTTCCGCTCGACCCTGAGCCTGTCGAAGGGTCGAATAAATACATCATCATGGTTCGACAGGCGTTCGACTGAGCTCACGCCGAAGGCTCACCATGAGCGGATTCTAAATGCCCTTGCCTCATCACCTATCGAAAAATCCTTTATCTAAATCGCCGCTATTGGAGTAGCCACGGCTCTCCCAGTAGCCCTGATAACTGACGTTATCGGAAAGCTCAATCCGGGTTATCCATTTTATCCACTTGTAGCCCCATTTGCTCTCGGCGACCAGATGGAAGGGGAACCCTCTCTCCGGTGGAATGGTGACATCGTTCATCTTGTAGGCCATGAGAATGTTGTTGCCGGTGATGTATTCGAGGGGGAAAGAGGTCGTGTAGCCGTCATAGGCGTGGAAGATGACTGTATTGGCCCCGGGTAAAGGCTCAGCCTTTGCCAGTATGTCTTTGACCATGACACCTTCCCAGAGGATATCCACTACCCACCCCTCGACACATGCCAGACGAACGACCTTTTCATACTTATCATAATCGTTGATGACCTGGTCATATGTATAGCTTGTGGGACTATTAACCAGCCCGGTAATCTGTAGCTGATAATTCGCTATGTCAACGTGCTGCGGGCCTGCGATGGAATTTTCTCTGAAATCATTTATTGAAGAGAGGTTTACACCTTGATATTCTTTCACTTCCGTGCTTCCCAGTTGCGTGACCTTTTCCGGTCCTGGACCACATGAAATCAGTCCGATGACAAGTGTCGCAATAATGACGAAGGCAAAGGCAGAGTCGATGATTATACTTTTCTTCATGTAAGCAACCCCCATCCGCAAAAATAGATATCGTACGATATTCTATTTTAATTTTAGAGTGGTTGGCGGGGGTTGTAAGTGACTTTTATCGCATGCGCAGCTGGTTAAGGCCATCAAGCCTTATTATTACGTTTGGCTGCTATCACTGTCTATGTTTCTATCAGCCGTTTTAAATTCTGAACCAGCTTTTCATCCAATTTCTCCCAGTACCGTTTCATAAAAGTACGTCAAGCAGCGGGCCAAACAAGGGCCATGGTTTAGTCACTTGGGGATAAGTGACTTAGATCGATATCCCTACCTCCTCAGTGTGTATTGCTGTGGAGGTGTAAGCGATTCTAAGTCTGTGTTTCAAGAATGCCTTTCAAGTTGCTAAGAGCCTTCTTTAGCGCCTTACGTATCGAGCTTACCATTACCGGTGAAAATGGCTTCATGATACCGCCCACTTTTATGTTGTACACAATGGTAAGCTTTGTGCCTCCATCTATGGGGACGTAGGTGTTGTGCTGTTCATTGGTAATGGGCCCTGAGTCAATATTTTTGCCAAATTTCCTGTTTGGCTCGTATTCCGTGACTTTTGCAGTCCACTTCATGGTGAGGCCCATCATGCGAATGGTCCCTCTGGTCGTGGCGCCGACACCCATGGGTCCCTGGGACGTCTGTTCCGCTTCTGGAAAAGGCTGCCACTTAGGCCAACTTTTCGCATCAGTTGTATAGACGAACACTTTGTCTACCGGACACTTGATCTCCACGCTTTCTTCGATTCTTGCCATCTGAACACCTCCTCTTAATATTGGCAAACATTTGGGCTGACTGCGCTAGAAGACATTCTAATACGCTACTGAACGCCAGTCAAGAGTTCTGCTTTTCGGTAAGGAAGGACTATCTTGACCGGTCTATGCGCAGCTGGTTCAGCCTGTGGAAGGCCTGTTGTTTTTCGCTCAAGCCAAGCCTGGTTCGATTTATGGCTTTAGAAAGTAACTCTATACTCTGGTCGTAGGTCTTTCTGTCCACCGGGTAGGGGATGCCGTCCTTGCCGCCGTGGGCGAAGCTGTAGCGGGCGGGGTCGCGGTAGCTGGGGGCTACGCCATGGATAAGCTCGGCAATAAGGCTAAGGGCCCTGATGGTCTTGGCGCCGACGCCGGATAGTCCCAGGAGCTGCTCGAAGTCCCCAGGCTGGCGTTCATAGGCGCTCAGGATTATCTTACTCAGGCTATCGGGATGGAGGTCGGTGGTGAGTATCTGGTGTCGGGCGGGCAGGCTCAGCGTTTTCAGCCTTTTCAGTTCGGCTATGACTTTTTCCGGCGGTTCTTCGGTGGCAATCGAGGTGATGGTCGTCCGCGCCGGTTGGCTCTCGCTGGCGACAAGGTTCAGTGCCTCTCCTCTGGTCTCCGACAGGATAGCGGCATGAGGCTCGTTAACGAAGTCGGTGACGGTTTCACCCAGCCAGTGGTAGCGGCGGGCGTAGCGGTTGGTCTCGTTCATGCCCTGCTGGACGACCGTCCATGAGCCTTTGGAGGTGAAGAGAAAGGTGTGGTGGTAGAGCTGGTAACCGTCCTGGACAGCGGCGCTGTCTACCTTGGCGGACATGCGGCTGGCATATACTAAGGGCGCCGGGTCCAGCGATATTTTCTCTCCCCAGGTCTCTATTTCCGATGGAGTCTTACGGGATGTTTTGCCCTTGCCCCCGGCGACGAAAAGGCCGAGGTCGCGTTCGATTCCCTTAATACCTTCCTTGAGAGCGCCGCAGAGCGTGGTGGTGACACCGCTCGAATGCCAGTCGAAACCGAGGACGCAGCCGAACGCCTGGAACCAGTAGGGATGAGAAAGGCGGCGGAGCATCTCTTCCGGGCCGAAATCGGAGACGATGGCAATGGTGATTTCCCTGGCGAGCGGCACCATGCGGTCGAACAGCCACCTGGGCGCCTTGCCGTGATGCAGGGGCAGGTTGGCGATGCCGGTTTTTCTGGAAAAGGTCATAAAGTCGGCGCCTCCTCCGACTTAAGAAGCGCAGGTGCTGCAATTGCCGGAGCTGCAACTGGAACAGGAGCTGCCGGTTCCGGGTACGGTCCTGGGCACGCCGCCGAGGCTGGCACTGAAACAGGCGAAAGTGGACATCTTGCGTCGGGCAGGTTTATGACATTTAGGACAATCGGCTATCTGTTTGGCCTGACTCAGTGGACGCAGTTGCTCAAATTTCGAATCACATTCAGAGCAGATATATTCATAAATTGGCATTACGCTTCTCCTATCTATAGTTTAACTCGTTTCAGTTATGAGGTCAAGATGGATTTTTACAGATTATTGCCAGCCGTGAAGGCAGGGTGTAGGATATAGAATAAATATCGAGTTCAGGGGAAGCATTGATTCATACGGTTGACATAAAGACAAAATCGAGGGTAGAATTCCAGGAAATTACCCAAAAAGTCAGAGACATCGTGGGAAGCAGCGGTGTCCGGAGCGGCGTTTGCCATGTTTTCGTGCCGCATACCACGGCCGGGATTATGGTGAACGAGCATGCCGACCCCAGCGTGGTCGAGGATATCGCAGCGCAGCTTGAGGAAATGGTGCCGCAGCATAAGAATTATCGACATAAAGAAGGGAACTCCCCGGCACATATCAAGGCCAGCCTGTGCGGTAATTCTCAGGCTTTATTCATCGAGGAGAGGAGACTGGTACTGGGGACATGGCAGGGCATCTTCTTCTGCGAGTTCGACGGCCCGAGGAACAGGCACGTACTGGTCAAGATAGTGGCGGATGAGACTTAGTATCGGCAGGCGCGGTTCAGCAGAAAGTAAGCCGGTAGGCCAGCACATCAAGCAGGCTACACAGGAAAGCAACCAGGTCTTTTATCAGTTTCACCGTACTGTACTCCCTTCCCGGAACGAAGCCGGGAGCGCCAGGTTTTCCTCAGAGTCCTGCCCCGGCGGTGATATCAGGTATATACCGCAATAACGGCAGCGGCAATACTGCCCGTTGACGCGGTACAGTCCCTTATGACCGCATTGAGGGCAAGGGCTGAATTTCACAATTCGGCTCGGCCTGGTAGTGTTGACAGTATGAATGTTTACCATCGCAGCTTATTATTTTTTTCAGTTTAATCATTGTAGCTTACACGGCTATCACAAACAATAGTACGAACGTCACAAGTACCTCACAATTGACAAACATCACAAAGGGAAAATGAGAGTCTGACTAGAATCCTAAGCGCGGTCGGTTTTGCTTTTTATCAGGAGGAGCAGCGGCACTCCTGCAGCCGTCAGGCATGCCCAGAAGATAAACGGCAGGCCCTGGTTGATAGAGACCAGGCTGTTACCCAGGGGAGGGGCAAGGAAAGCGCCCACCATGGAAACGGTACTGGCTAAACCGATGGCCGTGCCGCCGTAAGTGCTGCCAACGCCTTTTGTTTCTAATAACATGACGTTAATAAGTGAGCCTAGGCCACTCCGCCCCAATCCGCCGAAGATGAGAATCAACCATACTCCAAAGCTGTTTAAAAATGGTAACAAAGCCAGGGTGACAGCCAGCGCGCATATGGAAAAAAGACTCATGCCTTTTATTGCCCTGAATTTTTCCGCCAGGAGTACCATGGGAATGGCGCCGATGGCAAAGGCACCGTTGACTACGGTTATGGCGCTATCAGCACTGACCGGCGTCCAGCCTATATTCCGAAGGTAAAGAGGCAGGTACCCGATAAAACCCATGCTAGCGCCCCAGTTGGTCAGGGTAACGAGACCGATAATCCAGACTTCTTTGATTCGGATTACATGCGTTAGTGCCTGCCGAAAAGGTATTTTGCTCATAGCCGTTTCCGGCAGTTCACTTTTATCAGGGTCCCTGCCGGTAAAAAGCCAGAGAAGTCCCAGCGCTATAGCCGGGATGCCGTACAGTAACATGACATTTCTCCAGCCGCCGAGGAGAGGTGAAAATACCGTGGCGCTGAACATAGTGGCCACGATGGCGCCGATAGACCAGGCTACGTTGAGAAGGGCGTTGGCTAATCCCAGCCGCTGCCCGCTGAACCACTCGGCGGTTACCTTGGGGAGAATGCTCGGCGTGGCTGCCGCCATAAGCCCGAACAGGAACATGGTGATGGCTATGGTTATGAAGTTGACCGAAAATCCCCTGAGAGCACCGAATATCCCGGCCAGGATGCAGACTACCGTCAGGGTGCGTTTGACGCCGAAGCGGTCGGCCAGCAGACCACTCGGCAGGCCGATAAAGACACCGGCCAGTGGGTCCATCCCCCATACCACGCCTACGGCAACTATGCTCAGGTCCAGGTCGTCTGATATCTGTTTAAAAAGTACCGGCATACACAGCCTGGCGGCACCGGCGATAACGGCATAGGTCAACATGGTGAGCGCCAGTATGTACCACCTGAAGTTTGCGCTGCGTTTTTCTATCATCGTCAGTTAGTCTGTTTTAGAGACGCATTATCGACTGTCAACATGGCCTGAAACGGTTATTATCGTCATCAATCATTCAATGAAGGACTTATGCCGGTCAATTCGTTGCGGCGCTTAAGGGTATTATATTAATCCTATCATTTTTTATATGAGAGTGACAATCGGGACGGTCTGAGATTGTTTAGAAAAGCTAATAAAAACTCCAGAGGTCATTGCGAGTCCATTCCGCTACAAGCGGAAGGCTTCAGCCCGAGTTCAGCCCGAGGGCGAAGCAATCTCTATCTTAGGTTTAATTTATTGATGGAGATTGCCACGCCTGCGTGCCGTAACGCCTGCCTGCGCGTAGCCGCTTCGGCGAAGGCAGGCACTTCGGCGTGCAGGCACGTCGTCCCGATTTCATCGGGACTCCTCGCAATGAAAGATTATTTCTAAACGACCTCCTGGTCTTGGCTACACCTAGCTAGTCTATGCTATAATGGGGTTCAAATGACGGTGGCAGTAACGGGCGCTACCGGGCACATCGGCGCCAACCTGGTGCGTGCCCTTATTAATGAAGGCCGGTCCACACGCTGCCTGGTCCATGTTAATTGCCAGGCGGTTGATGGACTAGATATCGAGAGATTCCAGGGCGATGTCCGCGACCTTGAATCGCTGTGCCGGGCCTTCCAGGGTGTTGATGTCGTCTATCACCTGGCTGCCTGTATCTCTCTATCGATGGCCGACTGGCCGATGCTGGAATCGATAAACGTCACCGGCACTCGGAACGTGGTAGAAGCCTGCCTTCGTACCGGCGTACGCCGCCTTGTTCATTTCAGTTCCATCCACGCGCTGGTACAGGAGCCTCTGGCGATTCCTGTTGACGAGTCGCGTCCTCTGGTCGAGTCCCGGCATTATCCGCCGTATGACCGCTCCAAGGCCGCCGCCGAGAGAGAAGTCCGGCGGGGCATGGAGAAGGGACTTAATGCCGTCATCATCTATCCTACGGCGATTATCGGGCCTTACGATTACCAGCCGTCATATTTCGGCGAGGCCCTGCTGGCCATGGCGCAGCGGAGATTGCCGGCACTCGTCACCGGCGGGTTCGATTGGGTAGACGTGCGCGACGTGGTGGCGGGAGCCATGCTCGCCGAAGAAAAAGCATCCGCCGGAGGAAGTTACCTGCTCTCCGGGCACTGGGTATCCATGTGTGATATCGCAGCCATGGTAAAAGAAATCACCGGCGTAGCGACCAGCAGGATGGTCTGTCCTTTGTGGCTGGCGCGTATCGGTGCCCCATTTATTAAAGTTATCAGTCAACTGAACGGAAAACGTCCGCTCTAT
This sequence comes from uncultured Dehalococcoidaceae bacterium, assembly GCA_964422155.1. Taxonomy (GTDB): domain Bacteria; phylum Chloroflexota; class Dehalococcoidia; order Dehalococcoidales; family RBG-16-60-22; genus JBGPRB01. Next base: position 12,697 of record CAYQZZ010000012.1, on the reverse strand, counting down.
ACCAGCGTGTCCCTGAGGGCGCTGAAGAGTAACCGGCACATCAGCCACGAGCGAGCTACGCGTGAGCTCGGCTATGAACCGCGACCTTTCCGGGAGACGCTGGTCGATACCCTGCGGTGGTTTGAGGAGAGCGGGCAGCTTACTTGGCCGGATAAAGCAAAAAGCGGGGAATCCCTGTGAAAGAGTCGACGGTTTTTAACGGTCTGCTCGTGGGCTGGTTCGTGCTGGCCTTGGTGGTCTTCGTGGCGCTGTTTTTCGTGGCGGCCCCGTACGGACGTCATACCCGTAAAGGCTGGGGTTATACCGTCGGCAATAAGCTGGGCTGGGTGCTCATGGAGGCGCCGGCGCCCATTGTTTTTATCGTTTGCTTCATGCTGGGCGGCAATAAAAATACGGCCGTTGCTTTTGTTTTACTCGGTTTATGGGAGGCGCATTACCTGCACCGCGCTTTCATCTATCCCTTCGGCCTGCGCGGTACAGCCCGGCGTATGCCGCTTTTAGTCGTGAGCTTCGGGTTTCTTTTCAATGTCATGAACGGCTATCTCAACGGCCGCTACATCTACGGATTTTCCGGTGGTTACATCAATAGCTGGCTGAGCGACCCCCGCTTTATCGTCGGGACGGTGCTTTTCATCACGGGTTTTATCATTAACCGCCAGGCCGACCAGGCATTGCGCAGCTTGCGGAAACCGGGCGAATCGGGCTATAAAATATCATACAGTAGGTTTTATCGCTGGGTGTCCTCTCCCAACTATCTCGGCGAAATAACCATCTGGCTCGGGTGGACTTTAGCGACCTGGTCTTTACCGGGGCTGGCTTTCGCTCTCTGGACGGTGGCCAACCTGCTGCCGCGCGCCAGAGCCAACCATGCGTGGTACCGTCAGACTTTTCCAGATTATCCGCCAGAACGTAAGGCCCTTTTGCCGGGGATATGGTAGACTGCCAATCTTTATTAAATAGGGAGGATATTGAAAATGGCCGAAAAGAAATACGGGAAATATGTGAAAAAGCTTTCTTTCCGGGATGATGGGCCGGGATTCTATAGACAGGTCGCCAGCGTAAGCGGTAAGTCTTTCGGGCTGGATTTTAATATCGAATACGGGGCTTACTGGGCGGCCGGCAACATGGGTAAGGAACCCTACGGGGCGCATGCGCATGATTTCGACCAGGTCATGTTCTGGCTGGGGGCGGATGCCAACGATATGGGTGAGCTGGGTGCCGAGGTCGAGTTGTGCCTGGGGGAGGAGGGGGAAAAGCACATGATTACCACAACATCGGCGGTCTCCGTGCCTAAAGGGCTCCCGCATTTTCCGGCTACCATTACCAGGATGGATAAGAGGTTCGTTTACATGGAAATCTCATGCGCGCCCGAATGCACGGAGACCAAGCTGCCTTCGAATAAAAAAGCGCTGGAAACCACTCCGGTGTTGATGTGGGAGGCAAAATACCGCGAAAATATCATCAACCTGGCGTTTTCGCGGAAGGGTGCCTGGAGCTACGGCCCGAGGAATCGGGACGACTCCGGCGGATACCTGGCATTCGTTCGCGGTAAAGATTCCGGATTCGATTTTCTTATCATGTGCGAAAGCCTGAAGAAAGCGCCTTACCGGTTCGGCCCGATACCCGATAAGCCGCACGTGCATCCCAAGCCCGAAATCCTGACTTTCATGGGGACCGACCTGAACGATTTGAGTGTGCTGGGTGGAGAGGTCGAGATAGCGCTGGGCAAGGAAGCAGAAAAGCATGTGATTACAGCACCGACAGCTGTAGTAATACCGGGCGGACTCCCCCATTGTCCGCTAACCGTGACGAGAGTGGATAGACCCTTTATCCTTACGGACGTTCGCCCGTTCGGCAGCGAAGGGCCGTCCCCGAGAAAGCCTTAAACGCTCTCTAAAAGGGTATTGACAAACAGGGGCGATTTCATTAAAATAATATTAGCAGTCGAAGAGGTAGACTGCTAATTTGAGAGCCATTCGTATTGGCAATCTATAACAGAAAGTGGATAGTTAAAGATGAACGCTGGCCTGTGGAAAGGAAGGTGAAGTAGATATGGGAAGATTGAATACTGACGGGCGTTGCCCGAAATGCGGAGGAAACCTGTATCTCGACAGGGACTATAATGGCTGGTATGAGCAGTGTCTGCAATGCGGTTTCATCAAAGACCTTGCTATTGTCTACGAGCATAAAGTAAAAACACAAAAGGAAAATAAGAAGCCGGCACAGGTGAAGTCGGAGCGGCACCAAAAAGGAAGCCGCTCCTTAAAAGATAGCAGCTAATATTATCGCAGCTTCAGGATGGTATGGGCCTGGCTTTTCAGCCAGGCCATCCTGTTTATCAGGATATAGAAATCCAATGCGATAGTATTATTGACGTAACGATATTCTGGAGATATTATTTAAAAAGATTAACCTGGAACGGAGTAACTGGATGATGTCTGACTTAAATCAAAGGAATAGTACACTGGCGCAGTGGCTGCTGGAGTCCAGGTACCTGGTGGTGTTCACAGGTGCCGGCATCAGCACGGAGTCCGGTCTACGCGATTTCCGCGGGCCGGATGGACTGTGGACGCGGCGGGATAAAGGACTTTCCACACCTCAGCAGGACTTTACCGGAGCCGAGCCGAACGTCGGCCACGTGGCTATTGTCGAACTTCAAAACCTGGGCAAGCTGACCTTCCTCATCTCCCAGAACGTAGACAACCTGCACTTAAAATCGGGTATCAAGCCGGAGCTGCTGGCGGAACTGCACGGCAATCTTACCAAGGTGCGCTGCGTTAAGTGCGAGTTCAAAATGGATAGAGTCGAGGGGGAGAGGCAATGCCCCCTCTGCGGGGGTAAGCTGGTATCTACCGTGGTGAATTTCGGGGACTCGCTGCCGGCTAAAGATTTGGCCGAATCCTACCAGTATTCGCAGAAGTGCGACCTTTTTATCGTTGTCGGCTCCAGCCTGGTGGTTTACCCGGCGGCGGATATGCCCAGGGTGGCTTTGGAAGCCGGGGCGCGTTTGGTCATCATCAACCAGGGCGAGACTCCTTTCGACAAGCATGCCCACCTGCGCTTTTCCGAGGCTATCGGGCAGGTGCTACCGCCGGTAGTGGAACAGTTGAAAACTCTTTTAAAAGCAGCCTCTTAGCCCTCCTGCCATTCGTACACCGTGCTCGACCAGACACGATTTACGGCTGTCTCCAGCACCGCCTGGCGCGGCTCAGGGATATCGAGCAGGGGCGGTAGGGTGGGTGTCTCTAATTTGCCCAGTAAATGACACTGTTTTTGCAGCAGTAGAATTGTTGTCCGGGCGCCGCCATAGACTATATAGTCCATCGACTTGACATAAGGTTCCAGCTGTTCCCTAGCATGCTGGCAGACGCGGGTGAGAAAATACTCTATCTGCTTGTCGCGATGGCGTTCGAAACGGTGTGCCGACGAACCGCCCTGTCGATGACGTCCGTGGACGAGGCCTGTGCCTACCTTGCTGCTCACCAGCTTTTCACCATGGCACAAGCCGATGGCATACGAACCCAGGCGCACCAGCACCAGTCCAACCAGGTATTCATGACTGAGCATAGAGCGGAGTGGTTTTATATCGAGAGAGCGAGTTATATTTTTTTCTATAATCGTAAATGGAGGTATGACCAGGTACTTCTGCTGTTTGCTCCAGAAAATGACCGCTCCTGTGATAGAACGGCAGGTAATATTCGTAAGCCCGGTGGAGATATCAGGCGGGGTGGGTATTTCAGTCAGTAAGTTCTCAAGTTTGGCAGCGGGGAGGTGGGGTGGTAAATGAAGCGTCGTCAATTCCTCGTCGGGAGTAACGGACAGTTTTTCGAGGAAGTCCAGCATTCTGGCCCGGCTGAGAGTCCGCTTTTTTGATGTCAGTACCACGGCTGGCGCTCCTGTGAAATATGATTGTAATAATCCGTCCCATAACAGAAAAACGGATTCTTCCCCTTCGGGTCAGAATGACAATAATATATAATCCCTGCTATAGTCTGACAACGGTAACTCCGTCACCGCCTTCATCACGCTCTCCGGGGCGGAAAGATTTTACCAGGGGGTGCGATTTTAAAAACTCCCGAACAATACTTCTTACCGTTCCGGTGGCGATACCGTGGATGATGCGGGCTTCCGTGATATTCGACTGCGTGGCGTCGTTAAGGTAAGCATCCAGCGCCGGCTCAACCTCATCGGCGCGTTTACCGCGCAGGTCAAGCTCCATCGGTACTCTCCGGGCGACGGGCTGGATTCTTGCCGGTGCGGCGCTCGTGTCCACTGCTGCGGTTGTTTTCACGACACTGCTCAGACCGAGTCTCATTTTAGTCCTCCCCGCCTGCACCTCGACCTCTTGGGATTCTTCCGATATCGAAAGTACGGTGGCAATAAGACCGGCCTCTTTTATCTGGACGGTGTCCCCGATTTTTATAGTGCCGGTATCTTCTTCGGGTGTTTCGGTGGGCTTGGGCTGCCAGACCTCGCTATCAAGTTGCTCGCGCACTCGTGCCAGGGTATGTCTGGCCTGCTCCATCTTGGCGGCCGACTTTTCCTTGCGGAGTTCCGCGGCTGCCTGCCGTATTTCTTTATGCAGCTCCGCCGCCTCGCGCACAATGGTGTCCCGTACTTCCTGTTTCGCTTTTCGTTCCTCGGTCTTGAGTTGCTTAAGCTCATCGCTAAGCTCGGCATTGCGCCGGGTAAAATCGTTCTGTTCCTTCGTTAAATCCCGCTGAAGGGAGGCTATTTTCTGCTTTTCCGCCATCAGATTGGCGAGCAGGGCTTCCAGTTGCTGGCTGCCTTCCGATAACATGCTTCTGGCGTCGTCAATAATCTCGGGGGGTATGCCCAGACGGGCGGCAGTGGCCATGGCGTTGCTGCCGCCCGGCACGCCTACGGTTAGATGATAGGTAGGAGTCAGCGTCGCAGGGTCGAACTCCAGCGAGGCGTTCTCCAGTCCGGGGGTGGCATGGGCGAAAGCCTTGAGGTCGCTGTAGTGCGTGGTGGCTACCGTGAGCGTTCCCCGACCGAGGAAGTACCGGAGTATCGCCCGCGCCAGGGCTGAGCCCTGGGTGGGGTCGGTATTCGTTCCCAGCTCGTCGAGAAGCACCAGGCTTTTCCCCGTAGCCCCCCCGATGATGCGGACGATATTGCCCATGTGCCAGCTGAACGTGGAAAGTGTCTGCTCGATGCTCTGCTCATCACCGATGTCGGCAAAAACGCCTTCGAGAAGAGGTAGCTGGCTTTCCCCGGCTGCCGGAATCGGCATACCGGCCTGGGCCATAATGCTGAGGAGTCCGATGGTCTTCAATGTTACCGTTTTACCGCCGGTATTCGGGCCGGTAATCACGATGACGGAAAAATCGCGCCCCAGTTCCAGCGAGAACGGCACGGCTTTATCACCGAGGAGCGGATGACGGGCATCGACCAGCTTCACGAAGAAGGTCTTTTTACTACCATCTCCTCCTCTTTCGGCAGCAGAATCGATGATGACAGGTTCGGCGGCATTGATTCTTCGGGCATACCTGGCCTTGGCCAGCACCAGGTCGAGCTCGGCAGTCAGTTCGATACTCCTGACGATGTCATCGCCATGTGCCCCCACCTCGGCGCTGAGCAGGCGCAGGATTCTCTCTACCTCACGTCTTTCCTCAATCACCAGTTCCCGTATAGCGTTGCCCAGCCCCACGGTAACCGTGGGTTCCATGAATACGGTAGCGTTGGTGTTGGATATGTCATGGACGATTCCCTTAATTTCGTGGCGGTTCTCAATCTTGACGAGGATGACATAGCGCCCTTCCCGCTCGGTAATGACGTCTTCCTGGAGCAAGCGGCGACCCCGCGGCGATTTAATTATAGTCTCCAGCCGTTCCAGTATCTGCCCGCGGGTCTCCCGCAACTGCTGCCGGATATTGGCCAGGGCGGGCGATGCCGTGTCCAGGACTTCGCCGGCCGGGTCCAGGCAGTCGGCGATATCCTTTTCAATCTGTTGAAGCTCGACGATGCTCTCGGCGATATTCCAGAGTAAAGGGAAATCTTCGGAGATGCTCTTGAGATAGCGGCGCAGTTCGTGGAGGGCGGCCAAGGTCTGCTGGATTTCCAGGAGGCTCAGGGGTTCCAGGATGCCTTCCAGCGCCGCCAGCCTGACCTTTTCGCGGATGTCCCTGACGCTCCCGATGGAGAAACCCCTGTCCAGCGCCAGCAACTGGCGAGCTTCGGCGGTCTGCCGGAGCAGCAGAGAAATCTGCTCGTAGTCATGCAACGGCTTCAGAGATAAGGCCAGCTCGCGGCTGGCGGAAAACGAGGTATATTCAGCCAGTATTTCCCGTATGCGGGGAAACTCGAGCATTTCCAGGCTTTTATCATCCATAATATATCATCCAGTCCTAAGCGCTGGTATATTATAGCATGATGGAGGTGTAGTGCTACTATATAAAAAGGGGGAGCCATTCGGCTCCCCCTCTGCTTTCAGTATTTGTCCTTGATTAAATCTTCTATTTTACCGTCACATTTATCGTCAGCGTCCAGACGTCTTTTTCCCCGCCTTCCCACGGTCGGCTATAGCTCATCTTGATGGTCGTTGTGCCTGCTTCCAGAGAATCGAAGACCCACACGTCTTTGCCAGGGGCTCCAACGACGGCTTCCTTGCCGCTGGACTGTGGCTCGACGAAATTGTGTGATTGCTGCCCTATGACCTTCGGTACGCTTATCTCAGCCTCCCCCCACTGGAAACCGGTGGTGGGATTGGAACCCAGGCTGACAATCAGGGAGCCGGGGCGGTTAAGCTCAACGTCTCTGGTAACATGATTTTGTGCCGTGAAATCGTCAATGGATATCTCTATCGTCTTGGCTTCCTGTCCGACTTTCAGGGCGGGCATTCCCGATGGCGTCGGTGGCGTTGGGGGTTCTTCCGATTTGCAGCCCAGGACGAGTACGGGCACCATCAGGATGAAGACCAGACAGAAGATGATTAACTTTTTCATGTTTCCTCCGTATCAACAAATTTTGTCTTTCCTTTATTATAACGGACTATCAGGCTTAAGGTTAGGGACATCAATATAAAATATTATTTAAAAATGTTATAATTTTATTAATAGAAAGTGATTAGCTGAACTGAATTCTTCAGATATTCCCGTGACACAAGAAGCTCAAGCACAACCAATCGGATTACGCTCATTACCCAGGAAACAGGTTATTATTACCTTTGCCGGCGTGATGCTCGCCATGTTTTTAGGTTCACTCGACCAGACAGTCGTCGGCACGGCCATGCCTCGTATCGTCAGCGAACTTGGCGGTTTCAGTCAATATACCTGGGTTACCACGGCCTATATCATTACCTCGGCGGTTACCGTACCGATTACCGGTAAGCTGACCGATATCTACGGTCGGAAGTTCTTCTATATCGGAGGTCTGGTCAGCTTTATTCTGGCCTCTGTCCTGTGCGGCCTCAGCCAGACCATGAACCAGATTATCATCTTCCGGGGTATTCAGGGAATCGGTGCCGGCATCATGATGGCCAATGCTTTCACCGTTATCGGCGACCTTTTCCCTCCGGCGGTGCGGGGAAAATACCAGGGCTTGATGAGTGCGGTATTCGGTATATCAGCAATCGTCGGCCCAACGCTTGGTGGCTACGTAACTGATACCCTGTCCTGGCACTGGGTCTTTTTTATCAACGTCCCTTTGGGACTTGCGGTTATCCTCCTGTTTATCTTTTTCTTCCCTAACTTCCGGCCGGATAACCTCAAGCACAGCATCGATTATCCGGGTGTCGTTTTGCTCATTCTGACTGTGGTGCCGACCATGCTGGCGCTATCCTGGGGTGGCGTGGAATACGCGTGGGGCTCGCCGCAGATTATCGGCATGTTCGTTTTTTCGGTGGTGGCGCTGGCTGTTTTCCTGTTCATAGAAACGCGCAGCAAGGAGCCTATTATTCCACTCTCCATCTTCAAGAACCGTATCGTAGCTGTCTCATCAGCGATGATATTTCTTACAGCCGGCGGCATGTTCGGCAGCATCGTGTTCATCCCGCTCTTCTTTCAGGGTGTCCTCGGAGCTACCGCTACCAGCAGCGGCAACTTTGTCACGCCGATGATGCTGGGGGTGGTTTTTGGCAGTTTTATTTCAGGACAGTTGCTCTCCCGTGCCGGGGGTCGTTACAGGATTCAGGGGGCTTTCGGTGTGGCAATAATGGCTGTCGGTATGTGGCTGCTTTCTACAATGACTGTTGCCACTACCAACGGCACTGCCGTAAGGAATATGGTTATCACCGGCTTTGGCCTGGGTACAACTATGCCTCTTTATACTATCGCCGTACAGAACGCTGTGCCCTATAAAATACTCGGTGTAGCGACATCAACTACAGCTTTTTTCCGCTCTATCGGTGGCTCCGTGGGTCTGGCGGTATTCGGTTCGGTAATGAACAACCGTTTTGCCGCGGAACTGGGAGCAAAGCTTCCCTCAACTATAAAATCGATGATACCGCCGCAGCAGCTTGAAACACTGATGCATAATCCTCAGGTTTTGATGAGTCCAGACGCACAGGTCCAGTTGAAGGGAATTATCGGACAGATGGGCGAACAGGGGGCAGCGCTTTTACCGCAGGTGATGCAGGCGTTGCGGGAATCGCTGGCTATTTCTATATCTCACGTTTTTTTATATGCCCTGTTTGCCGTGGTACTGGCTTTTATCGTCAACTTTTTTATCAAAGAAATCCCGCTCCGCTCGCACCATACTATGGATACGGGCCATCCCAAAAAGAAGTCGGAATAAAATGAGGCTGGGGAAGGACCTTCTGCTTGTCCTCTCTTACACCTTCTCGGCGGCGGCATTCAATCCCGCCAGGCGCCCGAAAGTCCAGGCTCGACTGTGCGTGAGGCCCGGTATCGTGGTGGGATACTGGTTCCCGAAGAAAGACCCGGAGACATTCCCGGCTGCGTAAAGTCCTGGAATAGCATTCCTCTCCGTATCTATCACCTGAAGCTTTGTATTTATCTTTAAGCCACTCAGAATTACCATATAACGGGCTTCCATCTGGCAGGCGTAAAACGGTGGCTTTTCGATAGTGGTCAAGCGGTCGGGATGTTTGCCGAAGTCCAGGTCCTCGCCGTTTCGTGCCAGTTTATTGTACCTGGCGACGGTAGCTTTGAAAGTCCTGACGGGTACTCCCATTCTCTGTGCAAGCTCCTCAATAGTCTCCACCATCAGCACATTTCCATTTTCGAGGGCCTCGTCCAGCTGCTTCGGATTCCATAAGAATGTCGGCGGTCCCATGTTTTTACAGCACTGGCTTTTCATTTTAGGTATCTCTCGTTCATACTTGGCGTCCCATACCGACCAGGCGACTTTGCCCGGCTGCTGCATAATCTGGGTGCATTCGTAACCCCAGGGCAGGTCCTCGTTCATGAAGCGTTCGCCATTGGTATTCACATAAAGCCATGGCTGACGGGCAAGGTTGGAAAGCCCGCTCTCGCTCCAAACCGCCCAGTCGAAAAGCATCGGGCAGTGGGGGGTGTCATCTATGGCCGCACCGACCCACAGGCCTATCTTGTGCCCGTCTCCGGTGTTCAGGTCGGTGGTATAAGCGCACTTGAGGTCGCTCATGGCCGGCCAGCAATACCTCTGAACCATCTGGCGGTCATTCCCATAGTCCCCGGTACAGAGAACTACCCCTTTCCTGGCGTTAAACCGGAGATAGTCGCCCTGAGCATTCCGGGCAATGACGCCGGTAACCCTGCCTTTTCCCTTTCTGACCAGTCGGACTGCCGGGGTCTCGAAACGGAGCTCTGCCCCCAGAGCCCGGGCGTTACTCTGCAGCATTTCCGCCAGAGTTTCCTGATATTTTGGCCTAAAGACATGGATTGTGGGATAGTTCGGGAAGTACCAGGGCTTGGTGGTGGGGTCCAAGACAACCTCTATGTTGGCTGCCTCTGCCATGTCCACCAGCCAGTCCATGACCTTATCACAGTTATCAGCCCACAGCTTGACCAGTTTCTGGTCGCTCCGGTAAGCTCCCCACTCCATAATCGTGGAGATAACCTGTTCCCGGTCGATTTTAATCCCGGCTCGTTGCTGCAGTCGGCTGGCAATGGCGGCGTTATGCAGGCCGCGAACGTTATAGGTAGGCCCCTTCTCGATGAGGACAGTCCTAGCGCCGGCCTCGGCGGCCGAGAGTGCCGCGGTCAGTCCGGCTATTCCAGCTCCCACGACCACAACATCTGTGGTTATGGTCTCCCTGATATCTTTAGCTGGAATCGGCGGCGGGTTTAGTTCAAAGCTCGCCTTTTCGGTTTTGTTCGCCCTTCTCATGACTTTATCGCGCATTACTTGCTGGCGCCGGCTCTGGTACCTGTTGCCTGTAATACGTTAGTATGATTTTACACCTTGTCATGAAGTCTTTGTCAACTCTATTTAAGATATCTTATAATGACGATAGATTTAGAAAATAGAAACTTATAATAATGTATTTCTTAATTTCCAGAAAGTTTAATTATGACGCATTCATTTATAACGGATGTATGGACAAGGAGGTAATTAGTTCATGACAGACTATGAGGCCTTAAAGAAAAAGGTGGACGAACTGGCGGTAAGAGTCTGGGACGTGCCGGCCATCGAGGCCAGGGTGAAAAAGCTGAAGGCGAACGGAATTCCCAGGAAGAAACTCGACCCGAAAGAGATGCGGGCTAACAAGGAGAAAATCCTCGACCGCGTACAGTTGCGGGCCGAGGAATACAACTTTATTTTCAAGAACTGCGCCCAGGGCACGGCGATGGCCCTGATGGAGGAGTTCGGCCTGGGCAACATGGAAATTATCAAGGCTTTGACTACGTTTCCTGGCATCGGAGGGACCGGCGAGATGTGCGGGGGCATCACCGGCAGCCTGATTACCTTCGGACTATATTTCGGCAGCGATGACCCGCTGGATTTATCCATAATGAATGACCCTTTGAGAAACCCTATGATAATCGCCCAGAAATTTATGGCCTATTTCGAAGACGCGGTAGGTCACTGGTATTGCGCTGATATCATAGAAACGGTGATTCTGGGGAAGAGACTTAATCCCGGGGAAAGCGACGTAGCCATGATGACCTTCGCCGGTGAGAAGGGTTTTGAGAAGTGTGGTCTGCCGCCGGGAATGGGTTGCCGGCTGGCGGCGGGTTTCATCATCGATAGCATGAAGTAAAGCAGCCGGCTTTTCACAACTCTTATTTTTCAGGTGCAGAGGTAGAATGAGTGTTTTTTTAGTCGTTCTGACATATTTTGCTTATGTGTTCATTATCGCGATGTATTCCGTGAAGTTGATTAAAATTGCCAGGATGCCCCTGCATCTGAGGTGGGAACTGTATCCGGTAATTCACGAACCGAAAAGCAAATATGGCAGTTCTTATTATGAGGATATTGCGCAATGGAAGAAAAGCCATCGCCGGGCTTTACGGAAGGGCATTCTCTTTCTTTTGAAGGAGAACTTCAAATTCAGCGAATACTTTGAACGCAACCCCGGATACTGGCTCGCGCTGTTCCCCTGGCATATCGGGTTCATACTGATTGTCGCTTTTCATATACTTTGTTTCTTCGGTGCGCTGGTCATGGTCGCCGGTATCCCGGTATCCGCCGAATCTACTGTCATCTTGGGAAGGATATTTTATTTTGTAATCCTGCTTACGGGGGTCATCAGCTTTATCACCGGGTTTTTAGGGAGTATCGGTCTGCTCGTAAAAAGACTGACCGATAGAGATTTAAAAGTCTTCGCTACGCCCCAGAATTACTTTAATTACTTTTTTACGCTGGTTGTTTTTGTAAGCGGCCTGTATTCCTGGTATTTTGTGGACCCAACCTTTTCTCAATACAGGGAGTTCTGGAAAGGGCTGGTTACACTGAGCCCGGCATCCGTTGAGTATGCGACGGCCGCTCATATTATTCTTTTTGCGTTGTTTCTCATCTACCTGCCGTTCACGCGCTCACTGCATTATATCACCAAGTTCTTTGCCCACTTGTGGGTGCGGTGGGACGACCGGCCGAATTCGAGAGGAAATAAAATCGAGAAAGATATAGAAGAGATGCTGAATAAACAGGTAAGCTGGTCCGCCCCCCATATCCCCCCTGGCAGGACCTGGGCGGAAATAGCATCAGAAAAAATGAATCATGAAGAAAAACCTTAAAATAACCGATATCTCGAAAGACGGAGATACTCAGCTCACCGAGCTCAATATCGATGAGCTGATGCCCTTGCCGCCGCCCTATGACAGGATAGAGGGGCTGCCGGGATTCAAGCAGCTTACCGGAGACCAGCGAGAACGACTGGTATGCAATCTCGATGGCTTCGTGGCTCTTGCCCTGCCGAAGCCGAAGAATCAAGAGGAAGAAAAAAAGTATATCGGGCAGTTCGTCTCGGGACTAAAAAAGCTCCTGAGCAAGGAGAATAACTGGACTTTTCTCCAGCCCCTGCTTCTTTCTCTGGACTACTGTGCCCGGTGCCAGACCTGCAATGATGCCTGTCCGGTTTACGTCGCCAGCGGCAAGAATGACCTCTATCGCCCTACCTACCGCTCGGAAATCTTCCGCCGACTTATCGATAAATACGCCAGGCCCGGTGGGAAGCTGCGTTCCAGGCTCGGTCGGGGGGATATAGAACTTAACTGGGCTACGCTCACCCGTCTCTACGAACTGAGCTATCGCTGCAACCTCTGCCGGCGCTGCGCCCAGGTCTGTCCGC
>CAYQZZ010000011.1:0-45218 GCA_964422155.1 uncultured Dehalococcoidaceae bacterium | reverse complement strand
CCTTGACCGCAAAGTTGTTGCTCTCGGTACCGCCGCTGGTGAAAATTATCTCCTCGGGGCTTGCCCCGATAAGGTCGGCAACCTGAGCGCGAGCAATTTCTACAGCCTCCCGTGCCCCGTCTCCCCAGTCGTGCAGAGACGACGGATTGCCGAAGACCTCCCCCAGATAAGGCATCATCGCCTCCCGTACCTCGGGGAGGAGGGGAGTGCTAGCAGCATTGTCCAGATATACCTTCCTCATATCTACCTCCTCATCTATATCTATAGACCAAGAGAAATTAATACGCCTCTTATGTTACTCATTATCAGTATAATATTCAATGGGGTTATTTAAAATGACTTTTATCTCATTCGTGAGGAAATAACTAACTGGCGAGCAGAAAAAACGAGATTATCTAGTGATGTCATTCTCGGGCTTGACCCGAGAATCCAGGCCGCCCTTTCTCCACCGCTGGATTCCAGCTTTCGCTGGAATGACAATTGAGAGAAGGCTGGAATGACATCAGACTATTATTAAACAATCTCAATAATATTAATTTAACGGAGTTGAGAAATGAATATGCAACAACTATTACCTAGGACTTATATTTTTCAAGAGCGCCGTAGAAAGCCCTCCAGAACGGGTCGACGATAGGGTGTTCCAGCTTTTTCTCCCTGCCCTTTTCAACTAAAACCATTCCCTTTTCCGGCTTGGTCAGCTCGCCGACTACAGATGATTTTATACTCTTTCTGGCCAGCGCCTTCACGATATCCTGTGTTTTATGTTCCTTGCAGGCGATTATCAATGTGCCCTCGCTGATTGAGGTATAAGGGTCGATATCGAACAGCCGGCATACCCCGGCGACGCTCTCTTCCACAATTATCTTATCCTTCTCTATCCTGACTCCCAGACCGGCGGCCTGCGCCAGCTCATACAGTCCGCCCCACACCCCGCATTCGGTGGCGTCGTGCATGGCAGTGACTCCACTCTCCCGGACGCCGACACCCACCGCCGTCAAAGCATCCTCAACAACCGACATTTTATAGAATATCTGCTGAGCCCTCCGGCTGAACTCCGCCCCAAACTCCTTCTCGATAATATATGGGAACATGGCCGCAAAAATGCCGGTAGCCTCGATGGCTGGCCCCTTGGTAATGATTATTTTATCGCCGGCTCGGCAGAACGCCGGAGTAACGTATTCATCAAGCTCGCCGATGCCCACGATAGTAGCCCCACCGACCATGGGGTAATGACAGTTCTCATACCGGGCGGTATGGCCGGTAATAACGGTTATCCCCAGTTTCTCGCACTCCCGGTGAATGATATCCCAGACTATCTCCAGCTGTTTTTTGGTCATTTCCATCGGGAAATTCAGGTCAATACTTAAGAGCTTCGGCTTGAGTCCACTGGTGACGGAGTCGGAAGCGATGATGTGAAGGGCAAACCAGGCAGCCCTCTCCCAGCCGTATTCTGGCACGATGAAAACGGGGTCGGTGGTAAACGATACCGCCTTGCCCCCTATCTCCACGATACCCACATCCACGCCATGCTGGGGGCCGACCAGAATGCTATCGCTCCTGGCTCCAAGACGAGGAAAAATCAACTCGTTAAAGATTTCCGGGGAGATTTTCCCGATTTCGGGCATTTCGTTAGCTGCCATCGTTCCTCCTCTTACTTTTCAAGGTATGAAATAACACCGCCCGGGACAGGGCTTTGTGTTTTCGAGGCTACCCTGCCCCGGGACACTTATACTTTTCCAGTTGACAAGAGTTAATCTATATTACGTTCCTCAAGGCTCTTGACAGCAATGCCAGATTCTAAACCCGGTAGCGGCGCCACCGGCTCGGTCAGGGTAAATTCTCCCTTTTGTATCCACTCTTTTAGAATCTGGGCAATCTCAACTGCCCCGGGGTAGCTGGACAGGGAGGAGGTAGGCACCTGCTTGCCCCGCACTTCTATCTTGCCGGTTTTAAGCCGGGCATAGCTGACCTCTCCCAGGACGTCCGGTTTTCTCTGGGGATATGCCTCGGAATAATCGACGATTGGCGCGACAATATCAGCGTCCGTCACCGTGGTATACTTCAGAATTTCCTCGGAAAGAATGGGGACAGGCACGCCGATGCCGACAATCATGCTGGCACCATAGCCCTGCATACTGATGCCGCGGAGCCAGGCCGACTTCATCTGCTTTAAGTCGCCGATGACCGCCAGCGTACCAGCAGGTTTCCGCGGAACCCCATTTTCCCCCCGCGGCACGCCCGGGTTATGCTGGGTGCCCTGCCAGGCGACGTAGCCGACGCCCCCACCCAGGAATATCTTCGTACCGATACCGATGGTCTTGTAAAGGGGGTCGTTGAGGAGCGGGGAGAGCTGCCCGGCACTGCAGTAGTTGGCATTCCCCAGATTGGGCTTCAAGACGCCCATATAAGTATAAATTGTCTTATTCGATAAATTTACCGCCACATTGTAGTTCTGGTAGGCATTCCTGGGATTGAAAAGGACAGCCTCGTTGACGTCCCTGAGATTTATCAGGGTCTCCAGCTTCTTTTTCGGATAGCAATCCGTGCCATAGGCGGCAGCGACCAGCCGGACATCCCTGCCGGCGACAAGCTCTTCGATGACATGGCCCCCACCATATTTGAAGTCGCCGGGGTGTACGCGGTTCCTCGGGTCATCATCCGGCAGCGCCGTGCATCCGATGTAGATATCCACGGCGGCGAAGCCGGTATAGGCCGGTATATCGTTGAGATAAACCCTGCCGCCGCCGAGCTTGATGCGCGGTTTCGTGTGCCCGACGTTAAGATAGGCGCCGGAGGAACACATAGGACCGAAAGTCCCCGTGGTCACCACATCAACCTCCCTGGCCGCCTTCTGAATTCCTTTCTCTTTAACGATATCTATTATTTCTTCGGCAGTCACCACCACTGCCTGGCCTTGACGTATACGTTCGTTGATTTCAGCTATTGTTTTCATTATTAATTTCACCTTTCTGGATTTATTTTATTCCGTCCTGAAAGCCCTTACGGGCAACGCATTGTCCATAAGAGGTTTATCACCTCCCGTCCAATACCCGTAATGGGCGCCCCGGGGGATAAAGTCCAGAAAGCGCTATCATTCTCGTCCTTTAAAAAAGTATCACCTGGGATTACATCTATTTTCATATAAATTCCTTAATGTAATTCTGCATTATTTTAGAGAGGACGTGGACGGCTCCTGAAAAAGCCATGTGGACAGGTAACGTTCACCAGTGTCCGGCAGGATAACGACAATAAGTTTGCCCGTATTTTCCGGCCTGCCGGCAACTTTCAAGGCTGCCCAGGCGGCGGCTCCCGACGATATACCCGCCAGTATCCCTTCCTCTTTTGCCAGCCTTCGCGCCGTGGCTCCTGCATCCTCATTGCTCACGGTGATAATTTCGTCAATCAGTTCCGCCCTGAGGACATCCGGGACGAAGCCGGCGCCAATCCCCTGAATTTTATGCGCCCCCGGTTTCCCTCCCGAAAGTACCGGAGAGCCAGCCGGCTCAACGGCTATAGATTTGAATCCCGGTTTCCTGGCTTTAAGTACTTCGGCAACGCCGGTAATCGTTCCGCCGGTGCCCACGCCGCTGACCAGGATATCCACCCTGCCGCCCGTGTCCCTCCAGATTTCCTCGGCGGTTGTCAGGCGGTGTATTTCAGGATTGGCCGGGTTTTTAAACTGCTGCGGCATATAATAGTTACGGTTCTCCTTCACAAGCTGCTCGGCTTTTCTGATGGCCCCCGTCATCCCCTCTGAACCCGGGGTCAGTACCAGCTCGGCTCCGAAAATAGAAAGAAGCTGTCTTCTCTCCAGCGACATCGTATCAGGCATGGTAAGAATGAGCCTGTACCCCTTAGCCGCGCAGACAAATGCCAGGGCGATGCCGGTATTGCCGCTGGTAGGCTCGACGATTACCGTGCCTTTTTTAATCCGCCCCTTTTCCTCGGCGTCGACAATCATCGCCACGCCTATCCTGTCTTTGACGCTATGGATGGGATTAAAGGACTCGAGCTTGGCAACCACCTCCGCCCCGGCCCCATCTGTTATATGGTTCAGCCTGACGAGCGGCGTATTCCCTATCAGCTCAGAGCAGTCCCGGGCGATACCCCTGGTCAGCTTCGGTATTTTAATCGTCTTATAATTTATATACTCTATTTCCTGAATCGATACCACCATCTCCCTGCCCCCTTTATATGTAATACATCGATGTTTCGGGATGGCCTTTCTTTTTCTGCCTTTCCACCAGGTCCTGCAGGGTCGTGGACTCCAGGACACTATCCATCGCGTCTTTGAGTTTACTCCAGACTTCACGAGTGACGCAGAGTTCAGAACGGCTGCAAACCTCTGGATGCTCGATACACTCAACGGGGGTCACCGAGCCTTCGAGAAGTTGCGTAATTTCACTCAGCTTTATCTCCTCCGGTTTCCTGGCCAGTGTAACCCCACCTTTAGGTCCCTTGGTACTTCGTATAATGCCGGCGGAAATCAAAGGAGTGACCAGATGCTCCAGGTAAGGCAACGAAATCTGCTGCTGCCTGGCGATGTCTTTCAGAAAAACCGGCCCCTCCCCCTCATGAAGAGCCAGTTCCAGGAGAGCCCTTGTCCCGTAGCGTGTCCTGGTAGAAAGTTTCATCGACTCACCTCTGGGTAAAAGTATTGTTGACTATTTTAGTCTACTTAGTAAACAATAACATAAATAATGATATAATGTCAAGATACCACTATAAAATATCTTCCTTGCCCCCTTTTTCATAACTTGCTAGAATGTGTGTACCGCAATTTAATTTCATGGAGGCATCTATGACAACACCACCCGCATTTAACCTCAGGTCTTATGGCCATCACGCCATCTTCAAGGCAATGGGTTTTACCGCCAAAGAGCTTTCGCTTCCCAGGATTGCCGTTATCAATTCCTGGAGCGAGCAGTCGCCGGGTCACGTGCATCTCAGGGCAGTGGCGGATGGGGTCAAGGCCGGCATCCGCATGGCAGGAGGAATGCCGTTTGAAATCAACGTTCCCGGACTATGTTCCGTACCCCATAAGCTCCAGAGCGATATGCTTTATGATATGCCCCAGCGCGAAGCCGTCCTGGCGGCAGCCGAGTCCTCTCTATACATAAGCTGGTGCGACGGCTGGGTAGGTCTGGCTTCCTGCGACAAGATTATCCCCGGGTTGATTCTGGCCGCTCTACGCCTGAACCGACCCTTTATTTTCATCGGCGGTGGGCAGATGATGCCTTCGGACTATGAAGGGGCACGCCTGGGCTTCGTCAGGGGCCAGTCCATCGTGCAGCAAAAGATGATGGATAAGGATAAACCCCTTTCTATTGAAGAAATCGGCGAGATAATGCAGGAAATTACCAGTTGCTGCGCCACTTCCGCCGGGGCCTGCAACGAGATGACGACGGGAAATACCCTGGCCGTGCTCACCGAGGGGATGGGCATCGCCCTGCCTGGTACCAGCACCTCTCCCGGCGTTTCCGCCGAGAAAATATGGCAGGCCAAGGAGACCGGAGAAAAAATCCTGGAACTGGTCAAGCGGAATATCCGACCGAGGGATATCATCACTCTTAATTCATTAAAAAATGCCATAGCGGTGGACATGGCGATATGCGGCGGCACCAACTCGGTGGCGCACCTGCAAGCCTATGCCCATGAAGCGGAAATTCCCCTGACTCTCGATGATTGGGACGAGGTAAGCCGCAGGGTCCCGGCCCTGTGCGCGGTAGCTCCATCGGGCCCGCACGTTCTCTATGATTACCATAAAGCGGGCGGGACGCCTTCAGTCATGAAACGCATCGAGAAATACCTCGATAAGACCTGCATCACCGTTACCGGCAAGACGGTCGGTGAAAATCTGGCAGACGTAACATGTGACGATATCGAAGTAATAAAACCTCTGGAGGACCCTATCTGGCCGGAAGGGGCGATAGCCGTGCTTAAAGGCAATCTTGCCCCGAGAGGCGCCGTTGTCCGGCATACCGTCGTCGAGAACAAGGACCTGCTGAAGAGGGTTTATACCGCCCGCGTCTTCGACTCGCTGGAAGCGGCAGCCGAAGGGACCATGCAGGGTAAGGTCAAGCCCGGCGATGCCCTCGTCGTTCGCTACCAGGGCCCCCGCGGAGGTCCCGCCTTTACAGAATGCCTGAGCGCGTTGTCAATGCTCAAAGTAAAACGTATCCAGGACGTCATCGTTGTTTCGGACGGTCGTTTCTCAGGGTTCACCCAGGGCTACCTTTCTATCGGCCACGTCTGCCCGGAGGCCCAGGTGGGCGGACCGCTCGCTCTGCTCAAAGATGGTGACCGCATTAACCTGGACATCCCCGATCGCAAGCTTGACGTTGAGGTATCTGAAGCGGAAATGAAGAAAAGAAAGGCGCAATGGAAGCCGCCTTCCCAGTCTAAAGTAACCGGTTTGCTGGCAATATATGCTAAATTGGCCCTCCAGGCTGATAAAGGGGCAGGATGGCCGGCGCGCTGGGAAGACTTCGATTAATTATAGATGTCATTCCCGCGAAAGCGGGAATCCAGTCCCTGCCTCCCTGTCATTGCGAGGGAACATCAGAGACCGAAGCAATCCGTAACCTCCCCCTTTTGTAAAGGGGGATATGAGGGGGATTTTTATACAGGATGGTAAACGTAATATGAAACTGACCGACGAAGAAAAGGCTCTGCTGGAAGGCAGTGAAGGCATTGCTTATCAGAAGGCCATGGAGCTGCTCGTAAAGTACGGGGAAGCCCTGGGAGCGGAGAGGCTGGTCGATACTAACAACGTCTGTGTTTCGATTTCCGCCGGCGCTTACACAGCGCCGAAACCCGGGGCCACAATAAATGAAGTTGACGCCGCCCTCTCACGCATGTACCTTGATAGCGATGAGCCCTTTGAAATCCCCCGCGCTAAGGTCTACACCTGCCGCCTGATACGGGAAATGGACCCGGAAAACTGGCAAATCCAGGGCATCTCCCCCGAACGCCATGAAATGGGCGTCCTCTCGGAAAAAGTCTGCGCCCGCATCGGTATGCAGCTTATGCATAGTTGTACCCCTTACCTTCTTGGCAATGTCCCTGTCATGGGTGAGCACTGCGCCTGGATAGAATCATCGGCCGTCATCTACTGCAATTCCGTGCTGGGCGGACGCACCAATATCGAGGGGATGGAGAGCGCCACGGCCTCCATGCTGGTAGGCAAAACGCCTTACTGGGGCTATCACCTCGATGAAAACCGTCTGGGCACGCATCTGGTGGAGGTTGAATACCAGCCGGAGAGCGTTATGGACTGGGGTCTTCTGGGCTATTACGTCGGGGAAATAGTACAGGAGCACGTTCCCGTGATTAATGGTGTACGTAAAGCCCCCAATATCGCCCGGCTTAAGCATCACGGCGCCGCGGCCGCCTCTTCGGGCGGCGTCGAGCTGTACCACGTCGTCGGCTTCACGCCGGAAGCGAATTCCCTGGAGCAGGCTTTCGGCAAGAAAAAACCCGTCGCGAAGCTGAAATTCGGTAAGGCGGAGAGGAAGAAGGCTTATGACAACCTGACTTCTGCCACCGACCCTAATGTCGACTTTATTATGCTGGGCTGCCCTCACTATACGCTGGAAGAGGTATGGAACGCGGCCCGGCTGCTGGAGGGCAAGCATGTCCACGCTAACGTTAACCTCTGGATTTTTACGCCGCATGCGCTCAAAACTATCGCCGACCAGGAAGGACTGACGGACGTTATTAAAAAAGCCGGAGCTGTCCTGATGACCGATACCTGCCCCTGCATCAGCCATATCTCACCCAAGGGTGTCAAGACGGCGGCTACCGATTCGGCCAAACACGCGCACTATATGCCCGCTATGCTCGGCTTCCCTACCTGGTTCGGTTCGCAAAAAGACTGTATCGAGGCGGCTGTCACCGGGAAATGGAAGGGAGAACTCAAATGAAGAAAATAGTGCTTCACGGCCGGAAAGTCGTTGGCGGTTGTGTTGAGGGCGAAGCGCTCGTCACCAGAGATACCATATCCGGATGGGGCGGTATTGACGCGGTTAAAGGCATCATTACGGAAAGGCGCCACGAGTTAAGAGGGCAGAGTTTTAAGGACAAGGTGCTCGTATTTCCCGGGACCAAGGGTTCTTCGGGGACATCGATGGCATTCCATGCTACCCGATTGGTAGGCACCGCGCCCAAGGCTCTTATTTTCAACGATATGACCACCAAGGCCGCTTTATCCGCTGTACTTTTACACGCCCCGGCCATGACCGAACTGGATAAAAACCCGCTGGAGGTAATCAAGACCGGTGATTGGGTTAAGGTTGACGCTGACGCCGGCATTGTCGAGGTAACCAAAAAGTAAGGAGCAAGAAAATGGCGAAAACAAAATACGACAAATATATTTTATCCGGACCAAGGCCGTGGAACCCGGCCGGCACCGGTGCGATTGTAGCCTTTGCGGATGATAAAGTCAATAATAACGCCTATCTGGGCAGCCACCAGTATTACATTCACTGGGTACCTGTCGTTCCCCAGGGATTGCCCGGAGTTTCCTCATGGGAGCAGATGGGGCACGGACCGCATAAACATAAATTTCCCGAAGTAGTGATACATCTCGGGACAGACCCGGAAAATCCGCTGGACCTGGGCGGCGAGGTTGAATTTTGTCTGGGCCCGGAGCTGGAAAAGCACATTCTCACTACCTCCGACCTGGTCTATTTACCTGCCGATTTTATACATGGACCCTGGATAATTAGAAAAGTAACGAGGCCGTTTATCATGGTAACCGTCGAACAATCGCCCACACACACGGAGAAATCTTACCAGGAGCTGGTGTCCGATGAAGAGAGAGACAATCTGCTGTTTATCGACCAGGGCTATGAAAGCGAGGAGAGGGTTCTCAAGCTGGCGAAGAAGATGAAACGCGAGTGGTAATTATTATTTTTTGTCATTCTGAAGAGTCCGCTTCAGGCGGACGACGAAGAATCCGTAATCCTGGGAGACGGATTCTTCCCCCGATTGCATCGGGGTCAGAATGACAATACCGAGGGGAGGTGACCCATGCCGGAACTTAGTCTGAAAGAAAAAGGACGCCGCTGGTCGTTGCTGCGGAAGACGTTGCAGAAAGCCGGGCTTTCGGCGCTTATCGTCTACGGGGGCACCCAGCTGGGCGTGCCTGTCCACTACCTGACGCATATCTGGGGCAGCAAGCAGAACATGGTGATTTTCCCGGTCGATGGCGAGCCAGTTTTTCTAATCCCCAGCAACACGGGCATGACGGGCGAGCAGCTGGTCAAACAGGGCTGCTGGGTGGAAACGGAGAATATCCGCTCCTCATTTAACCTGGCCATAGACGCGGCTAAAATTATAATCGACCTCAATCACCAGAAAACACAGGTCGGTATAGACAGCTTCCGCTTCTGGCCGGTGTTCGAATACCAGACTTTTTCCGAGCTTTGCCCCGATGTCAGGCTCGTGGAAGCGCATCGTCTTTTCGGTGAAATAAGAGGTCCCAAGAGCCGCGAGGAGCTGGCTATCATGGATAACGCCATCCGCATCTCTGACCTGGCCCATTACACCTTCCTAGCTAATTTGAAGCCCGGCCTCACCGAAGAACAGGTCGTCAATAAAGCCAATGAAGTCCTGACCGCCCACGATATTATCGACAGGATTATTTTAATACACAGTCGACCGGAGGCGGCTTATCCTTACCGTCCCGGCCCGACGGTGATACAGAAGCCGAACCCGGTGACGTTTTCCCCGGAGTTCACCCGTAACGCGGGCTATGGCGCTCAAATGATACGCGGTTACTGGTGGGAGGAACCCAAGGGGGTGTACAAAAAAATGTTCTCTCTTTGGGCTGAAATGAGACAGATGATAGTGCGGGAGTTCCGCCCCGGCCTGGAAATTACGGAAGCCGGTCAAAAAATTGAGGATCTGGTAAACGACTGGGGTTTCGAATGCGATAAGCTGGGCCATGCCGTCGGGCTGTCTTATGGGGACGCCCCCTATATTACCGCCGGTCCCCATGAGCGCGACTACATGGAGTGGACCATCCTGACCGATGAGGTCTATGCCGTCCATCCTATGGTAAGATGCAAAGGCGGGAAAGCGCCGTTTACCATGATTGGAGACATGTATTTCATCGGCAGGGATGCCACCAGGTGGATGACCACCGCTTTGCCGGGCCTGCCGGAGATGATACCGCAATAATCGACATGAAAGGTGTTATATGATTGTCATTCTGAAGGAGCGCAGCGACTGAAGAATCCGTTCTTTGACGGGAGGGATGCGGATCCTTCCCCCGATTGCATCGGGGTCAGGATGACAGTAAAAGTGTAGACACATTATAAAAAACAGGAATATTACTAAACACCTTTAAAATAAGATGAAAAGTATTGTAATTTACTACTCACAGACGGGAAATACCAAAAAAATTGCCGAGGCTGTACAATCCGGCATTAGTGAACTCATGCCCTGTGACCTCGCCCGACTGCAGGACGTGGATACCGGAGACCTGGCCGAATATGATTTAATCGGACTGGGCGCCCCGGTCTGGCACCGGCGGGAACCGGCCAATCTCATGAATTTCATCGAATATAGCATGAACGCCGTGGATGGGAAGCACGGTTTCGCTTTCTGCACCCACGGCCTTCTCCCCGGCCGCTTCCTGGCAAGGGTGGTGCCCATGATGACACAGAAGGGCCTCACCGTTATCGGCTGGAAGAACTGGTACTGCAGCGTTACCATGCCGGAGAAACCCAAGCCCTATTTTACCGACGGTCATCCCGATGCCATCGACCTTGACGAGGCGAAAAGCTTCGGCAGGGAAATGGCGGAGCGAAGTAGCAAGATATATGCGGGAGACACAGGATTGGTTCCCGCATTGCCGCGAGGAAGCGAATATGACGAGCTCTATCCGGGGCGGGGCAATAGCTGGCAATTGAAAAAGGGACGTAAGGCCGGAGCGCCGCCAAATGCCGAGCGGCTGGAGCAGACAGGCCTGCGGAGCTTCGACTTCAGGTTCAATAGAGAGAAATGCCTGTATCCCAAATGCACACTCTGCATAGACAACTGCCCCACCAACAGCATTAATATGTCCACATCCCCGCCGATTCAAAGGAAAAGGTGCGACAGGTGCTGGTACTGCGAGCAGATTTGCCCCCGGGGTGCTATAGAGGTCGACTGGGAAACCATCGTCAAAGTTATCAACGAGCATGTTGCCCCGGGCTTCATCGAGATTGCCGAAGAGGCAGAGGTTAAAAAGCGTTTTCGCAGGCTTATACCGCTTGATAAAGTTGGCTGGAACACGTACTGGTACACAATCAAGAAGCACCCGCGCCTGAAGCCACTGTGAAAAGAATTAAATGAGGAAACAATTCGAAGTTGGGCAGGCGTGAATTGTTTCCAGAGTTATGTTAAGTGTATTTTAGATAAGGAGTGAAACATGGCCAAAACGAAATACGATAAATATCTTACCACGGAAGTCGTTAAAGAGGACCCGAAACACGAGGGCTCCCACGTTACCAGCACCAGGCACCTGGACAAGTTCGGTGGGGGGCACCTGTCCATCGATAGCATTTACATCACAGGCCCCCACCTGATGATATCCCAGCCCCACAAGCATGAGTTCCCCCAGTATTTGAGCTTTTTCTCGGCAAACCCGAATAACGCCAGGGATTTCGATGCAGAAATCGAGATTACGCTGGGCGAAGAGCAGGAAAAGCATATTATCAAGTCGCCCACGGCGGCATATATCCCGGCCGGCCTGATGCACGGCCCGATAAACTTCGCCAGGATAAACAAACCTGTCCTGTTCGTGGACGTCGCCGTGACGGCAAAATACTCAAGAGTGGGCAATACAACGGACTAGTGGAAAATAATCAAATAACAAGAGACAATAACCAGACAATAACCAAGTAACAAGAAACAATAACCAAACAATGACCCATAACCAAATTCAAATAACCAAAATTTTAGACATTGATTATTGAATATTGAGATTTGTTTGGTACTTATATCTTGGTTATTGGTGATTCAATAAATAAATCAAGGAGGAAAAATGTTATTAAAGGACAAAGTAGCCATCATCACCGGGGGCGCTAAAGGAATGGGAAGGGGCATGGCCCTTAAATTCGCGGAGGAAGGCTGTGCCGTCGCCATCGCCGATATCGCCATAAAGGAAGCAGAGGAAGTCGTCGCCGAAATTAAGAAAAAAGGCGGCAACGCCATCTTCATCAAATGCGATGTCACCAGCGGCCAGCAGGTCGGCGATACCGTGGAGAAGGTCGTAAAAAAATACGGCAAGATAGACATCCTGGTTAATAATGCCGGGGGGATAGCCGCGCATATTCCTGTTGAAGACCTGACCGAAGAAGCCTGGGATAAAACCTTCGCCTTAAACCTGAAAAGCGACTTCCTGTTCTGCAAGTATGTCGTCCCTCACATGAAGAAAAGGAAATACGGTAAAATCATCAATCTTTCTTCCATAGGCGCCGTCCAGCCCCCGGCTCATGAGATTCATTATAATACCGCTAAAGCCGGGGTTATCGGCTTCACCACCGACCTGGCTAACGCATTGGCGCCGCTGGGCATCAATGTAAACTGTATATTGCCGGGGCCTATCAGGACAAACTTCTATGACGCCATGGTGGGGAAGATGACAGAAAAAGAGCGGGACGGCTTTTTTAATATGCTGGGTAAAAAAGTACCCATGCAGAGAGTGGGAACTCCGGAGGATATGGCCGGAGCCGCCTTATTCCTGGCTTCGGAACTCGCGGCATACGTTACGGGTCAAGCCCTGTATGTGGCCGGAGGACTGCCGCTTTTACCGCCGGCACCGGCACCGCCTCCAACGCCACCCCGATAGGGGGAAATACCAAGTACCAAGAAACAAGTATTAAGGAAAGATAGTTATTTATCCTTTGGTTGTTTCGTGGTTATGCCGGCTAAGTCACCGATAACGTTCACCAGGCTCTGGCCGGTGGGTAAAACAATCTTGGAATTGGATAACAGAGATTTTTCGACGGCTTCCAATTTCCGCAGCAGCTGGGCATTGCCGACAAAGTACTTATCGGCTGCCTCATTGACCAGCGCAATCGCCTGCGCCTCACCCTCGGCTCTCAAAATCCTCGCCTGTCTTTCGCCTTCGGCGATTTTTATAGCCGCCCTTCTTTCACCGTCCGCCTTGGTTTCGGTGGCGGTGGCAAAATCCTGGGCGGCGATTTTCTGGTTATTGGCGACAACGACGCTGTTCATGACTTCCTGCACGGCTTGCGGGGGCTGAATTTCTTTTAACTCCGTCCTGACGATTTCAATGCCCCAGTGTCCGGTCTCTCTGGCCAGCTGTTCGTACAATGCCAGATTGATTTTATTACGTTCGCTGTTGGCTTCCTTGAGGGTCATCGTGCCGATGATATTACGCAGCGTGGTTTTAGCCAGGGCGACAATCTGCTCACGGTAATTGTAGACTCCATAAACCGACTTTTTCACATTATCTTCTTCCGTTTTAACCTTGAAGTAGACGTTAGAGTCCACTTCCGCATTAAGGCTGTCAGCGGTGATAATTTCCCGTTTTTCCGAGCTGACCATCATTTCCGTGATATTCACCCTGATTAGTCTTTCTATGCTAAAGGGAATAATGAAATGAAGCCCGGGCTGGGCGAACCTGTTGTACTTGCCGAACCTTTCTATCAAGCCCCGGGCAGTTGGTCTGACTGTTCTCATCGAGGCGAAAAGGAGGGCAATAGCTATAGCGATGATAATATATAGTGCAATCATTTTTCCTTTCTCCTGTTTCTGCCGTGATATTATCGGCTTTTCTTTTTTCGACCCTCTCATTATATTAACATAAATTGATGGGGTGATGTATATATTCACCCTCGCCCTTCCCTCTCCCCTGCCTTCGCCGGAGCGGCTTGCCTTCGCTGACCTGCTCGCCGAACAAGTTCTCTGGCAGGCGAGAGCTTTAGCGCAAGCAGGCTACGCGCAGGCAGGCATCGAGGGAGAGGAATTTGATAAATAATTACATGGGAGGAACTCCACTGACTCAATGGTGGGAGCGGCGGAATGTCTCCATCCGGCGGGTATGGCTGTGAAAGGTGGCATCAGGGGGTTTTACGGGGGTTTTTCCCGGTGAGATTCCGGAATCTGTTATATCCAGAGATACTTCCGGACTTTTATCAGGGGTCTCCAGTCCTTCCCCAACTTCCCGGGCAGGCGCTTTTACAGGCTCTTCCGGCGCTGAAGACTTGAGGGAAAGGTAAGCTTTGCTGAGAGCATGGGCGATAAGACCGGCAATTACCATGATAAGCTCGGCGGTTTCTTTCTTAAGCAACTTTCTGTTACGGGAGGCGATTCCCAGGATACCGTGTACCCGGTAGGTCATCAGCGGGGCGGCCACCAGCCATTTATAGCCGGTCTTTTTAAATGAAGATAGCCCGTATAATCCATCATTGTACAGGTCAGGGATGACGATTTTTTGCCCCAGCCCGATGATTTGCTCGCTGAAACCGTGAATCATGTCCATAGAATTTACTTCCAGCCGCATTTCAGGGCTGAAACCGCGCTCGGCGGCCAGGAGCAGCTGCTGGTGTTTTCTGTCGTTGAAAGTCTGTATCCAGCAGCATTCTATCTTCAGGACCTGGGGAAGCGTATCCAGGACCATATTAACGAGCTTATTAGGCTCGTTGGTGAGGGACAATATTTCGTTGATTTCTCTTATCGCGGAAAAAACGCTATCGTTTTTAATCTGATTTAACCCTCGGGAAAAAATGGCGCGAGACCCAAAAGAGATTATATAACAAATCAGGTTACGGGAAAAGTTTTTTTAAGGCGCCGGACGCTTACAGGCACTTGACTCAAGTGATAAAATATAATATCTTGCTGACGAGAGGCAATAAGGAGGTATCTATGGAGTTACATGACATGTTATCGGGTGGTTACGGTAGCATCTTGAGGGCGCTGGAATACACGCTGGAAGGTCTTGATGAAGAGGACCTGAACTGGCAGCCCAAGCCGGACTGCAACAGCATTGGCTGGCTGGTCTGGCACCTGACACGCTGGCAGGACGTGCAAATTTCTTCTTTCATGAGTCAGGAACAAATCTGGATTAAAGGCGGGTGGCATAAAAAGTTCGGCAGGCCGGCCGACCCCAAGGACAATGGCACCGGCCAGAAGCCAGCCGACCTGGCCAAATTCAAATCTCCCGATGTCAAGACGCTGCTCGGCTACCATAAGGCAGTGCTGGAGAGGTCGCAGAAGTACTTCCCAACCCTGAAAAAAGCAGATTTCGACAGGGTTATCGAAGGCACGCCATTTAAACCGCCGCCGAATTTCGGGATGATGCTTATCGGTACGCTGAGCGACGGCCTACAGCATGCCGGGCAGGCTTCTTATGTCCGGGGCTTGCGGCAGGGCTTTGGCTGGCACTAGAAGAAAAAACTCTATTGAGTATTTAATTAACTTAAAATTGCGGAAATATTTTGTAAAAAATATTGACAAATAATTAATTTAGTATTATTATGCGCAAATGACGATGAAACAGAATGTCATAAAGCCCAGGTACGTAAAAGGGCAGAGGGTTATCATACGGCCTGTCAGCGAGAAGGGCTTAACGCAGCGCGAAAATGATATTAATCTGTATGCCGGGCAGGTGGGTGAAGTTTCCAATTTCTACTGGATAAGCCCGCGTACCGGCCAGGTCTTTTATATCTATAACGTGCGCGTGGGCAAGGAGAGGAAAGAGATAGTCGTCTACGAGGATGAGATAGAAGCCTGTTTATCGTAAGGCACGTGATTGGCATGGTATGGGCGGGTTGCCGGAGCAAATGGCAACCCGTCTTTCTTTTTTATATCGGGCATCTTTGAAGGGGATGGAGGCGACGGGCGGATTCGGACCGCCGAATTGGGGTTTTGCAGTCCTTTGCAGGCCGTCCCGCCCCGTGTTTTCGGGTGTCGTGTAGCGCCGTTTTATAGCTAAAACCGGGCATAATAAGGGGGTTTTATATCGTCTGGTGACCCCATGCCACCAAGTTCGTTAGCAAATCCGTTAGCAAATATCCAGTTATCGGGAGCTGGTCTAAGAGCAATTCCTAACCGGGTATTTAACTCTTGCACAAATAGAGGTCAGTTGCACAGAATGGACTTTTGTTACCCGAGTCGGGCTGGCTCAAGATATAGTCAGAAATTAGTCATCCTTAGTTCCAAATACTTCGACTCCCAATTATCATGGAAAAAAGTGTCCCAATTATGACTTAAGAGCACCGGTGGATAAACCACTTCATTTTCTAATTGGTCTTTGCGATACCATCTAGCCTCGATAATGCCTTCTTCGAGCGCCCCCTGAGTATTTGCCAGTTGTCCACCGATAACGTTGCAGAGAAGCCAAATCTTTACTATTCTATATCGCCGAGAAAGTAAATCTTCAACAAAGAGTACTCTGTAAGGACTAACTTCAAGCCCGGTCTCTTCTTTTACTTCTCTTACTACAGCTTGGTAAATGCCTTCATTACTTAGAACGCCACCTCCCGGTCCAGCCAGGAAACTCGTCCCATCGGTATTGTTATACCTTACAAGCAGAATCTTATCTCCCTGTATGATAATAGCCCCGGCAGAAATACGATGTTCTCTTTCCATGACCTTCTTCAAGTTTTGGCAAACTGAATTAAGTAAAATCCCGGCACTGGGATAATAATAAAACCTCCACAGCGATAATTCAACAAAACGCCCAATTGTTATCTCAAATTTCCCGACAATTTACAGAGTTCAAGCATCCTCTGAAACATGCCACATCAAACGTAGCTGAACTCTACGCCAGAATAGGCAACCAAGCTTACTATTATTACCTTGACTATGGAGACTCAAATAGATAACATATCATCTTCTTCTGTGGTCATTTCTAAAGAGTAGAGCCACTTCATACCCTTCTTGGAGAATATGTTAGTAGGCTTTGCCTGGACAGTGGTAGAATAGGGCAAATAGAGGAATCAAATGAAAAGTAAAAAGAAGTTGGTAAGTATTTTGCTGGCAGGGCTTCTGGTACTGGCGCTATCAGTAAGCATCTTTACTGGCTGTACCACGACCCCCGTGCCGACAACAGAGCCGGCGGCAGTGCCGGTGAAGGCACCTACGGCCTCGGCCAATGAGGAGACTAATGGAGTGATGACAGCCGGAAAGTACGCTAAGTATGTGACCCCGCTACCAATAGAGCCGGGGCCGATACATGGGCCGTGGATAGACCTGCAAGGGGAAAACTACGAAAACGCCAATTGCCGCTTCATATATCGCTTCATCACCAAGCCCGTGGATATGGTCCCCTTCCCGCACTCACACGACTTTGAGGAATTCATGATGTTCTTCGGCTCTGACCCACAGGACATCTCGGATTTCGATGCCGAGATTGAATGCTATATCGGCCAGGGGGAGGACCAAGAAAGGTACGTTATCACCTCCCCCACGGTGCTCTTCTTCCCCAAAGGCATGCCGCACTGCCCCCTCAACTTCAAGAAGGTGGACAAAGCCATCACCATGGTGATTATTGCACTCACGCCGAGGTATGACGTTCCCCATGAGGGCCACTAAGCGATAAAAGCTACAATATAACCACTTGACTTGATAAGAAGAATTCAATTAACTAAATTGTCTATTACGTGGGTTGCGCTATAAATGCTGACGACGCACCAATAAACCATGGTTCACTGAACCGAAGGAGGGATGCGATGAAAAACAGAGTGGTTGTACTATTCCTTGGTCTCCTTATGGCCCTGCTTTTAGTCTCTTTACCCCTGATGACATCCTGCGACAGAGGGCTGTCACCGGCGAATATTCCTGAGGAGCAAGCGGCTGATCTGGTCATCTACAATGGCAAGGTAGTCACGGTTGACAAAAGCTTCTCTATCGCGCAGGCGGTGGCGGTGAAAGGCGACAAAATTATCGCCGTTGGTACGGATGAGGAGATTAAAACGTTAGTCGGCAAGAATACGAAGGTTTTGGACCTTAAGGGTAAAACCATGCTTCCAGGAATCAATGATACGCATGTTCATAGCATTCTCTTCGGCAGTGAGAAGTCTCCTTTAGTAATTGATCTCACCGACCCGAAAATAAAGACAATTGCTGATATCGTGATTGCAGTGGAGAAGAAGGCTCAAACGGTTGAACCAGGCGAGTGGATAATTGGTATAGGGCTAAATTTGGATGCTATAAAGGAATATAAGCAATACCCAGCCAAGCTCCCAACACGGTGGGATCTAGACCCGGTATCTCCGAATAATCCAGTCTGTCTTACTGTCGGTTACTTTAGCTTTTTACCACCCGTTGATTTACTTAACAGTAAGGCCATTGAGATTGTTGGCATCACCAAGGATACTCCGTTCCCTGCGATAGGGGAGATTGTCAAAGACAGAGACACCGGAGAACCTACTGGTTTACTAAAGGGTATGCCTATGGATTTGGTGGTAAAAAAAGCACTTCCCGCTTATGATTTGGAGGATAAAAAACAGGCAGCCCTGGCGGCCATGCGTGAGCTCAATGCACTGGGGATAACCAGCATTACCAACGGCGCCCTGGGGCCCGGCACCCGCGGGGATTATCAAGGGACCTGGGACGATGAGTGTATCCGCGCTTACCAGGAAATCTACAATGAGGGCAAGCTGACGATGCGGGTCAGCATTTTGGAGGTCTTTACCCCTTATAATACCTGCAATATTGACGAAATAAAAAAAGGCCTAACATCCGCCGACATGCACGGCAGCTTTGACAATGGGTGGCTAAGAATATCCGGTACCAAGTTCTTCGCTGACGGCAACCCGATGATGCGGACTTCCTGGAACTATAAGCCGTACCCTGACGGCAGCTACGGGACTCTTAATTCGCCTGGAGAGACAGACGAAGAACGCATCCAATCTCTGGCAAACATCATCGCCTATGCCCATGAACTCGGTGTTCAGGTAGGTATCCATGCTATCGGTGACAGAGCCTCTGATGTCTGCGCCGACAGCTTCATCAAGGCTGAGCATAATAATCCGAAAGGTCTACGCCATTATATTATACATGGTGCCGCCATATCAGTAGAAAAGGCAAGAAGTATGGCTGAATGCGATATTGGTATTTCGACCCAGCCGGGTATGATGCTTGAACTTATGCAACTGTTTGGCGGTATGCCAGCTATGCCAACAGGATCAATGTCATCGGGATTAAAGGAGTTGATTGATCGTGGCGTTCATGTTGCTGGAGGCTCTGATGCTCCTTGTGCCGGGCCAGACTGGAAACTGGGGATACAGGGGGCTATTTTCCAAGGGCTTAGCGCGGAGCAAGCCATCTGCATGTACACCATTGAGGGTGCCTGGCTAAACCATATGGAGGATATTAAGGGCTCTATCGAGGTAGGCAAGCTGGCTGATTTCTGTATTCTGGACAAAGATATCTTGACTATTTCCCCGAAGGAGATAGGAGATATACAGAATTTAATGACTGTCGTTGGCGGTAAAATTGTTTATGATGCTGGTGCGCCCTAATCATACGGACTTTATAGAAAAAACCCGGGTAGTGTTTGAGAGCAGATAATGTATGGCACTGTTGTCAATCAGCTTCAACTATGTCGCGCAAGGCCAGGTACCTTACCCCGGGGTCATCCGGCTCCAGCAGCCACTCGGTTGGATCTGCCTTTAGTGCCTTTTTCCAGTCCTGTTGTTTTTCCATCGCATCCTCTCCGTAACCAAGAAGCCACGACCGATTTACCAGTCAGGCGGGCCTATCTGTTTCTGTTTATCATAAATATCATTATATATTATATCCCCGAAATGCTGAATTACTTCCCAGCGCTTTTCATTCCGCGGCTCATCCGGGCAGGCGCGCATTATCGCTTCGTTGCGGGCGTTGAAACCCGCCTTCCATTCCGTATGGGTGATGATGAAAAGGTCGTTATTCTTGATAGCCCGCAATACGCGCTCGCCGGTCTCTGCCGGGTCCATAAATACATCCTTCATTTCCCCCGGCGGCCGACGGGGCGGCTGACCGTCCCTCGGGGGCGGAGGCATTTTAGGAGGCCAGGTTTCTCCCTCGTTCCTTAGATGAGCGGGGCGATTGACAAAAGAGGATAAACCAAGATTGCCCATCGTCGGCCCGGGAACCAGTATCGAAACCCCAATCCCTTTATTCTGAAGCTCGGAAGCGAGGCACTCCATCAAGCCTGCCACGGCGTACTTGGTCGTGCAGTAGATAGAGAAGTTGCTCGAGCCCATAAGGCCGCAGGTCGAGGAAGTGGCGACGATGTGGCCGCCCTCCCCGTGCTTCAGGATGCGCGGTACAATCGTCATCACACCGTTGATAACGCCGCCTACGTTGACGCCCATGCTGTAATCCCAATCTTTGTAAGTTAATCTCTCCAGCGGACCGCCCGAGCCTACGCCGGCGTTATTGACCAGCACGTGTATCTTGCCGAAGACTTTTTCCGCCTCATCGGCGGCTTTAACATAAGCGACGCGGTCGGTAACGTTCAGATTGATGGGATGGACAGGCAGTTTAGCCTTTTTGAAATAAGCCGTCGCTTCATCCAGAGCGTCCTGGCGCATATCAACGATGACCACCTTCATGCCGTATTTGGCGCAGGCCTTGGCAATCCCCAGCCCGATGCCGCTGGCGCCGCCGGTAATAAAAGCTACTTTTCCTTTTAGGTCCTTCATGATAAAAACTTTTCCTTTCCGTATTATAAGCAACTAATGCGAGATGCCGCAGGAACCATCCTTACAGGCTAATGCCACCGGCATCCGGAGCGGTCTGGCGTCTTTCTTGATGCCGGCTTTAGGAATCCACGGGTCTATAACGACCGTCTGGAAATAAGAGAAATCAGTCGTAACCCACATCGGGTTCATTTCACCGCCGACGACGACGAAGTTCACCATCTCCGGGCGCTTGAAACGGGCATTCGTCTGGTTCACGAGCCACTCACTCAGCTTGAACGGGTCATCATAGCCTTCCTTTTTCAGGCTCTTTGCCACGAGGGGGTCGATAACGAAAGTAAACGAGCCGCCGAAGGGGCCGCCGATACTTTTCATGACTTCCAGCATCCGCTGGACTGGGCCAGTATTGAAGCCGAGGACACTCCAGCCTCGGAAAAAGCTCACCGTGCTTTCACCTGCCTTATAGCCTTTACGCACGTGGAAAGGCTGCCAGACTCTGTTCTCTTCGTTCTCGGCGTAGCACATGTTGTTGTAATTGATTGTGGTTCCGGTGCTGGCAGTGAATGTGGCTCCAGGCCGGACATCCCCGAAGTTAATGCTCATCAGCGTCCATGCCCTGCCTATAACGGAGTTGGCGTAATTGACCGGGCTTAAGGCGCCAAGGCCGCTGTTCATCCCTATCTGGTCGCGGATGGGACCGTTTACCACCATCATGCTCGCGAAGGAAGTCGTCGAGCTGGGCATGGAAGGCCGCCCCGAGGCGCCTAACGCCAGGATAACCGGGAAGTGCTCCGGCCTGGCCCCGGCCATGACAGCGATGACTGCGACTCTCTCCACCGCATACTGGAGCCTCTCCTCATGGGTTGTCACGGACATCATGCCGACGAATTCCTGGGGGTCGCGGCCGGTGCCGGTAAGCATCTCCGCTACGCGCTCTTCGGTGGGCAGGACGATAGGGAGACCGTCAGTCCAGCCGTTTTCCAAAAAGAGGCGGTGGAGGTTCATCTCGGTATCCGGTTCGAGCAGGCGCGGCCGTTTCGGTCTCTTTTCCGCCTTGTAGGTTTTCTCTGCGTCCGTCAGCGGCTGGGTGAGGGCGGAAATAACCTCCTCCATGAGGGGTACGCCGGAAACAGGGTCATTGCCCTCGACATAGCCATGCAGTGTCTCGCGGGGGATGAAGCCTACAGGGTAGGGGGGAAAGCTCCAGCGGAGGTTCATGCCGTGGCTCCGGCCGTCGCGCTGGACATAGTCCGCGAAACGGGCGGTGACAATAGGAGCTGTCGGCACCCCGTAGTCGCTCTCCATCGTCCGGGCAAACTCGGCGATACTCGCCGAACAGCCGTCTCAGCCGCCCACGCCGAAGACGACCGCGTCGCCATTTTTCTTGATTTCAGCCCAGAGCTCCGGCTCGTCGGTGAACATGCTGGTCTTCTTGTGGCGCAGCTCGGTCTTCACGTCCGGTCGGTGACGGGTAAACCAGTCCTGGACCTCCGCCATAAAATCCGCGCCGCCGGCAAATCCCGTATCAACCAGGTAAACGGTCTTGCCTTCCAGTCTATCGAGGCGCGGCGCCATTTTAAGTGCGCCCAAGGCTTCAGCCGTATCTCTCGGCTGGTTTACGGGGTCGTGAATAGCAAAGGGAGGCGAATCGGGGTCAAGCCGCCGCCCGAAGATGCCGGTAGGCTGGCCTCTCGGGTCTAATACTGTTATTTTTCCGTTCTTCTTCATCTCTCTCCTTATTGGTTAAATTCCGAATTATTAAACGCACGGCAAACAGCCCGTGAAAAATTAGTCATAATCAGCCGGCTTATCCGGAAGCCCGCGTGTTCCGTCCTCGCATTAATTATCCAACTTATTCGCTCGCCACTTATCAATAGATACGCTGGCTGTGTAGCGATAATCCGAAGCTTTCCATAAGGGACTTGTCTCTCCGCCTACGACAATGATATTAATATTGTCCGGTTTATGATAGGGAGCTATCAGCGCGTCATCGGGGAGCTTTTTCCAGGAAGCGTAAGGCTCTATTCCCTTGTATGCTTCAGAGGCCACCAGCATATCTATATAATCTGTTTTCCAGTATTGTCCTGCCGGCATTTTGATGTTCTTAGATAACCAGCGGCAGTAATCCTGCTTGGTACTAAAGCCCTCGTTCTCCTTCAGATTCCTGGCAACAAGCGGGTCCATTATTATAGTAGCCGCGGAATCAAGCGGCGGGATCACGGCTAGCTCGAGATTCAGTTCCTCCCCCAGTGTCCGGTTGGAGGCTGCTCCGGTACTGTTGATAACAGCCCATCCCCGGAAGATACTGACCACACTCTCTTCAGCCTTGAAACCCTTATCAACATGAAAAGGCGTCCAGACGCTCCTCTCCTCATTCTCCGCAACGCACATATTATTATAGATAAGATTACTCCCCTGTGAACTCCACAACGTCTTTTTAGGCTTAGCATATCCCCAGCAAATGCTCATCAACGTCCATGCCCTGCCGATTACCGAATTTGCCATATTTACCGGACTGAATGCGCCAATACCGGAGTTCATACCAATCTCATTGCGAATTGGCCCATTCACCAAAAGCATGGCTGAAAAGGCTGTTGTAGAGGGCATAAGCGACGATTGTCTGGTGGACGCAACAGCCAGTATCACGGGAAAATGTTCCGGCCTAGCGCCGGCCATGACCGCCATAACCGCAATATTGGCAACAGTGTACTTGACAAGTTTTCCGGTATCCATCTGGAATGTTTCACCAACCACTTCGTCCGGAGAAGCGCCGGTGCCTGCGAGCATTTTCTTCACCCGCTCCTCGGTAGGAAGTATGATGGGTAATCCGTCCGTCCACCCTCTTTCATAAAATAGACGCTGCAAGTTGTCTTCAGTATCCGGTTCAAGGAATTCCTGGGGAGCGCCGACTTTTACGGTTTTGGGAGATTCAGGCGCCAGCTTCGTTTTGCTTACCGGTTTTGTCAATACGTCGATTATTTCATTGATGACAGGTTTACCGGTATCCGGGTCGTTGCCTGCGATATACCTGTCGAGGACTTCAGGAGACATACCTATCACAGGAAGTGGCGTATATATGAAAGGTAAAGAAGCGGCTCTCGGGTTATCCTTGGCAACGCTTTCCATCGTGTAACTTGAGACAGGAGCAACCGGGATACCATAGTTCTGTTCAAGTTTCGTGCTGCCTCCAGCGACCGCTGAAATACAGCCCGGTCAGCCGGCTACGCCGAGGACAACGGCATGGCCCTTTGCTTTAATTTCCTCCCAGAGGTCATTCTTATCGTCCATGAACACATTCCCCGGTTTCCGCTTCACTATCGCGGTGACGGACGGCATATTTTCGGTAAACCACTTCTGCAATTGCAGCATGAAATTATAGCCGCCCCCGAAACCGATATCCACCAGATACACAGTTTTGTTCTCCAGTGTGTCCAGCCGCTTGGCAAAAGATGGTGAAGACAGTGCCGGTCCGCCCATACCCGGCGGAGGTCCACCGGGAGGTCTACCCGGAGGTCCGCCCATACCGGGAGGTCCAAATCCACCCGTACCCTTCAGGATTCCAGCTTCGGGGCTTATTACTGAAAAACGTACTTCACTTGACATTATTATCCTCCATTCGAATGTTCAACATTTAGTTGAATCTTCGATTTAAAAGGGGCCCCTGTGTTCTTTGACCCACGTTATATCCTTCCTGGCTTTCCCCCATCCGGCTTCGACTGCACCCTCCATCATGGGACTGTTGCCCATGCGTTTCCTCATTTCTTCCATGCGCTTCTTCATCAGCTCTTCCTGTCTCTGCATGCCTTCAGGAGTGGCATAATTGATAATCCGCTCAAAATTGTCCCTCAACATTCTCTCCGGGTCCGGGACCGGGATAATAAAGAGTTGCTCGTTTTCAATCCCCTTCTTAAGTATGTATGCCAGCTCCACAGGGTCTATTCCAAAAGAGTAATGGTAACGCATAAATTCAATTGTCTTTTTATTAATATTATACCCGGTGTTTGCCAGATGCTTTGGCCGTGTAAATGATGCCTCGGCAATATTTGACTTGATACCACCCGGGCACAGGACAGATACACCTATACCATACGGTTTGAGCGCCTGATAATAACTCTCCATGAGATTATTAACTGCGGCTTTGGCAGCCGAGTATGGAGCACACCCGGATGTTCCCATAAAACCTCCCATCGAGGAAGTCGTGGCGATATAGCCTCCCTTGCCGGCTTTTATCATACGCGGCACGAATGTCACCATACCGTTGATGACGCCGCCAAGACAAACACCCATTACCCAATCATAATCTTCAAATGTCGAGGCTTCAGCCGGACCAAAGGCATTGACACCCGCCGTATTGAATAAAAGCTGCGGAGGGCTACCGAACACCTCTTCTACCTCATCTGCCGCCGCCGCGTATGCCTGGCGGTCCGTAATGTCCAGTCTTATCGCATGGACTTTAACCTTTTTCTCCCGGAAGTACGCCTTTGCCTCGTCCAGATGGTCCTGACGAATATCTGCAATCGCAATCTTGCAGCCTGCCTCTGAAAACACCTTTGCCTGACCGAACCCGGCACCAGAAGCGCCTCCGGTTATAAAACATACTTTACCAACAAAATCTTTCATTATTTCCTCCGTTATATTGTTATATAGCGTAATATAAATGGCAAAATATTACAAATTCCTTCCTTCCCTCGGAACACAGCTACATTATGACTTATCGTTGGATGGCGAGGTTGCACAACTAACAATTGTTCATCACCCTCGGTGCGTATTAGGGCAGTTTACATGAATTTGAGAGTGTGATAGTTTTGATATAGAAACATGAAAGAGGAAAATGGTTTAATAGCTCCAGATATACTTCCTGTTCGCAGAAGCAAAGAAGAAGCTAAACGCTTCTACGACCGCATAAGCAGGGTCTACGATTACCTTACCGGAGCGTTCGAGCGAAAATATGCCGAAATGGCTGTTGAACGGCTATCTGTCGAAGAGGGCGCAACCGTGCTCGAAATCGGTTTTGGGCCTGGGCACTGTTTAAAGCGATTGGCCGAGTCCGTTGGCAAGACGGGCAAAGTCTATGGTGTGGATATTTCCTCAGGTATGCTGGATGTCACAAGGAGAAGGCTTGATAAGGTCCAACTGATGGATAGGGTGAAGCTATATTGCGGAGATGCTACGAGTCTACCGTATGGTGACAACACTTTCGATGCGGTCTTTATGAGCTTTACCCTTGAGCTTTTCGATACTCTTGAGATCCCAAGGCTGCTCGAAGAGGTGAAGAGAGTCCTCAAGCCCAGGGGTAGGATCGGGGTTATCAGCATGTCCAAAAAGAACGGGGAATCTCTATTACTGAGGCTTTATGAATGGGCACATAGAAAGTGGCCCAAATATGTTGATTGCAGGCCTATCTATTTGGAGCAGTCATTAAGGGATTCTGGATACGAAATAAGAAAAGAGGAGAAAATAAAGTTGTTTGGCCTACCTGGCGAAATTGTTGTAGCTGTAAAAGAAAGCTAGACACCAAACTTTCTGGGGTATTTGAGGTAATAAAAACTCATTTAGTTACCTTTGAAGAAGCCGGTAACATAGGTCAAACGGATAGGTGTTTCGTGCTTTTGTCCCGGTTTAGTACGAATCCATCTATTTTTAGTTGATGGGTTGGTTTTTTGGCGCTTTAAATTAATGTCAAAGCCGCAACGCATAGAAACCCCGTTTGCGGTAAAATACACGGGGAAAGTGGGATATGAGAATAGGAATCCTTGAGCTATTGAGAGCCGGATCCACCAGAAGATGGGATCATACAGCATATAACTATCTGGTTACCAAGCAATATGCCAGTATCATGCCTCAGGCAATTAGCGTCTGGTGCCGTAATCTGGGCCACGAAGTTTTCTATGCCACCTATTTTGGCAATAAGGATCCCAAGCAACTGCTACCAAACGATCTGGATGTTGTGTTCATCTCAACTTATACTCAGGCAAGTGCACTGGCATACGCGCTGGCAAAACTGTATCGCAAGGAGAAAACGCTTACGGTCATGGGCGGTCCTCATGCTAAACAATTTCCCGAGGATTGTCTGCGTTTCTTTGATATCGTTGTGCGTGATTGTGATAAGACTCTAATAACTGAGATTTTAAGAGATGCCCCTCGGGGAGAAATTCTCACCAGTGGGCGCGCCCTTGGCAGTATCCCCAGTGTACAAGAACGAATGCCGGAAATCCGCGCATCCACTTTCCTGAGGGGTAAACCCTTTCCTTTTACTTCAATTCCGTTGTTAACCAGCATTGGCTGTCCTAATTCTTGTGATTTCTGTATTGATTGGAATAATCCCTATGTACTTTTATCTTTGGACCAGCTAGAAGCAGATATGCGCTATATCTTCCAACATTTCCCCAGGGTGATGATCGGTTTACATGATCCCAACTTTGCCGTGAAATTCGAGCAAGTCTTCGATGTACTGGAAAAGATACCCAATCGCAGGCGTAGCAGTTATATGATGGAAACTTCACTCTCCATCCTGCGGGGTTCCAGATTGGAGCGGCTGAAAAACCTGGGGAAGTTCTATATAATTCCGGGCATCGAATCATGGACAGGTTATTCAAACAAGCCTGGAGCTGGCTCTATCATAGCTCCTCGACAAAAACTGGAAAAAGTCATAGAGCATTTTAATATCATTCGGCCTTACGTTACCGGAATTCAAGCCAATTTTATCTTCGGTCTGGATGTGGATACAGGGGATGAACCTGTAGAGTTGACCAAGGAATTCGCATCTCGAGTTCCTTTCGTTATGCCGAATTTTAATATTCCGGTCCCCTTTGGAAACACTCCGCTATACGAAAGATATTTAAGCGAAGGCCGTATCTTGACAGCCATGCCGTTTACTTTTTATTACATGCCATACCTGGTACATACGCTAAAGAATTATAGTCCGGTAGTCTTTTATGAGAAACTCATTGATATGGTTTCTTACATTTCTTCCGGAAGTATGCTCCTAAAAAGACTAAAGAACGCTCCTGCCCCATTCCCATCCGGATACAACTTAGTTAAAACTCTGAGTAACCAGCAAATGATTGGGAGACTTCGCGATATATTGAATTTATTAAATACTGATAAACAATTCAGAGTTTTTCACGAACATGAGACGGATGTTTTACCGGAATTTTATCACCGCCAATATGAGCGTTGCTGGGCCCTTATGCTACCCTAATGTCTCGCGAAGAACGTAAACCTATTCTTGTTAGGCAGAGAAAGAATGACGTTAGCCCTAAGCCCAAAGCGGCAGACATTATTAACCTGTAAATGAAGGGTTGCATTTTCTTTTCATATTAGCGAAGGTAACAAGATAGTAGATTGATACCTATGAAGAAGTAGGAATTAAGCCCATAACGGACGGCCAAACTGACCTTATTCCTCAATTATCGTATATAAAGCTCCGGACCCGGCATGTCGTTAAATCACCCGGGAAATAATATTTATACCGCTCCCAAGGTTACCACGCTCAGGTAAAGCATAATTAATAAATATCACTTACTACTTAACCTTCCACCCGATTGACATTCGCTAAATATTGTTGTAATTTAGGTCAATAGGTTGGAACAAAGCAAGGAGTATTGACAGTTTTTTTAAGCATATTAATGCGACACATACAAAAATCATAAACAGGAGGTGACGATATCATGTGAGCGAAATCAAGCCTGAAGGCGATTGCCAATACTTAAGGAGGTAAATAAATGAAAAGATTTTTATTAGTTTTAATTACTCTTACCTTGGTAGTTGTATTATTGCCTGTCCTTTCTGCCTGCCAAGCAACCACCCAACCCACTGAAGTTATTAAATTAACCTACGCCGATTTCTTCCCCCCGACCAACTGGAACTCAATTCTCGCCAAACAATGGTGCGACGAAATTAAAAAACAGACCAACGGGCGGGTGGAAATTACCTATTACCCTGCCGGGCAACTGGCGGCCTCTAATAAAATCGCCGATGCTGTCGAAACCGGTATTGCTGATATCGGTATGTCCTGCACCGCCTACACCCTGGGCCGTTTTCCTCTCAGTGAATTGATTGATATGCCTCATAACTATCCCGATGGCTGGACAGCTACCAAAACTGCCTGGGATTTCCTGAGTAAATACAAGCTGGCCGAATGGGATAAATATCACTTATTGTATTTCCATGCCCACGGGCCACAGGTTATTTACACCACCAAAAAACCCGTTAGAAAGCTGGAAGACCTGAAGGGTATGGTTATCCGTTCTACGGGTATCGGTGCGAAAATTATCGAAGCCCTGGGCGCCAAGGGTTACGCGGCCGGTCAGGGTGATGCCTATGAACTGATGTCCAAAGGCACCATTGATGGTAGCTTTACTCCGCGTGAGCCGCTTAAGGGATGGAAACAGGCAGAGGTGGTCAACTACGTGACCGGCACCTATGGAATAGGCAGTACCGCCGGCTTCTACGTTTGTATGAACAAAGCCAAGTGGGATTCCCTTCCCAAAGACATCCAGGATAAGATTACCAAAATCAGCGAGCAATGGGTAGACAAACACGCTATGTCCTGGACAGCCTATGATAAAGCGGCCATTGACCTCTTCAAATCGATGCCGGGCAAGGAACTTATCGAGCTATCCCCAGATGAGATGGCAAGATTTGTCGCCGCTGCCAAACCGGCACTTGACGCCTATATAACAGATAGAGCATCAAAGGGTCCTGTAGCTGAATATGAAAAATACCTCATAGAGCGGGTATCAACATTGGGAAAGAAAGCCCCATCAGAGAAAGAGTGTCTCGATTGGGCAGACAAAAATATAGTTCCATTCGCACCTAAATAGATACCAGGCTCAAAAACAAAGATTGGGGATGCATTGGTCCTGATTAAGACCGGTGCATCCCTGATTTTAAACGATACAGGGGTAGTACCATATATTCTTAAAATATAATGACGAGAATGTTTTGTAATGGGAAAATTTGATAAATTTATGACTCCCTTGTCTAAATGGTTCCATGTCATTGCTGGTATCGGCATGATTTACGTATTATTAATTTCCGTGGCCGATATAATCATGAACAAAGTATTTAAAAATCCCTTAAATTGGTCATTTGATAGTATCGGTTTAGTCGCGGTGATAGCTATTGTCTTCGCTATTCCTGAGGTCCAGGTAAATCATGGTCATATTGAGGTTGAGGTTCTGGAAGCACGGCTATCACGATTCTGGCGAAAAATCATCGGTTTATTCGTAAACGTATTGGGGATAATACTCTGGAGCATTGTCGCCTGGAGAAGTTTCCTGTACGGAATAGACATACTCAGATCAGGTGAAGTTTCCATGACCGTGGAAATGCCCATTTACCCTTTTATCTGGTTCCAGGGTATCTGTGCCATAGTTGTCATTCTGGTTCTCTTGCTGCAGACCATTAATATTTTCAGGATGCGGACCAGATGAATCCGGTAACTCTTGCTATTGTCCTGACTGTCTTCATGGTCATTCTCTTTCTTCTGCGCATGCCCATCGGTTTTGCCATGGCTCTTGTCGGTATTATCGGCTTCTCAGCTTTGAGGGGCCTCGGGCCGGGGTTAAGCATTGTTACCAGAGACCTTTTCGACGTTTTTTCTTCGTATTCGTATACTGCCATAACCATGTTTATCCTGATGGGTACGCTTGCCTTCTATACCGGCATCAGCCGGCGATTGTACGATGCGGGATATACCATGTTTGGTAGACTGCCAGGCGGACTGGCGATATCCACCATAGCCGCTTGTGCTATGTTTTCTGCTATCTGCGGCTCGACTAATGCTACCGCCGCGGCCATGGGCAGGGTCTCTTTACCTGAAATGAAAAGATACAAATATGACGATGCGCTGGCAACAGGATGCGTGGCTGCTGCCGGTAGTCTGGGAATTCTCATCCCGCCCAGTACCATATTCCTTGTCTATGGCATCATGACTGAAAATTCCATAGGCAAGTTATTTATATCAGGTGTTATTCCTGGTATCATACTGGCAACTCTTTTTGCCGTTACGGTATTAATTATAACTATCCGCAACCCCAAATTAGCCCCTCCCGGCGGCCCAACCACGTGGAAGCAAAAAATCCAGGGCATGACCGGAATAATTGAAGCATTAGTTTTGTTTTTACTGGTGATACTGGGAATATTCCTGGGATGGTTCAGCCCCACCTACGCTGCCGCTGCGGGAACTGCCGGCGTCATCGTTATCGGTCTGGTCAGGAGACAGCTTACCTGGCAGGGATTTTTAAACGGTGTCAGGGATGCTATAAGAATAAATTGCTTTATCATGGTAATAGTAGCCGGGGCTTTTGTTTTTGGGCACTTTTTAACAGTTACCAATATACCTACTATGCTGGTTAACTGGGTAGAAGCCATGCACATGAATAAATACCTGGTGCTGATTGCGGTAATAGCCATATATTACGTTATCAGCATGTTTATGGATGAGCTTGCCCTGATCGTATTGACAATTCCCATATTTTATCCACTCATATTGTCGGTAGGATGGGACCCTATATGGTTTGGTGTTATCATGGTCGTACTGGTAGAAATGGGCGTTATCGCGCCCCCAGTAGGAATAAATGTTTTTGTCATTTATGGAGTCG
This sequence comes from uncultured Dehalococcoidaceae bacterium, assembly GCA_964422155.1. Classification (GTDB taxonomy): domain Bacteria; phylum Chloroflexota; class Dehalococcoidia; order Dehalococcoidales; family RBG-16-60-22; genus JBGPRB01. The sequence continues at coordinate 13,963 of CAYQZZ010000011.1, read as the reverse complement.
CCGAAGGGGTACCTCTGACCACTATCTATAAGGGCATATTCCCATTTTTAGCGTGCATGTTCGTTTTAGCTGTCTTACTTATGGTTTTTCCAGCTCTTGCTACCTGGCTACCCAGTTTTATGACATATTAATCTCCAACTGAAACAGTCCGAATCCTACACCTCTTTTTCAGTACTCTCCGCAAGAAGCGGATTTTCTCCAGGCTATTATTAGTAAAATCAGGGATAATATACCGCCGGTCATGGTTAAATAAAATGACCAGACCAATGTCCCCGTGGTATCAGCCAGCCAGCCGGCAATAATAGGGGATTATTAACTCTGCTTGAGGTAACAAATACTCATTTTGTTGAATCTTAATCCAACAGAATGTGAGGTAGGTATTTTATCGTAAGGTCACTTGGAGATTGCAGTTCAAACGGGAAGTTCTCAGGGACGCTGAATTGATTCAGGAGAGCGTCCCTGAGGTTGGCTTAATTTATTATCGGGCAATAGGTTGTTTTTGTCGCCGATGGACTAGGCTGTAAATAGCCGGAATAACAAACAAAGTCAAGAATGTTGAACTTACCATGCCGCCGATCACGACAATCGCTAGCTCGGCGCCTAACATATTGCCGGAGCTGACGCTTACCGCCATGGGAACCATCGCCAGGATGGTGGTCAGAGCGGTCATGAGTATCGGGCGTAAGCGTGTCTTGCCGCCCTCGAGCAGGGCATCCTGAATACTCAAGCCGTTCTTACGTTGTTGTTCCACCATGGACACCAGTACGATAGCATTCGTCAGTACAATCCCTACGAGCATTAGTAAGCCCATCAAAGCCGATACTCCAAGCGTATAGCCGCTGATGAGCAAAGCCGGGATAGAACCGATAAAGGCTAAAGGCAGGCTGACCATGATAATCAACGGGTTGATTATGGAGCGCATCATTAATATAACTATCAGGAATACTATGATGATAGCCACGATAATGGCGATAAACATCCTGGAGAAAGTGTTACCCATTTCCTCGGCTATCCCGGCTGTCACTATATTCACCCCGGGATGTGCCGGCAGGGCGTCTACCTGTTGTTGAATTGCCTTGTTTACCGTCCCGACGTTTTTATCGGTTATTGTGCCCGTAATTGTGGCGGATAGTACCGTATCAGTATGGCTGACATGCGATGGCAGTTCCAGTATGGCAACATCGGCGATATCATTCAGGGTTACGGACTTGGGGAAACCTATCTTCAGATTTTTCGCTTGTTCCGCGTCGCTAAGGTTCTGGGCTATCCCCTTGATGTAGATGGGATAGCTTTCATTATCAATGGTCACCGTCTTCCCGGGTAAAGTCCCGCCGTTCATCAGCAGTATGAACTCCTGCTGCAATTGGGCCATCTGGGTGGCCGGTAATCCTAAAGTGGCCGCTTTGGCCGGGTCTACGGCAATATTCAGCTTGGGCACAACCGTCGTCAAATCGCTTTTCACATCGGCGATACCATTGACGCCCTGGAGCTTTTCCATGAGTTGGGCGGTGACTCTGGCGATATCTTCCTGGTTTTGCCCCTGGACGGAGAGATTCACATTGGAAATGGAAAATCCTCCCCCTCCCATTCCGCCCCCGGAATCCGAGCCGACTGTGATAAGTCCGTTTTCTACAATACCCTGGCAGGCTTTATTTATCGCTGAAACCTCCTGCTGCAAGTCCGCGTTGGATTTCAGGTAAACGATTATCGTCGCCGTATTGGAACCACCTCCCCCCTGGGACGCGCTCATGATACCGGCCATCGAGGTGGATGTACCGATGGTTGACTGGAAGCTCTTTATCGCCGCATTCCCGCTGAGCAGTGTCTCTACTTTAGCCGCAACGGCGCTGGTAGCGCTGATTTCAGTATTAGCCGGCAGGGCGATATTGACAGAGATGGTTGCTTCGCCCATTGCGCCGGACATGAAAGAAGTGCCGGTTACCGAAAGGAGCCCCATACTGCCTATCAACAGCACGACGGCAATCGCCACCACGGTAACACGGTGTCCGAGCGTCCATTTTAACGCCCTGGTATAGATTTTCTGGTACCAGTTGTCCCGTATCGCAATTATTTTCGGTTTGGAACTCACCAACCACTTGGATAGGGCCGGAATCAGCATTAGTGCTACCAGTAGTGAGGCCAGCATGGCGAATGTTACTGTCAGGGCAAAGGGGATAAATATCTCCCCCACGATGCCGCCGACGAACATCAACGGTATAAAGATAGCTACGGTAGCTAGCGTGGCGGTGGTAATCGGAGTGGCTACCTCCCTGGCACCCCCGATGGCTGCCTCCTTGAAGTTTTCCCCCCGGCGTATGCGGCGGAAAATTATTTCTACCATCACGATACTATCATCGATTAGTCGGCCGACGGCCAATGCCATGGCCATTAAGGTCAGTATGTTTAAAGTAATCCCGGTTAAACTCATGCAAAAAAAACCGATTAAAAGACTCAGGGGAATCGAGATAGCGGTTATCAGCGAGGCGCGAACCGCCCAGAGGAAGAGAAAGACCACCAGTATTGCCAGCACGCCGCCGATAATGGCTTTTTCCCAGAGCTGGTTGATGCTGGCCTTGATGAAATCCGATTGGTCAAAGATAGTGCTGATAGTGACGCCGCTGCCCAGCTTTCCTTTTAATTCTGCCACTTTGGCGTTAATGGCATTGGCGGTCTCTACAGTATTGGCCGCTTCCGTCTTTACCACCGATATGCCCACGCTGGGTTTACCATTGGTGCGCGTAATGGCCGACAACGGCGGCGGGCTCTTGCTGACCATGGCGACACCGGACAGTTTGACGCTATCCAGGCCGAGAGAAGTGTTTTCGATTTCATTCAGGGAAGAATAGCCGGTGCCGAGCAGCCCCGCAATCTGGGCCATTGAGACGCCGTACCGGTTCATCTTATCCGGGTCAGGAGCAATGACGACCTGGTCCTTATCCCCGCCTTCCGTGTCCACCCGGAGTACACCCTCAACCTTTGTAAGCTCAGGGACGATTTGCGTTACGGCAATCTGCTTGAGTTGCTCCGGAGGCAGGTCTCCGGATAGGCTCAGATTCATTAGCGGCAGGATATTCATATTAATGGGAATGATTTGCGGATTTTTAGTGTTACTTCCCATCACCTTGGGGAAATTGATGACCGCCTGCGGTAAGGTGAGCTTACTGATGCCTTCGTTGAGACTGTTGCCCATTGCCGTCATATCCGTACCATACTCGAACTCCGCCATCACCATGGACATACCGGCGGAAGACGTGGAGGTAACATGCTTTAAACCTTTTCCTGACCATTCATCCCAGACAACTTTTTCGATAGGCGAGGTAACTTCATTCACCACGGTATCCGGGGTGGCCTGAGGGTAAACCGTAAACACCGTGGTATAAGGGAAACTGATATCTGGTATGAGTTCCACCTTGAGTCCCAGGAATGCAAAGATGGAAACTCCGGCGACGGCCAGCGCCAGTAGAATGGTAACGACTCTACTGCGCAGTGCCAATTTAGTAAGATGCCACATAAAAAGATTCTCCTTTATACAATATTAATTGAATTCCTTTTGATGTTCCCCCACGGCATGAATAAATCCCGAAAGCCCCCTCAATAGAGATTTAAGGTCCTCCAGACTCATATACTCCAGAATACGGACCATGTGACGGGTTTGGCTTTCCATCAAGTTAGCTAAAAGGTCTCGACCCTTGTCTGTGGCTTGGAGCCATATTATGCGTCGATCCTCAGGGCTAGGCTTGCGGCTCACAAGGCCCTGCTCTACCAGGCGCTCTATGATACCTGTTACATTCCCAGGGGTAACTCTAAGGTCCTGCGCTAAGGTACTGAAATTGGTCTCACCTTTACCGGCAATAATAAGCAGGCTTTTCAACTGGGCTAGAGGTACATCCAGTTCTCGCCAGGACGCAATAGCGTAAGGAATCATGACCTGGCTCATCCGTCGCTGCAGTTCCATTATCTCGTTTATAACTTCTTTTTTATCCATATCCCTTAAATCCTATCACGCTTATTTAATGGAAAATTACACCCGGACATAGACTGGTTTCTTCAGGGCAGAATATTAATCAAATCTATAACCGGTACTTTATATAATATCAATAGTATACCTGATATATACTAATTTGTCAATGCACGAGTCTTCTTTAGATTAAGGAATAGCACTATAAACAAAAGTGTCTTTATTATCCGATTAGTAGCTGGATAGGGCGAGAAAGAGTCCTTTAGTGGATTAATGAACAGAAATTCATTAGAGGCTGTAATTTAACATTCTTGCATGTTGTTTAGCCTGACTGCACAATCTAGTATGTTGTTACATTATGCCACTTTGGCTGAATTTATGGGTGGAATACGCTTTGGTCAACTCGGTAATGCCGGTACCAAACCAGATGCCGTATTATTGTGGCGGCGCAAAGGGCGTAGTCGGGGATGAGGATGGGAATGGTCAGATTATTTTTTAACGGAGCCAGCTCCCCTGGTGGTTGACTACATCCCGGCGGTGTTATTTAAGGAATAAACTATTTTGTTATGGCTACCATTCTTTTCAAACTTGATTGGTTCATCTGTGACCAATCAGAGTTCCGTTCATAGCTGAGAATTTCTTTAACATAGCACGTTCGGGGGGATGCGCTGGCCTGCATGACGCACGCCGTAGCTGACCCGGCAAGACACAGCACCCTCTCACCCTCGGGGATTAGGCCATGTTTTACGGCAAGCGCCAGACACCCCACACAGACACGGAATCCCTGGCTTATTATGAGCAAGAGGGACAGGTCCCACCCAACATCGAGACTTAAAGGGTCAATATGTGCCGGCAGCCAGGGAAGCAGCATGTCTCTCATGAGCTTCTGCCCGGGGGATGGAGACATGGGTTCGCCGAGTCTCATGTCGTCATTGAGATAGCAGACTTTTATACCTTTTTCCTCGAGTTCCTCCCGGGTTTCATCGTCGATAGACACATTCCTTCCGCCGATGGTCCCTCCCTTGGGATTGGTCACCGTCGTAATATCGAGTTTGAGCTTTAGATTTTTAGTCGCTTCAAGGAATTTCCTCAGTGTATACCCGCTGGACCAGGCTATCATCACTTGATGTAGTCCCAGGGTTTCTATCTTCCCGGTGATAAACTCTAACATCTTGTTGGTGTTTGACCTGCCCGCCGGTTTTTCGAAATATAGAATTTCTTTAACCTCTATATTTCTTTCCTTTTTAGTGACCATTGCATCCTCCTCTCGTGCTTAAATATTAACAGAGCAGTCTGATGATTTCGTTGGCGTCATTTAATTTCTCGAGCCGCGCGACCATTTCGATAACCTTATCGACCGTGTCGGCGGACAGCGGTTTTATAGAGCAGGCGGCGCACTCCCGGAATTTTTCAGCGCAGTCTTCAAAGGTCATCGGCCTTTCCACGCTGCCCAGGCAGTGTTCCACCTCCTCCATGTACTCCGTACCGTCTTTCATCGTAATTATTACCCCGCCCGGCCCGACGCCATGCCGGCTCATCGCCGGTTCAAGCCTGCCGGTTACTTTCCCGGCAACTTTTAGAATCTCCTGCCTTTTAATAGCTTCATCGGTAAAGTCGTCCACGGTGACCTTACCCTTGACCAGAGCCGTAGCCACCACCCAGGGTACGCTGAACTGCGCATCGATAATCGTCCGCGGGGCACGCTTTACCTCCGGGGGCTGGCATAAACCGTATACCGACTGTCCACCATACACTGTAATATCTCGTATCTGGTCAACTTTAATATCATGTCTGGCTATCAAAGCGAGTGCTGCGTCTATACATGCGTGGGTGAGCCCGCAGCAGGGATACGGCTTATCCCCTATGTTTACTCCCTCAAATCTTTTCCCCAAATCCGCGGTTAGTATTTTAACATCGTAATCTCCTCCCATATATGTGTTGAAGAGCCCGGTTCTCCCTTCGAGAGAGTTCCTCTCACCGGTAATCCCCCTTTCGGCCATCAGGGCAGCCGTGATGCCAGCCTTCGCCGCCAGTCCCGGCCCCATCCTTTTCGCCAGTGCGCCATCGCCCACGCCGGAACCGGCTCCCCCGCATTGATGGTAAGCGAGACCTATCGCATTAATCATCTTTTCTTCGTCAAGCCCCATTATCCTCCCGGCCATGGCGGCGGCGCCCAGGAAACCGAATAAAGTTGTAGGGTGCCAGCCGGATCCTAGAGCGCTGGTGCCCGGTCGGCTCGCCAGTCCCAGCCTGGCCATGAAGTCACCGCCAAGGGCGATAGCGGCGATTAATTCTTTACCGCTTACCTTTCCCATCCGTTCAGCAACCGCAAAAGAGGTTGACACGGCCACACACCCGATATGAACTAGGGCTACCTGGTGACCATCGTCATAGTCCAGGGCATGTATCATCGTCCCGTTGACCTGAGCCGCATTGGGTGCCGGGCACTTAATCCCGTAGGCGATGATAGTGCTTTGCTCACTGCCTCCCCACTCCTTGACCATGTCCACCAGCTCCCCGACCCCGGCCTTTGACGAACCGCCCAGGGCTGTCGCCAGGCTGTCCAGGACTTCCTTTTTAGCCGCTTCTACGGCGTCACCGGGTAAATCTTCATACCTGGTACTGGTAAAGTTTTTCACAAAATCATTTATCGCAGTCATATGCTCGCGCCCCCTGTTCCTTCAGATAGTTTGAAGAGACATCATTTTCTCTTTAAAAATGGCGGCGGCCACTCTAGCTTCGTTTCTCTGCCTATCTTGAAACGGTGGTTGCATTTCTTTTGACCTTCAGATATCGTCATCGTCCTGGTTAGTCCAATCTCTCGTACTCTACATATGGGAAAATCGAGATAGCAGTAAAAAGGCATGAACTCGTCGGCACCGCGGGCATGATAGAATTTCAGGGTGGCGCATTCAGTATAGTCATAGCCGTAGTCAAACTCCTTGCCGTCACCGACAATAAATTTATATACGTAGTCTCCAGGATAACGCCGTTCTTGAGATACATCCGCCCCTTTTCTACGCTTCTCCATATACTTCTCCGGGGTTTGCCTTTCCGATGGCGGAATTTCCGACCGTTGTTTATCAACCTGCGTCAGGATGGCGTCGTAGAGTATTTTGCCCGTTTCCTCCGCCGTTTTGCTTAGTTTTTTCATGGCCTGATAGAATGCCAGGTATCTTATCGACTCCACCAGCGAATCGGTCCGACGGTTTTCATCCCCGCCGATATAAGGTATTTGAGGAATTAAAGCCTCGAACTCCTTACGGGCTTCATGCAATATCGTATCTGCAAACTTTTGCCCGTATTGCCTGACAACGACCGAACTCCAGTTTTTCGACTCTTCGTCGAATTTCCTGAGGAGTTCAGGTTTCCGCATTACGTAATACTTTTTATCTATTGTGTAGTCCATTTTCCCGACTGCAAACTGATAACTTACAACTGATAACTGACAACTCTCCCTTTCCCCCTTTAAGTTACGCCGCCACCGAGGACGATTACTTCTCCGGTCATGTATCCGGACTGGTCAGAGACCAGGAAATAGGCCAGGTCAGCGATTTCTTCAGCCGTGCCGAGCCGACCCCATGGTATCATTTTAGCCAACGCCCCCTGGTCCTTCTTTCTGGCTTCTTCCCAGGTGATGCCCTCAGCCTCCGCCATTTTAGCAAAGGAATCGTCTCTCAGGTTTGTAACAAACATACCCGGGTTAATGCCGTTGACATTTATTTTGTACTTCGCCAGCTCCAGGGCCAGGCTTTTCGTCAGCCCGATGGTACCCCATTTGGCCGCGCCATAGGCGGCGCTGCCCGGTACACCTTTTAGTCCGGCGGTTGAGCAGATGATAACAATCTTACCGCCTTCTCCCCTGGCTATCATAGTCCTAGCGACCGCTTTGGTAACCAGAAAGGAGCCGACCAGGTCAACGTCAATGATAGCTCTTATATCTTTCTCCGCAAGGTCAACGACAGGGACCCCCACCGGTCCTCGAATGGCAGCAGCGTGCACCAGTATGTCTATCTTCCCGAGTTTTTTTATTGCTTTGGCTACGGCCGCTTCAATCTCCTGACTGACGTTGATATCCATCGTCGCTGCCAGGGATTTCCTGCCCAGGGCCTCGATTTCAGCGACGATAGCGTCTAATCCGCTCCATCCCTCATCTCCGGGGAAAAGGCTTTTGGGGGCGGCAAACTTGTCAGTAACGGCTACATCAGCCCCCTCTTTAGCCAGTCGCAGGGCGATGGCATGTCCCATGCCCCTCTTGCTGGCGGCGCCGGTAATAAAAGCGACCTTGCCTGTAAGGCTACTCATAATATGTTAAAACCTCCTTATATAAAATAGCATTTTAAGGCCAGAGGTCCCGCGTTATATCAGCCGGGTTATCTCGGTCCGGGGAATTGCCCCTCCGGCCACAGTTCTTTGGCGACATCGTCCAGGCCCAGTTCCAGCAACTTTTTCCGGCTGGGTTTGGTGGTGACCCGGTTCCAGTCCAGAGCGCCGAGACCCCAGTATATCTGAGCTTCAATACTCGCAGTGGCGCCCGCCAGCGGTCCCTCTTTAAGTGGAGAGCGACCGATTATCCTGGGGTGTACCTTATACTCCAGGGGATTGATTCCTTCGCGCAGGTTAAAGACATGACGCATATTGATAATCCTCTCCCCCGCCTTGAGCAGCTCATCCTCGGAACGGTCCCAACCGGTCACAGCTTTCATGAATCCCGTGATGTATTTGACGGAGTTACCCCCAACCAGGTCGCTAAACATGCACCAACCGGTGGCATTGGTAAGTTGCATGGCGAAGCTGGCAGGCCCGAAATTCATTTGAGTGTGGCGCCCGGGGGTTGCATCCATCTGATAGCGCGCCGCGGATGTCGCTTCGGGGAAATTGTAAAACTTCGGGTCATGCATGCCAAGTTCCTGCCCGCCGATATGTACCGCGTACTTTTTGGCTCCCTTGCCGATTTTCTCGGCGGCTGCCTTAACACCATTGGCGAGTACGGCGCCGAAGCCTTCTCCCTTCACCATTTTTTCCGTCATGGCGACGATGGCTTGATGATTGCCCCAGGTAAGCTCAATCCCATCGGTGTCCTTCTTGGTGATAATTCCATTCTCATAGCACTCGATGGCGAAGGCGATGGTAGTGCCACCGGAGATAGTATCCAGTCCATAGCAGTTACATAAGTGGTTTATCATATTTATTGATTCCGTATTATTGTTAAGACACATCGTTCCAAAGGCAGCCTGGGTCTCATATTCTACACGGCGGGTGCCGGCCGGGTATTTGTACTTGCCCTTTCCTTCTTTAAGCCTGCCTTCACAGCCTACCGGGCAGTGCCAGCAGCCTGTTCTCCTTTCAAGGTTGGCGATAGCCGCATCACCGCTGAGGCCGGAGCTATCGGGGAAGTCGATAACGCCGACGCCGCCCCAGTTTTTAACCGGCGTATTGCCGCTATGCGCAAAGCCTTCGGCAACATGAGAGGTGCCGTACTTGTGAAATCCCTCTAAAGTCTCCATGCCACCGCTAGATTTCCTCATTGCGGCGATATGTTCTTTTCTTAATTGATTTACCGCCTCGATGTCGGCCACAGGGACTTCCATCTGCCCCCTGGCTGCCACCGCCTTGAGCTTTTTAGAACCCATCACCGCCCCCAGTCCCGAGCGCCCGGCAACAGCCCCTCTCTTGGTGACAATGCAGGAAATGAGGGCAAGTTTTTCACCGGGCGGTCCGATGCAGGCGCTTTCCACATCTTCACCCAGTTCAGCCCGCAGCGTATCTTCGGTTACAAAGCAGTCCTTTCCCCATAAATGACCGGCGTCTCTTAGCTCAGCCTTACCGTTATCGATAAATAGATAGACAGGTTTTTCCGCTATCCCTGTGAAGAAGACAGCGTCATAGCCGGCAAATTTTATCTGAGGTGCGAAATCCCCCCCCCCGTTGGAATCCCCCCACCCGCCCGTGATCGGTGATTTTGCCACCACCGTGTACCGGCCGGCAAAAGTTGAGGCAGTACCGGTGAGCGGGCCGGTTAAAAAACCAAGCATATTTTCCGGTCCCAGGGGGTCTACGCCACCCCTCTGCCGACTGTAAAGAAGCCTGGCGCCAACGCCATAGCCCCCGATAAAATCATAGAGTATCTTCTCATCCAGTGTCTCATCCCTTATCTCAAGTCTGGATAAATCTACGTTTAGTATCTTCCCCATATAGCCTCTAGCCATGTTTCACTCCTTGGAAAAATATTACGACAATTTAAGACTGTGTTTATCAAATGAGTAATAGTTGCATATATTTATTGTAAAAATGCCTAGTCGGGTGTCAGAGGTAATCCTCCGCCGGCGCATATTGCTTCACCGGTAACGTAAGATGAAAGCTCCGATGCCAGAAATAGAGCCACTCCGGCCATGTCCTCCGGCGTACCCATTCTCTGCATCGGGACTCTCTTATCCAGCATGGTGAAAAAGGCTTTTCCTTCTTCCTCTGACATTCCCTTCAGAATCCCGGTAAAAAATTCTGAACGTATCGGACCCGGCAGGAAAGCATTCACCGTGATATTAAAGCGAGCCAGTTCAAAAGCCAGGTTAGCTGTTAACGCAATGACCCCTCCTTTAGCCGAATGATAATGAACGATGGGTGCGGGTGGATGGACGGCGCCCATTGAAGAGACATTTACGATTTTACCGTACTTTTTTTCTTTCATATAGGGTACGACTGCCCGGCAGCATAAAAACTGACCTTTCAGGTTAATGTCGACAATCCTATCCCAATCCTCTTCGGTTGTATTCTCAATTGCCCCTCCTTTCGCTGCAGAAATCCCGCCCGCGTTATTGACCAGGATATCAATTTTGCCGAATTCTTTAATCGTCCGGGCCACCATATCGTTTACCTGGGCGCTATTTGAAACATCAGCCCCAATCGCCAGGGACTTGCGCCCCAGAGCCTTGACTTCCTCCGCAACTTTCTTGGCGCCTTCGATGTGCAAGGCATTGACGACGACGTCACAACCCTCCTGGGCAAACCTAAGGGCAATACCTCTCCCGATTCCTTTGGCACCTCCGGTAATAATAGCAACTCTATTGGTAAGTAACAAAGACAGCCTCCTTAAATTGTTTATTTAATTCTATATCATTATTTGACACTATATCACTTTTCGTCGATTATTAGAGAAAGCCCCTTAACCTGGGGTCAAGGGCATCCCTTAACCCATCGCCCACCAGATTGAAAGCAAATACCACCAGCATGATGGCCAGACCGGGAGCAGACGAATGGATTGGACTGCGATTACTTTTTTATCTGCATCCTGTAAAATCCTTTACTTGCTGAATATCTTATTCATTATAATAAACTCATTATTTATTGTCGTATAAATTTTGTCAATTTGTCTATTGCGCTTTATCTCCTCTGTCTTCTATCGTAATTCCGGGTCCTTCATAATTTCCTCGATTCTTGCCAGCCGAGAAGCTCCAGAGACTACCCCGGTTTAAGACTGAGAAAAAGAGCTAATTTACTAGACGCGTAATTTGTAATAAAATAAAAACACTATAGGCAGAGGCACCAGGATACTGCTGTATTCTATCGACCAGCAGCTTTTCTATAACCTTTGCCTGGATATAATACGGTCAATGAAAGAATAGGAACCTTATAATAATCCGTTCGTGTAAGACAAAAAGAGGTCGAAATGAGAGAAGAAAAGAAATGGGACAAAGAGTATGACGTGGTCGTTGCGGGCTATGGTGGCGCCGGTATTTCAACTGCTATTACAGCCTATGATAATGGCGCCAGTGTGATAATACTGGAAAAAGCGCCTTTCCCGGGAGGAGGTCAGACCCGGACGTCAGGCGTCGGGGCGGCTTTTGCTACTAATCCTGAAGGCGCCGCGGAATATCTATACGCTGCAAGCTCGAATGGACTACAGGATGCAGATAGAGCATCGAAGATTTCAGTAGTACCGATGGAAGATTGCCTGATATTCATGAAGGAGCTTGCCAATAATCCGGATTGGCTGAAATCAATGGGAGTTGAGCATACCGTAAGAAAGGGGAGCTCTGCCGGGTATTCTAAATTTCCGGGAGCATATTCCTTCGGCCATGTTGTTATCAAAGGATGGGGTGCTCAATTTCTGGCATCGATGAAAATTCAACTCGACAAGAGGGGTATTGAGGTATTGTATTCAACACCTGCTACCGAACTGATTCAAGATGCTGAGACTAGAGAGATAAAGGGTGTTTATACAACGAGTAATGGGAAAAAGATAGCTATCAAAGCGAAAAAGGGAGTCGTCCTGTGTACCGGAGGTTTTGAATTCGAGGAAGAAATGAAAGCAAATTACCTCAGGCCTTTCCCATTAAAGTTTTCCGGCTGGCCATATAATACCGGCGATGGTATCAAGATGGCGCAGCGTGTCGGAGCGGACCTCTGGCATATGAATACTATGGTCGGATATTTAAATATCTGGGTCCCTGAATACAAAGCTGCCTGGTTGTTAGTTTTTGGCAGAGGTATCTGGGTTAACAAATATGGTAAGAGATATACCGATGAGGGTATCCGTATATTAAGCCACAACTGGTGGTTGAAGCATTCTGACTATAATCTGGAGGAGCCCGGATATGCCGACCTTCCGACCTATTTAATCTTTGATGAAACTGTAAGGAAACAGGGGCCTATCTCAGCTAACTCCGCGTCTGACCAAAGGTATCTTCTAGGTATTCAAGCCTACCCTGCTGAACTGGGAGGATGTCCTGAAGGTTGGAGCCATGACAACATGCGGGAGATTAAAAAAGGTTGGATTAAGAAAGCTGACACCATTGAGGAACTGGGGCGTCTTATCGGCGATACAATGGACCCGGTTGCCCTCAAAGAGACTGTGAATAAGTACAACAATTACTGTGAGCAGGGATATGACCCGGAATTCGGCAGGGGTGTACCATCCTTAAAACCGCTGGAAACTCCACCTTTCTATTCATGTGTTTTATATCCGGGGGGCATCAACACCTGCGGGGGACCCCGGCGTAATGCCTACGGGCAGGTATTAGACCCCTATAAGGAGATTATTCCAAGGTTATACAGTGCCGGAGAAATGGGGTCTATTTGCGGCAACATCTACGCCATTGGAGGCCTTAATGCCGGCGAAATGATGGCTTCAGGTCGGCTTGCTGGAAAGAGTGTGGCAGCTTTGGGGAACTGGGATTAAGCTTATCTAAGCATTATCATTATATTTCTTGTCACTTTCTGAAATAGACAACATAAGTACTATCAAGATATAGTAGTATTGAAAATAAAGAGAAATATGGAATCGGAGAAATGTTATCAAAGATTGCCCTTTTATTTTACATATCATCGCAGAGAGGCCTATTAATCCTTATGCAATTATTAAATTAATCAACTATAAGCGCTGTAGACCGTCAGCGATAATGGGACACAAGTAGGGCCACTAAAACCGTAGAGTCTAAACGGGTGGCACAAGCTCCTGAGAGGTAGTAGACTGACTAAACAGTGAAAGGAGCGAATTGTGTCTCAGGAAAACAAAGACAAAGCTGATGCTGCCGAGGGCAAAACCCGAGAATATTGGCAATTCTTTCAGGCATTACTTCAGGGATTCTCTATATCTACTAACTGAAGGGTAACTTTCATTATCGAGTCAGGGTTGAGAGACATTGAATTTATTCCTTCTTTCACCAGAAATTCGGCAAACTCAGGATAGTCGCTCGGCGCCTGACCGCAGAGTCCAATATGGCGGTGGTTTCTTCTGGCTCCCTAGATAGCCATGGAAATCATCTTCATCACTCCAGGGTCTCGTTCATCAAATCTCCCAGAGAGGCATTCTTGCCGCCAACAATGGGAATATCTCCAATCTTGATCTCTTCAAACCAGCGAATATATTTAGCACCCTGCTTCATATCGTGTCCCCGTTCTCTATTGTTACCTTTCTAGCTTACTGTGGTGGTTGCTTTTTGGCCTTGAGCTTTCTCGCCTCCTGAGCCTCGGCTATCGCCTGCTCCTTAGCAAGGGAGGCGTCCC
>CAYQZZ010000010.1:0-46148 GCA_964422155.1 uncultured Dehalococcoidaceae bacterium | reverse complement strand
AGATACCCAGAGTGGGGGTAATATCGCTGGATACCATACGACGTATTTTTACCGCGTTTCTATCTATAGGCTTCATTTCGGAACTCCCCCTTTCCACTTTTTATCCGGAATTCAGATTAATAGTATACAATTCTTATTATAACCCAGTAAACAAGGGATTTCTAGGCGCTGATTTCAGGGTACTGTTTGCATTTAGTTGCTGTGTCATTGCGAGCCGAAGGCGAAGCAATCCCGATGATGCTTTGTTGAGATTGCCACGGGCACTAGCGTGCCCTCGCAATGACAACCTCCCAAGGGGGTGCAACCAAAACCAAACAAAACCTATTTCAGGCTGGTATTTTCTTTTTCTCCTTTTTCCACTACCTAAAAATAAATATAGAGAATATTTTAAATATTATGGTGATTGTATTGCATCCTTAGAAAAACCATGTTATAATGAGGCTGCCTGGATTAGAATAGCTGTGATGTAAAGTGGGTTTGATTCCCACTTTTTTAATTATTGTAAAAAGTATATCGGAGGTCTGTATCCGAAATGAAGAGCGATTTTTTGCTCGCCATAACACAGCTTTCGGCGGAGAAGAACCTGCCGAAAGACGTGGTACTTACCGCCGTTGAAGCGGCCCTGGTATCAGCTTATAAGAAGGATAACTTTGCCTCCAACCAGAACATCGCGGTCAAGATTAATCCCAACACGGGTAAAGTCGAAGTCTGGGCAGAAAAAACCGTGGTTGAGAAAAATGCCGACCCGCGTTTTGAAATTGCCCTGAAAGAAGCAAAAAAAATCAAAGATGATATCCAGATTGGCGGCGCTGTCATGGTCGAGGCTACGCCGGCTAATGCCGGACGGATTGCGGCACAAACAGCCAAGCAGGTTATACTGCAGCGCCTTCACGAAGCAGAACACAGCGCCATTTTTGAAGAATATGCCGATAAAGAGGGGGAGGTAGTCAGCGGGGTAGTCCAGCGCTTTGAAGCCGGACAGGCATATATCGAGATGGGCAGGACCGAAGCCGTACTGCCGACATCAGAGCAGGTACGCACCGAGCGGTATCGCGTGGGGCAGCGCCTGAAGGTTATTCTCTTGCAGGTAGCACGCACCAGCAAGGGCCCCAAAGTAATCGTATCACGGTCTCATCCGGAGCTATTGCGCCGACTTTTCGAGCTGGAGGTGCCGGAGGTATACAACGGCACCGTCGAGATTAAATCCATAGCCCGTGAAGCCGGCTTCAGAAGCAAGATAGCCGTAGCCGCGAAACAGGAGGGCATCGACCCGGTCGGCTGCTGCGTCGGCCTGCGCGGCATCAGGATACAAAACATCGTCAGCGAGCTGAACGGCGAAAAAATAGACGTCGTCATGTGGAGTCCGGAACCCGCCAGCTTCATTGCCAACGCTCTGAGTCCGGCCCACATCGTAAGCGTGGAACTGAATAAAGGAGGGCAGGTAGCTACCGTTATCGTCCCGGATAAACAGCTATCCCTGGCTATCGGGAAAGAGGGACAAAATGCCAGGCTAGCCGCCAAACTTTCCGGATGGCGTATCGACATCAAGAGCGCCTCAGTAGCCGAATCCGAGAAGATTAAGGTAACCAAGGCGGCTCCCGAGGAAAAGGCGGCAGAAGAAGAAGTCATCGAAGCCGCGGCGAAGGCGCCCGTTACCGAAGAGATACCCGAAGAGATACTCGCCGAACTCGAACCCCTAGAACTCACCGAGGAACCCGTCGCGGAAGAGGTAGAGGAGAAGGCGGAAGAGGTTGAAGCCGAACCGGTCGGCGAAGAGATACTTATACCGCCGCAAATACTGCTCGAGCAGCAAGCAGCCAAAGGCAAAAAACAGCTACGATTCGCGGAAGATATTATGGCACCCAGACGAATCAAGGAAACGGATAAGGCAGCCAAATCAAAGAAGAAAAAGAAGGGCGCTTATACAAGAGATAGCGGCGAAGACGGCGTAAAAGCCAGAAAAGGCCGCCGCGATTACTCCGTGGTGGAGGAAGAAGAAGATTTTCAGTAACCGCCCTATTTCGACCAGGCCAATACCCCAGCGAACCTGCGTGGCCTGCCGACGGATAAGAGCCAAGCGCGAGATGATACGCCTGGTACGCACCTCCGGCGGCGATGTGGAAATCGATACCTCCGGGAAAAAGGAGGGGCGAGGCGCTTATTTATGCCCGGACCGGTCATGCTGGGAAAAAGCCTTAAAAGGCAAACATCTGGAACATGCTTTACGTGGTAAATTTAGACAGGTCGACCTCGAACAGCTTATAAAAAGCGGAAAAGACCTGCTGAAGGAGTTGATTAGTGGCTAAGGCCAGCAAACAGGAAAATACAATCGAGCCCGTGGCGGAAAAATCAGGCCAGGAACCAGCAGAGGCCAAAACGCCCGTAATCGATATTCCACGTTCCATAGGCTTACGGCAGCTGGCCGATATTTTGCACGTCGACTCCATTAATATCATCAAGCAATTGATGCGCAACGGCATCATGGCCAACATCAACCAGATAATAGACTATGAGACCGCTGCCTCCATTGTGTCCAGCTTCGGCTTCAAACCGCACCTGACGCCGTTAAAGGAACAGATGCTGGCCACCGCCGTCGAGGAGAGCAAGAAACAAAAACGCCGGTACGGGAAAGAAGCCGAGAACCTACAACCGCGTCCCCCGGTAGTGACGGTTATGGGGCATGTCGACCACGGCAAGACCAAACTACTCGACGCCATCAGGCAGACCAACGTGGTAGACCAGGAAGCCGGAGGTATTACCCAGCATATCGGCGCCTACCAGGCAACGATAGACGGACAGAAAATTACGTTCCTGGATACTCCCGGCCATGAAGCCTTTACCGCCATGCGGGCCCACGGAGCCAACATAACGGACGTCACCATTCTGGTGATAGCTGCCGACGATGGCGTCATGCCACAAACTCTCGAAGCGATAAACCACGCCCGGGCCGCCGAAGTACCTATCGTCGTGGCTATAAATAAAATCGATAAGGATAATGCCAACTCGAACCTGGTAAAACAGCAGTTGGCCGAGGCCGGACTGGTCATCGAGGAGTGGGGAGGGCATACCGTATGCGTCGAGATTTCAGCCAAGGAGAAAACCGGCATCAAGGCACTGCTGGAAAGCGTACTGCTGGTCGCCGAAATGGAAGAATTGAAGGCAAACCCCAACCGACCTGCCGCCGGAGTGGTTATCGAAGCCAAGAAGGACAAGACCCGGGGTCCGCTGGCATCAATACTGATACAAACGGGGACGTTGAAAGAGGGGGATACGGTGGTCGTCGGCACCACCTGGGGCAGGGTAAGAGCCATGTTCAACGATACGGGTAAGCGGATAAAGAAAGCCGACCCGTCTACCCCAATCGAAGTCCTGGGTTTGAACAACGTACCTCAAGTGGGGGACACTTTGACAGCCGTAGTCGACGAACGCCACGCTCAGGCCCTGCTTGCCAGGAAAAGGGCCGAAATGGAGAAAGAGTCTGCCCAGGCGGCGAAATCGGTCAACCTCGATAACCTTTACGACCAGATAAGCTCGGGCAAAGTGAAAGAACTCAATGTCATTCTCAAGACAGATGTCCAGGGCAGCATCGAACCGATAAGGACTTCGCTGGAGCAGCTGGGGACAGATGAAGTTAAAGTCAGGATTATCCACAGCGCCACCGGGAATGTCACCGAGAGCGACGTCATGCTGGCGGCGGCTTCAAACGGGCTTATCATCGGCTTTAACGTCAGCGCGGGGGAAGGAACGCGTCGACTAGCCTCCACCACACGCGTGGACATCCGGTACTACGATATCATTTACACGTTGACCGATGACGTGGCCAAAGCGTTGAAGGGAATGCTGGAACCTACTTACGTCGAGGTGATTGACGGACGTGCCGAAACAAGGGCGGTTTTCCCGGCCGGCAAGGGGGCAAAAGCAGCCGGCGTATATGTCACCGACGGCAAGATATCCCGCAACGCGTCCGTCAGGGTAAGGAGAGGTAAAGAGGTGCTAACCGACTCCACGGTAAGCAGTCTCAAGCGATTCAAGGATGATGTCAAAGAGGTGGCATCGGGCTACGAGTGCGGCGTGGGCGTAAAAGACTTCAACGATTTCCAGGTCGGTGATATACTGGAATTTTATAGAATGGAGAAATCCGGATAACAACCGGCATCCGGACCTCAGGTCATGGCATATCACATCGAACGCGTCAATACGCTCATCAGGCGTGAAATCAGCGAGCTTATTCAGCAGGAGCTAAGAGACCCGAGACTGGACGAATTCATCGTGGTAACGGAAGTCGATACCTCGCCGGACCTTAAATATGCCAAGGTGTTTGTCAGCTGTATGGGCGGACAGCAAGAAGAACAGAAGATACTGGGAATATTGAATTCAGCTTCAGGCTTCCTGCGCACGGAGCTGGCCAAGAACGCAAGACTGCGACGCACCCCCGAGCTAAGCTTTCACTGGGATAACTCCATCGAGCGTGGCGACCGCATATTGCGCCTTATCGATGAAGTAACGCAGCAGGATAATCCTTAAACCAGCCTGCGCAACACGATTTTTCAGGGGGGCATAAACGCATGAGATTTTCACCTTTACTGGAGCAAATCCCCGACTACCCTTTCCGGAAAGTGGGCAGGATTTCCAGGGAAGTCGAACGGAGGGACGGCATACCCGTCATCAATGCCAGAATCGGGATTCCCGACAGGGAGGCCCCGAGAACTATCAAGGAAGCTATGTCGAAATTCATGCTCGCCGATAAGTCGACACTGGGCTACCCCATCGACGCGCACCCGGAGAGAGGCATCCCGGAACTGATAGAAGCCATCATCGAAGATTACCGCGAGAAATATTCGGTCAGTCTACGACCGGAAAATATCACCGTCACCGGCTGGGATAAAGAGGTCCTGTACAATATAGTGCATCTCTTCGAGCAGGGAACGATATATATACCCGACCCCGTTTACCCGGTCTACGAAGTGGCTTCCATACTGTCAAATCACAACGCCAAAAGGGTGAGGACCACAGCAGACACGAAATGGATGCCCGAATTCAAGTTTAAGAACGGGGCATCCGGTCTAAAAGAAAAGCCCGTGGCGTTTTATTTCTGCGACCCCAACAACCCGACCGGCAGCGTGGCCGGCCGTGATTTTTACCTGTCATTACTCAAAGAGATGAAAGCCACAGATATCACCGGTATATTCGATAAGGCGTATAAGGATTATGTATTCGATGATGATACCAGACCGGTATCAATCACACAGATTCCGGAAATGATGAACCGGGGGTTCGAGATTGTTTCTTTCTCCAAGCACTATAATTTCGTAGGAATAGGGCTGGGGTGGATTGTCAGCAGCGAAGAGAACATCAACCGGTGGCTGAAGCTCTCCAGTCAATACAGCCAGGGGGTGGAATGGTACAAACAGAAGGCAGGCGTCGTAGCGCTGAGAAGTCCCGCAGTCAAGGCGGAAATGCAGGAATACCGGGAAGAATTGAGAGAGAGAAGGGACATCTTTGCCGGAGGCCTGCAAGAACTGGGACTCAGTGTGGAAATGCCGAAAGCCACGCCGTATCTCTGGATTAAGGTCCCCGAGGGCTATGACGATGAAGATTTTGTGCTGAATAAATTGATAAACGAGGCGCACGTCGCCCTTATGCCCGGTTCCTATTTCGGAGAGAACGGCAGGGGTTATATGAGGGCAACCCTGTTTCTTTCGAAAACCGAGATAAAGGAAGCTCTTGACCGCATACAGAAAGTAAAGTCCTGGTGAAATTACCCACGAGGACAGGCAATTGGATTCAGCTTTGGACGGTATACTGAATATCAATAAACCCCCGGGCAAGACCTCTTACAGGGTGGTCGCCGCGGTGAAACGCCTGAGCGGCGAGCGGCGCGTGGGACACGCGGGAACACTGGACCCGGACGCTACCGGAGTCCTGCCGGTCTGCCTGGGGCGGGGCACACGCATCATCGAATTCCTGGTAGATACCACCAAAACATACCGCGCCCAGATCGAACTCGGTAAAGCCACCGATACTTATGACAGCAGCGGCAGAGTTACCCAGCAGGGAGACACTTCTGGTATCGACCAGGCTAAACTGGAGTCCGCCCTCGAATCGTTCCGGGGTTCCATCCGCCAGACTCCGCCGATGTACAGCGCCGTAAAGCATAAAGGGCAGCCGCTCTATAAACTGGCGAGGGCCGGCATCGAAGTAGAGCGCAAGAGCCGAACAGTAAAAATCAACCGCCTGGAACTCATTAACTGGCAGCCGCCTTTCGCCACCGTGGAGATAGAATGCAGCAAGGGGACATATATCCGCTCGCTGGCCCACGACCTGGGACAGTCCCTGGGCTGCGGCGCCTATCTCAAGAGCCTGGTACGCACCAGGTGCGGCATCTTCGACATCAAGGATGCTATTTCAATATCGCAACTGGAGGAAGCCTTCCGCCACGGTTATTGGGAGCACTTTCTTTATCCCATCGATATCGTGCTCCAGGACTTTAATGCGATTGTCGTCGATGACGCTGGCGAGGAAGCCATGAGGAAGGGAAGCCCCCTGGCTCTGGAACAGAGTGCCAGCCAGAATATTAATGAGAATCCCCATCAGAGATACTGCCGCGCCTATTCCCGGGACGGGCGTTTCCTGGGCATACTCCAGCGCGTTCCCGATAAAGGAATCTGGCAGCCGAAAAAGGTGATGCTATAACCAACCAGAGAGTATTAAGAGTAACTAACAATGTCATTCTGGCGTAGGCCAGAATCCACTCCCCTTTTCCCCACCACTGGATTCCAGCTTTCGCTGGAATGACAGCAAGCCATTACTAACAACTCTCAGTTATAAATTGATAAAGTGAAAGTCTATGAAGCTGGCTAATGAAGACGAGCATGGAGCTTACCTGGGGGTCAAGGCGGAGTTCCTAAAAGAGTTTGTGCCCAAGGAAAGCAACCCCAACTTCGAGGTTTTTGATTCACAGGACAATCACAGGCGATTTATCGCGGTAAAATCTTCCCGCGTACCCGATGACCAGGACTTAACAGCAGGCAGATTCGGGATAGATTTCAATAGAGCCAAGCCAACATTACAGGAAGCCCTGCAATATGGAGTCGAATTGCCTTATGGTTTTAAATGGCTATCCAATATCGCTTTCTCAGCTCAAACTAAAGAAGAATATGAAAGAAAATCCTCAGCCTGGGATAATTTTTACTCCTATATCTGGGGTCCGACACCACAAACAATCTGGGTCGCACCGCACTCAGGGAGCGTAAACAGGGCTCCTGATGATATATTGCGTTTTCCAAAACTTATGATTGACACTTTCACTGGTGGAGCCGCAGCCCTGTGTGCGTTTAAAGATAGAAGCAAGGCAGCAAAAAGGCTGATGATTTCTATCCATGGTACCGGCCATCTGGGAGCGGTACTTAACCTAGGGGATTTTGGCATATTAAACGAAGAGAAAATGGATGCGGTTGCCAGAAAGATGAAGCTTAAATATCATAAAAGAACCCAGATTCTCGCCGAAGAATTTAAACAGGATTTTATAGAAAAGACAATCCTAATTCTCGAAAACATCAAAAATAAGAGAGGGACATTAAACCCCGATGAGTTAGACCATATTTCGTATGATGATAGCTTCACCGTGAGGCTTTACCTGAAAGGATTAAGGCTGTACAGACAAGAAATAAAGGATTTTACTTTTACGGAGTATAAAAAGGCGATACAGAATTTGAGTAAGATAGAAGTACTCGTGATATCGAATAATTACTTTTATACAGGGAGGAACGTAGGTAAACTTCTCAAGTTATCTGAAAAGATAGAATGTGGCCTATTGCATTCTGCGATTATCATCGAATGCTCAAGGTTGTATCTCGCCAGGGACCCTGAATTAGTGTCAAATATCATATTAGATGTAAAAAACGAGCTTTTCGGTTAACGGTTGAGGCTAAAATTATATTTATGTTAACTAAAATATTCGCAACTCTTGACATTCCGCACCTCAAGGGGGTATAGTGCAACGGATGCTCGCTAGAGCCGAATCGTCAGATTAAACCATACGGCAGCATCTCTATAGAAAGGGGAGGCATCAAAACATGGGGAAAATAAATGTAGCCATTATCGGCGTGGGTAACTGCGCCTCGTCCCTGGTACAGGGCGTTTACTACTATAAAAATGCCAAGGCAACCGAAGATGTACCCGGGCTTATGCATGTCAATCTGGGCGGCTACCACATCAGCGACATCGACTTCGTAGCCGCCTTTGATATTGATAAGAATAAAGTCGGCAAAGACCTGGCGCAGGCCATCTACACCAAGCCGAACAACACGTATAAATTCTGTGAGGTGCCGACAACCGGCGTTAAAGTAGAGCGGGGCATGACCCACGACGGCCTGGGTAAATATCTCTCGCAGATAATCCAGAAGGCACCGGGGCCGACAGCGGACATTGTCGGCATTCTCAAGGAGACCAAGACCGATGTCGTTTTAAACTACCTGCCCGTAGGCAGCGAAGAAGCTACCAAGTGGTATATTGAACAAATTCTGGATGCCGGCTGCGGTTTCGTCAACTGTATACCCGTCTTTATCGCCCGCGAGAAGTACTGGCAGAAACGCTTTGAGGATAGAGGTCTACCAGTCATCGGCGATGACATCAAGTCACAGGTCGGTGCGACCATCGTGCACCGCGTACTTACCAATCTGTTCGTCGAACGCGGTGTAAAATTGGAAAAGACATACCAGTTGAACTTCGGCGGTAATACAGACTTTTTAAACATGCTGGAAAGGGAGCGTCTTGAGTCTAAAAAAATTTCCAAGACTGGCGCTGTCACTTCCCAGTTGCCCTATAAAATTGACCCCGATGATATCCATGTCGGCCCCAGCGATTACGTCCCCTGGCTGCTGGACCGCAAGTTCTGCCACATCAGGATGGAGGGCAGGACCTTCGGCGACGTACCGCTGCTCGTGGAAGTAAAAATGGAGGTATGGGACAGTCCCAACTCCGCCGGAGTGGTCATCGATGCCCTACGGTGCTGCAAGCTCGCCCTGGACCGCGGCCTGAAGGGAGCGCTGGTAGCGCCTTCGGCCTATTTCATGAAGTCGCCGCCGATTCAATATACCGACGATGAGGCACACCGGATGGTAGGAGAGTTCATCGCTGCCAATGCCCAACCTTCCGAGAAGGTCAAACAGCCCAAAAAACGGAGGGCTGCCAAATAGCTAGCCATGAAGATAGCGCTGGTATCACCTTATGACTTCGCTTATCCGGGAGGTGTGGTCAATCACATCTCCTGTCTTGAGCAGCAGCTCACACGCATGGGCCACGATGTTAAAATCATCGCCCCGGCATCAAAAGCGGTTTATACCCTGGGCGACCGGTTTATACGCATCGGCACACCCCGTCCAATACCGGTCAGCGGCTCCATCGCCCGCATTACCGTGTCCGTCCGGCTGGAGTCCCAGATAAAAGAGGTCTTCGAACGAGAGAAGTTCGATATATGCCACCTCCACGAACCTCTGATGCCAACTCTCTGCACCACCGTCCTGAGATTAAAACACACGCCGATGGTCGGCACCTTCCATGCCTCCGGGGGCAAACCCTGGTATACCATGTTTTCGCCCATTATGAAGTGGTACCTCGACCGATGGTTCCGCAAGCTGGATGGTCGCATCGCCGTATCTAAAATAGCCCTGGGGTATGTAAATACCTATTTCCCCGCCGATTACACCATCATACCCAATGGGATTGATACCCGTCACTTCAACAGCCACGCCATTCCAATCGACACGTTCAAGGATGATAAAACAAATATCCTGTTCGTCGGAAGGTTTGAAAAACGGAAGGGATTCGACTACCTGTTGAAAGCCTACAAGATGGTCAAACAGGAAATTCCCGATTGCCGCCTTATCGCCGTAGGGCCCGGCGTACGTCTACGCAACAAATATGAGAAGCATATTGAAAAGAACGCAATAGAAGATGTCGTTTTTACCGGCTATGTAACCTATAGCGAATTACCCCGATATTATACGACCGCCGATATCGTCTGCTTCCCGGCTACCGGTCGAGAGAGCTTCGGCATCGTCCTGCTGGAAGCCATGGCTGTCAGCAAGCCTATCGTTGCCTCATCGATAGACGGTTATGCCTGCGTACTTACCGATAACGTCGAGGGAATCGCCGTACCACCCAGGGACGAGAGCAAACTGGCCGAAGCAATTATCAGGCTCGTCAAAGACGAAAAGCTCCGGCAGGATATGGGCGCCAGGGGAAAACCAAAGGCAGAACAATATGATTGGTCAATCCTGGCCAAAAGAGTGCTTGATTTCTACACTGAAACACTGAACAGGATAAAGCAGCCAGGAGCAAGCCCGGAAAAAGAAACCGCACAGGTTAGTGCTAATTCAGGAAAGCACTGAGCAATGGCAAAACTAGCGGCAACCCGTAAAGTCATCGCAGACTGCTTCACGCAACCGATCGTCAGACTCCTTTCCAGGACGCCACTTACGCCAAACACCGTAACCTGGCTCGGATTTTGCCTAACTATAATCGCCGGGGCGCTTATAGTTACAGGGCATCTTCTGGCGGCCGGGGTTGTCGTGCTCGTAGCCGGCTTTTTCGATATGCTCGACGGCGCGCTGGCACGCGTTACCGAACGGATAACCCGGTTCGGCGCAATTCTCGATTCCACACTCGACCGCCTCTCTGAAGCCGTGGTGCTACTGAGCCTGCTGGCGGTATTCGTGCGTGAACAGGAGGTTGCCGGCAGTTTACTCGTCGCAATCGCCCTGCTCGGCTCACTCATGGTGAGTTATATCCGCGCCAGAATGGAAGGGCTGGGCATCGAATGTAAAGCCGGACTGTTTACGCGGCCGGAGAGGGTCATTATCCTGGTACTGGGCCTGCTGCTGAGCCAGTTCGACCATGCCCTTATAGCCGCCCTGGGCCTAATAAGTATATTAAGCTTCTATACTGTTATCGAGAGGCTGGTCTACGCTTGGCGACAGACAAAAGAGTAGTGGCCCAAGCATAATTCCTGTAAACCGATAGTAAATGAAATAGACAATCCACGTCTTTGATGGTAGAATGTATGGGTTTTTGACTGAGGAGGTGAAAATGCCTGTTGTAGCTGTAATTGGAGCCCAATGGGGAGATGAAGGTAAAGGTAAAATCGTTGACATGCTGGCGGAGAAAGCCAGGTATGTAGTACGTTTCTCCGGCGGCGATAATGCCGGCCATACCGTCGTCAATCCCCACGGGGAATTCAAACTTCGGCTCACGCCTTCGGGTATTTTTTATCCCGGCGTTACGTCCATTATCGGCAACGGCGTCGTGGTCAATCCCGGCGTGTTAATCAGCGAGATAGAGGAACTGAACTCACGCGGCATTGATACGTCGAGGCTTCTTATCAGCGACCGAGCCCACCTGATTATGCCCTACCATATTCTTCTCGAAGGCCTGGAGGAGGACGCGCTCGGCGGCAAAGCTATCGGCACCACGCGCAAGGGTATCGGGCCAGCCTTTGCCGATAAAGTAGCCAGGACAGGCATCAGAGCCGGCGACCTTTTAGATAAAGAAGTATTACGGGATAGACTGACAACAGCACTTGAGTATAAAAATAGAATATTGACTAAAGTATATGGAAAAGACCCGCTGTCATTCAACGATATTTACAACCAGTACTGCCAGTATGCCGACCGATGGGCTCCCTATATCTGCGATACAACTACGATACTGGCCGGGGCGATAGACAGAAATGAGCCTGTACTACTTGAAGGCGCGCAGGGCGTCCTGCTCGACCCGGATTATGGCACATATCCCTTCACGACATCTTCCTCGCCGCTGGCGGCCGGAGCCTGCCAGGGAGCCGGGATAAGCCCCAACCGGATTACCCATGTCGTGGGCGTGTTCAAGGCATTTCAGACCAGAGTGGGCGCCGGGCCAATGCCGACGGAACTGAATGACGAAATCGGTGAAACCATACGAGAGCGGGGCCATGAATACGGTACCGTGAGCGGACGACCCCGCCGCTGCGGGTGGTTCGATAGCGTGGCCGCCCGACTCAGCGCACGCTTAAACGGCTTTCAGTCGCTGGCAATCACGCGCCTCGATATTCTGGATATATTGCCCCGGTTGAAGATATGCGTCGGCTACAGGCTGGACGGAAAGACCATCGATTACTTTCCATCCAATGTCGCGGTTTTAGAAAAGTGCCAGCCCGTCTACGAAGAGCTAAAGGGATGGGAGAAATCGATAGAAGATGTCCGTAAGTTTAAAGACCTGCCGGCTAATGCGCAACGCTATGTGAAAAGGCTGGAAGAGATAATCGGCTGCCCGTCCAGCCTGATTTCCGTGGGCAAGAGAAGAGACCAGACTATCGTCAGGAAGTCGATTTTTTAAAGTTTAAGACCTTGGTAAATGTCATTCTGAGCCCTGACGAAGAATCCGAGACCCTTAGCCCTTCCAATAAAGGACTCAGGGCGACATGAGAACTAAATGGCTATTATTAGAACAGCGACAGAGAAGG
The DNA here is from genome assembly GCA_964422155.1 of uncultured Dehalococcoidaceae bacterium. Lineage (GTDB taxonomy): Bacteria > Chloroflexota > Dehalococcoidia > Dehalococcoidales > RBG-16-60-22 > JBGPRB01. The sequence goes on along the minus strand of CAYQZZ010000010.1, from coordinate 33,649 downwards.
ATATTCCCCGCATCCTGGAGCTATACCGCCAGCTGGCTTTCAAACCGCCGCCAGCCGGCGCGCCCGGTCCATCTCTGAAAGAATGCCGGCGGGTCTTTGCCGATATATCCGCCACACCGGGCTACAGCCTGCTGGTGGCCGAGGAAGACGGCGAGATTATCGGCACCACGGTACTGGTCATCCTGCCGGGGATGGCTCACGGCACCTCACCCTTCGCCGTGGTGGAATACGTCGTGGTGGATGAGAAGTGGCGCAGCCGGGGTATCGGTAAGCTGCTCATGGAATACGTGATAGCACGTTCCAGAGAGGTAGGCTGCTACAAAATTATGTTAACCAGCGACAAAAGGCGTAAACGGGCACATAAGTTTTATAAATCGCTGGGGTTTGAGACATCAGCACACGGGTTTAGATTGTATTTATAATCCAAAATCCCCCTCAATCCCCCCTGCCTTCGCCGAAGCGGCTACGCGCAGGCAGGCTTTACGAAAGGGGGAAGAAAAGAAGAGGGGGTATTAGCCCCCTCTTTAACGCCCCGATTATTAGTAAAATAAACACGTTATCTAGTGAGTTACCTATACCTTCAGGTCCATCTTATATTTCTTTAAAGTCTCCTCGATTTTAGCTGCCGCCGTTTTATCGACCTCGACAAGGGGCAGGCGCGGTCTGCCCACCCTGAAGCCAAGGGAGTTGAGGGCGTATTTTATCGGCGCCGGACTCGGCACGGAAAACATGGCATTTACCAGCGGCACCAGATTACGGTGGATAGCCGCCGCTTCGGCTACCTTACCGCTGAGAATTAAGTCCACCATCTTCTTATACTGCTTGCCGACGAGGTGCGTGGTAACGCCGATAACGCCATAGCCTCCGAGGGCCATGATGAGGAAGGTATCGTTATCATTACCGCTCCAGATGAGGAAGCCTTCCCTGGAATTGTTAATCGTCTTGGCCACGTGTTCCATATTGCCACTGGCTTCCTTCACACCGATGATGTTATCCATCTTACTCAGCCTGGCGATAGTCTCCGGCTCCATATTAATCACCACGCGTGAAGGTATGTTATACATGATAATGGGCAGGCTGGTGCTTTCGGCGATGGCCTTGAAATGCTGATAGATGCCTTCCTGATTGGGCTTGTTATAATACGGGACGACCGAAAGGCAGGCATCCACCCCGATTTTTTCCGCTTTTTCAGTGTTTTCCACAGCCTCTTTAGTGCTGTTGCTGCCGGTATAAGCCACGATAGTGCCCCGGTTGCCCACCACCGATTTAACCTCTTTAAACAGGTTCAGCTCTTCCTCCCAGGAAAGTGTCGGCGCTTCTCCAGTGGTCGCCGCCACCACCAGGCCTTCGCTCCCGGAGTCGAGCAGGGCTAAAGCCAGTTTCCTGGCCTGCTCATAATCTACTTCCCCGTTTTCCTTGAACGGAGTAACCATAGCGGTCAACAATCTCCCCAGCTTCTTCATGGTTCAGTCTCCTTCCGGTTTTACCCAGTCTCTTTTTATCATTTCTTCGGCAATCTGGACGGCGTTGAGGGCCGCCCCCTTGCGTAAATTATCGGCGACAATCCACATAGCCAGGCCGTTGGGATGCGAGGCATCCTTCCTGATGCGACCGACGAAGACTTCATCGGAGCCGGCCGCTGCCCACGGATGCGGATAAAGGCTGATGGACGTATCATCAAGCACCTTCACCCCAGGAGCCCGCGAAATAATCCGCTGCGCTTCATCCACTCCCATCGGCAGAGCGAACTCTACATTGACGGCTTCGCCGTGACCCACCAGCACCGGCACACGCACACAGGTAGCGGATACGACGATACTATCGTCATGCATTATCTTCCTGGTTTCCTCCAGCATTTTCCATTCTTCCCTGGTGTAGCCGTTGTCCAGAAAAACGTCAATCTCCGGCAGCACATTAAAGGCTATCTGGTGAGGGTAAACATGCGGAATGGTGACCTCCCCTTCCAGCACCTGTTTGACCTGTGTTCTAAGTTCATCGACAGCGGCGGCGCCGGTGCCCGATACCGATTGATAGGTAGCGACAACAATACGCTTTATGGGATTGACCTTGTGCAGAGGGTACAGAGCCACGACCATCTGAATGGTGGAGCAGTTAGGATTGGCGATAATGCCCTTGTGCCACCTGATATCATCAACGTTAACCTCGGGCACTACCAGCGGCACCGCATCGTCCATGCGGAAAGCGGCGCTGTTATCAATGACCACGGCACCAGCCCTGGCCGCTATCGGCGAGAAATGCCGACTCTGGTCAGTGCCGGCGGAAAACAGGGCGATGTCCACCCCATCGAAAGAATCATTGGAGGTCTCTTCGACCTTAATCTCATGATTGCCGACCGACAGTTTTCTGCCTGCCGAGCGGTCGGAGGCCAGAAGGCGAAGGGAAGCCACAGGAAAGTTACGCTGCAGCAGGGTCCTGATAAATTCCTGTCCTACCAGTCCAGTAGCCCCGACAATGGCTACATGATAGTCCTTCACTTTTTCTCTCACAAACCGAGCAGTTTATCCAGGCCGTAAATAAATCCCTTTTGCTTCACGACTGCCTTAACGGCCAGCATGACGCCAGGCATATAGCATTCCCGGTTAATGGTATCATGCCGGATGCTCAAAGTCTGCCCCGACGCGCCGAAAATGACCTCCTGGTGCGCCATAAGGCCAGGCAGACGGATACTATGTATTTCGATACCTTCCACCGACTGCCCGCGGCTTGAAGCGGGTTCGCCGGCGGCCGTCGGCAGGAACGGCTTGCCCCTGGCCTCAGCCATAGCCCGGGCGGTCAACAGGGACGTCCCCGAGGGGGCATCCAGCTTGCGGTCGTGGTGAAGCTCGATAATCTCGGCATGGTCGAGGAATTTACCGGCGATTTTAGCCAGGTGAATCATGAGAACGGCGCCCAGGGCGAAATTGGGGGCCGCCACGATGCCAATTTTTTTTGACAGGGCTAACCGTTCCATTTCAGAAAGCTCATCGACGCTGAAGCCGGTCGTCCCGATGACCATGTTAACGCCTTTTTCCGCCGCCGTGCGTACGGCCGGCATGGAGGCTTTAGCTATGGTAAAATCCACCACCACATCGGGTTTGCAGGTGCTGAGTATAGATTTAAAATCCGCCGAAAAAGGCACCCTGCCCGACCCGTCCGGCAACGGCAGGAAATCCGCAGACACCTTCATGTCCACCGCTCCCACCAGCTGCATTTCCGGCTCCTGGCAAACGGCTTTTACCACCTCCTGCCCCACCCTGCCAGCGGCTCCATGGACTACTACCTTAATACGTTCCATAGTAGAACACCTCGAAAAAATATTGGGGAGATATTAGTTGCGTTTGAAAGGAGGCCGCGACGGGCCCTGGTTCGGCCTTTGCGGACGGTCACCACCGGAATAACGCGGCTTGCCCCTGAAGCCCGAAGAGCTGCCGGAGCCACCCTTTTTGAACGGGTAGTCCGCAGATGGTGAATCTTCTCCCGCAGCCTCAGAACCTTGAGATTCTTTTTCAAAGAGCGCCCGCCGTGAAAGATTAACCCTGCCCAGGTTATCGATATTGATTACCTTAACGGTAACCTCATCACCAATTTTAACCTCATCTTCAACCTTGCCCACGCGGTAGTCCGCCAGCTCGCTGATGTGCACCAGCCCCTCTTTGCCGGGGAGGATTTCCACCATGGCGCCGAAGTCTAGGATGCGGCTCACCTTACCGGTAAAGATATCGCCTATCTGCGCTTCACGCGTCAGGCTTTCGATGATGGAGATAGCTTTTTGCGTGGCTTCCATATCCGACGAACCGATGACTACCGTGCCGTCGTCAGTAACGTCGATGGTTGTCTTGGTCTCTTCGATAATCGACCTGATGGTCTTACCACCGGTGCCGATAACCGCCCCGATTTTACCCGGGTCGATTTTTATCTTGGTCATTCTCGGTGCGTAACGGCTGACCTCCACCCGGCTGGTACCGATAGCCTGCCCCATTTTATCCAGAATAAATAGACGGGCTTCTTTTCCCTGTGAGAGTGTCTTTTCCACTATTTCGATGGTGATACCCTTGAGCTTGGTATCCATCTGAATGGCGGTAATGCCGTCCCTGGTGCCGGCTATTTTGAAGTCCATGTCGCCGTTAAAATCCTCGATGCCTTCGATATCGGTCAGCACGGCGTATTTGCCGTTATCGCCGGTAATCAGTCCCATAGCGACGCCCGCCACGGCTTTTTTGACCGGTATGCCGGCGTCCATAAGTGAAAGACTCCCGGCACAGACACTGGCCATGGAGGTACTGCCGCTGGAACTCAAAACTTCCGAAACCAGGCGGATGGTATAGGGGAAGTCCTCGACACTGGGTAAAACCGGCGTCAAAGCACGCTCAGCCAGAGCGCCATGTCCTATTTCGCGGCGGCCCGGCGAACCGACACGCCTGACCTCACCGGTGGAGAAGCCGGGGAAATTATAGTGATGTATGAAACGCTTGCTTTCTTCCAGTCCCAGGCCATCAAGCATCTGCTCCTTGCGGGTGGAGCCCAGGGTGGTGATGGCAAGCACCTGGGTTTGGCCGCGCGTGAACATGCCAGAGCCGTGAGTGCGCGGCAGCAGTCCCACTTCGCAAGTGATGGGGCGGATTTCGGTGAGGGCGCGCCCGCCAAGGCGCTGCCCCTTTTCCAGTATGCCAGACCTTACCTCGGCCTTGACCTTGGCGTCAATGGCCGAAAGTATATCCTTCTCCGAGTAGGTATCGCCCAGATTCTTACCGAGTTCTTCTATCAATGCGGAAAGCGCTTGGTCACGCTTTTCTTTATCTGTTTGCCTGAGAACCTGCTCAAGCTTCTCATCAACGATTTTAGACAGGGCGGCGACAGCTTCGGTATTGACCTTATCTTCAGGGACAGTCAGCTTGGGCCTGCCGGCAAGGCGTTGAAGCTCTTCCTGGAGCCGGATGATATTCTGATTGGCCTCGTGGGCAAATTTTACACCTTGAAGAACGATATCCTCAGAAATTTCCTTGGCACCGGCTTCCACCATGATAACTTTATCTTTAGTGCTGACGACAATGAGGTCAAGCTGGCTTTCCTCGTGCTGGACCATCTTCGGATTTAACACCAGCTCGCCATTGATATAGCCTACGTTGACAGTGCCTATGGGGCCGTCAAAGGGTATCTCGGACAGTGATAAAGCTGCCGAGGAGCCGATTACCGAAAGTATATCCGGGTCATTCTCCTGGTCGGCGGAAAGTACGGTGGTTATTATCTGAATTTCGCTGTGCCAGCTCTTGGGTAAAAGCGGGCGTATGGGTCTATCGGTCATCCGGCAGGCCAGGGTAGCCGCCTCGCTGGGGCGCCCCTCCCTGCGGATAAAGCCCCCCGGTATTTTCCCGGCGGCGTAAAGCCTTTCCTCATAGTCGATGGTAAGGGGTAGAAAATCAATCCCCTCCCTCACCTCTTTATTAAAGCAAACGGTAACCAGGACTACGGTATCACCGTAGCGGACAGTTACCGCGGCGCTGGCCTGCTGGGCAAGCTTGCCCGACTCGATAATAAGGTCGCGACCGCCAATGTTGTAACGAACAGATTGTGATTCCAATGAAATACTCCCTCCAGCCCAAAGGCTTTACTTGCGCAGTCCCAGCTTTTTAATCAGTTGATTATACCGCCCGACATCTTCCCGGCTGAGATAAGCCAAAAGCCTTCGCCTCTGCCCGACAAGCTTGAGCAGGCCCCGCTGGGTGTGAAAGTCTTTACGATGGGCTGCCATGTGGGTGGTTAACTGAGTGATTCTCCCGGTAAGCAATGCGACCTGCACCTCGGTCGAACCGGTATCGCCTTCTTTCGTTCGATAATTGCCGATAATTTCGGTCCTTTTTTCTTTGTCCAAAGTATTCCTCTCCCACCTAATATTAATAAATTTTGTATACGCAAAATTATAACATAATACGGTGGGGAAGTAAATTTTAATTACCCAACCATTTGCCCCCTCTCCCGTACTCCTCTATAATGAAAATAGTGAACCTGTAGGAAATTGCTAAAATAGGGTTAATAAAAACTTCTCCCTTTCATAAAGGGAGATTGAGAGGGATTTAAATCCCCCTTAATCCCCCTTTTACAAAGGGGGATACCTAGTTTTTTAAGACTCTTTTTCAGCAATCTGTATAGTACTAATACCATGCAGGCCATAGTGGAAGCAGAGTAAAAAATGCATGAATACAGCATTACGGAAAGCATGTTGTCCCTGGCGCTGGAAAAAGCCGGTGAAGCCAAAGCCGCCAGAATCACCCGCATCAACCTGGTGGTGGGCGAGCTTGCGGGTGTCGTCGGGGATTGCGTGCAGTTCTATTTCGACGCCATCAGCAAGAACACCATCGCCAGCGGCGCCGAGCTTTCTTTCGAAATGAAACCCGTCAGTCTGCGCTGCCGCAACTGCGAGAAGGTTTTTTCACCCATAAACCATGAATGGTCCTGTCCCGATTGCCACGAGGTGGGTGTAGAGATAGTTTCCGGGCGCGAATGCTATATGGAGAGTATCGAGGTGGAATAGATGACCGTGAAAGTGATAACCGTAGGAGAGAAAATCCTCGGCGCTAATGAGGAAAAAGCGAAAGCTAATAAAAAGCGACTGGACAAATACGGCATCCTGACGATAAATATCATGTCGTCGCCGGGAGCGGGCAAGACCAGCCTTATCCTTAGTACGATAAAACACCTGAGGGAAAAAGCCCGAATTGCCGTCATCGAGGGGGATGTCGCCTCCAGCATCGACGCCGAAAAGGTAAACGCGCTTGGTATACCGGTGGTACAAATAAATACCGCCGGGGGCTGTCACCTTGATGCCAATATGGTCGAAAGCGGGCTTAACAGCCTGCCCCTCGAAGACACCGATTTACTCTTTATTGAAAATGTCGGCAACCTCATTTGCCCGAATAACTATGTTCTTGGTGAAGATATAAAGCTCATGATTGCCAGTCTGCCTGAGGGTGACGATAAGCCCTATAAATATCCGGCCATGTTCGCTGATACCGATGTGGTGCTGCTGAATAAAACCGACCTCGAGCCCTACCTCGACTTTAATATCGATGCGTTCAAGAAAGTTGTCACCGGCCTTAACCCCGATGTCATTATCTTCCCGGTCTCCTGCAAGACCGGCGCGGGGCTGGAGGTCTGGTTCTCCTGGCTGGAATCCGCATTAAAAGGTAAGAAAAGCAAGTAAGTACCATGGCAAAAACACCTACTCTCAGCCTGGCCCGCATCAGCGTCCGGGGTGTGGTGCAGGGCGTCGGCTTCAGACCCTTCATCTATCAGCTGGCCAAACGGCACAGCCTGCGGGGCTGGGTATGCAACACCTCGGAGGACGTGAGGATTGAGGTGGAGGGGGACACCAGAGATATCGAGCGGTTCCTCCACGGACTGCGCGAGCAGGCGCCACCCCTGTCTCACATCGAAGAAATTACCTTTACCCCGGGTCCTCCAGCCGGCTATGATAAATTCGAAATCCGGCACAGCATCGCTGAAGAAGGCAAATACCAGCTTGTCTCTCCGGATATCGCCACCTGTCCCGACTGCCTCCGCGAAATATTCGACCCTAAAGACCGCCGTTTCCGCTACCCCTTCACTAACTGCACCAACTGCGGCCCCCGCTTCACGATAATAGCCGATATACCCTACGACCGACCCAATACGACCATGAGAAGTTTCCGGATGTGCCCGGAGTGCCAGAGAGAATATGACAACCCCCTCAACCGCCGCTTTCACGCTCAACCCAATGCCTGCCCCGAATGCGGACCGCAGCTTGAGCTGCTGGATGCCGGCGGTAATCCGGTAACCTGCCAGGATATCATCGCCAAGGCCAGCCAGCTATTGAAAGAAGGTAAAATCATCGCTATCAAAGGGCTGGGCGGCTTTCTCCTGGCCTGCGATGCTACCAGTCGGGCTGCCATCAGCCGACTACGCCAGCGCAAGAACCGCCCCGCCAAGCCCCTGGCGATAATGGTGTCCTCTCTCGAAGAAGCTAAACGACATTGCGAAGTGACCGATGAAGAAGCAGGACTGCTTACCTCTCCCGGCAGCCCCATCGTCCTGGCGAGGTGGAAAGCCGGGTCAACGATATCGAAAGCCGCGGCGCCCGGTCTGAAATACCTCGGCGTGATGCTCCCGTATACTCCTTTACACCACCTCCTGCTCCGGGAGACCGGTATCCCTCTGGTCATGACCAGCGGCAACCTCAGCGAGGAGCCAATCGCCAAAGACAACGACGAGGCAGTAAGGAGACTCAGTGGCATTGCGGACTACTTCCTGGTGCATAACCGGGACATCTATGCCCGCTACGATGACAGCGTGATGACGGTGGAAGAAGGCAGGCCCCGCTTCGTGCGGCGCGCCCGCGGTTATGCTCCCTATCCCGTCCACCTCCCCTACAAAAGCAAGCAGATACTGGGCTGCGGCGCCGAGGAAAAGAATACCTTCTGCCTGACGAGGGACGACCACGCCTTCGTCAGCCAGCATATCGGCGACATGGAAAACATGGAGACGCTCGAACACTTTGTAAATACCATAGCGCTTTATCAGAAGCTGTTCAGAATAGAGCCGGAGATTATCGCCCACGATATGCACCCGGAATACCTGCCGACCAAGTACGCGAAAGAGTTGGCCGCCAGAGATAAGATAAAACTCGTCCCCGTACAGCACCACCACGCCCACATCGCCAGTTGCCTGGCGGACAATGGCGTTGAGGGGCCGGTCATCGGGGTATCCTTCGACGGCACCGGCTACGGCACGGATGGGAATATCTGGGGCGGGGAATTTATGATAGCCGACTATAAAGAGTTCAAACGAATGGCATTTATAGAATACCTACCGCTGGCCGGGGGCGCGATGGCCATAAAAAAGCCCTACCGCACCACCATCGGCTACCTGCTTTCGCTGGGTATCGATTTAGACATGAACCTTCCTCTTTTCAAACAGGTCGATAAGGGAGAGATAGAAATTATCAGGAGCCAGGTGGAAAAGAGGATAAACACGCCGCTGACTTCCAGCTGCGGGCGACTTTTCGATGCGGTATCCGCTCTTAGCGGTGTGAGAGGCATCATCGAATACGAAGCTCAGGCGGCTATCGACCTGGAAATGCTTGCCTATGATGCCGCCGGTGAGACCGGCCGGTATCCGTTTTCAATAGTGGAGCATGATGGTACCAGTATTATTAAAATTCATGATTTATTCACCGCCATCATCAATAATTTGCACGACCATACACCCAGAGCTGTTATCGCCGCCCGTTTCCACAACACGGTAGCACAAATGATAATGGAGATGTGCCAGGTAATCTCCGACAAAACCGGTATTAAGAAGGCGGCGCTGAGCGGCGGCGTGTTCCAGAACCGCCTGCTGCTGAGAAAAACCATACCTCTGCTTGAGTCCGCCGGCTTTGAGGTATATACTCACCGTCAGGTGCCCTGCAATGACGGCGGCATCTCCCTGGGGCAGGTGGTTATCGCCAATTATAACGAGGAGTTAAGACCATAATTAAAAAAGAGTTCGGACCCCAACCCTGGCTTTTCCCCAACCCTACCGTGCTGTTGGGGACTACGGTCGACGGCAAGCCCAATTTTGCCCCCTTTGCCTGGTGCGGTATCACCGGCGGCGAACACCCGACCATTTCCGTCAGCATACGACACCAGCGCCACACCCTGAAGGGCATCTACCAGAACAGGACGTTCTCGGTAAACGTCCCCTCCATCGACCTGCTTAAAGAGACCGATTACTGCGGTACGGTTTCCGGTAGTCAGACAGATAAAGCGAAAGATTGCGGCTTTAAAATATTTTACGGCACGCTAAATACCGCTCCGCTTATCGAGCAATGCCCGGTCAATCTGGAGTGCGAGGTACTGCACATGCTGAACCTGGGCACTCACATGCTTGTTGTCGGCAAGATAGTGCAGACCCATGTTTCCGAAGATTGCCTGACGGACGAGCAACCGGATATCATGAAAATAAGACCCTTTGTTTACAGCCGGGGGCCGACCGCCCGTTACAACGCCGTCGGCAAGGTACTGGGCCAGGCATATAATATCGGCAAGTACCTGAAAAAGTAAAAACAGGAGATAAAGTTATGACCAAGAAAAAGTTAGGGCCACAACCGATGATATGGCCCCACCCAACCGTCCTGGTGGGAGCCAATGTCGATGGAAAGCCGGATTTTGCTGCCGTGGCCTGGACAGGAGTGGCTGCCGGTAACCCACCATCAATTACCATCGGCCTGCAACCTCACCGTTACAGTCTGAAAGGCATTTATCAGAACCGGACTTTTTCGGTTAACATTCCCTCGGTTGACCTGGTCAAAGAGACCGATTACTGCGGGCTTGTCTCCGGCGCTAATACCGACAAGGTCAGAGACTGCAAGTTCAAGGTATTTTACGGCAAGACAGCCAGCGCCCCGCTCATCGAGCAGTGCCCCATCAATCTGGAATGCGAGGTGTCACATATTCTTAACCTGGGCAGTCACATGCTGGTCATCGGCAAAGTGGTAGAGACCCATTTCTCTGAGGACTGCATCACCGATGGGCAGCCCGATATTAATAAAGTAAAGCCGTTTGCCTTCGGACCCGGCAAATACTATGCCATCGGCGAAGCTTTTGCCGATGCTTTTAAAATCGGTCGGGAAATTAAAGGAAAAACAAGAAAATCAGCAACTAAGAGGTAAAAAACTATGTGTTTAGCCATACCGGCATTGATAAAATCTATAAAAGGGCAGCAGGCCGAGGTGGATATCGAAGGCGTTACCCGTGATGCCAGCCTCCAGCTTACTCCCGAAGCTAAAGTGGGCGACTATGTATTGCTGCACACCGGCTATGCCATCAGCGTCATCGACCCGGAAGAAGCCGAGGAGACTCTCAAGCTGTTGAGAGAAATGAGCGAAGCAAGTCCTTAAAGTAATTGTCATTGCGAGGAAGTCCCGATTTTATCGGGGCGACGAAGCAATCCGTAACTTTGCTTTAGGCGTTTCTTAGGGATTGCTTCGCCTCCCGAGTGCGTCGGGATGGTCTCGCAATGACGATTAAACATAGAACGAGGAAAATCATTTGAAATACGTTAACGAATACCGGAACCCAGAATTAGGTAAAAAGCTGCTGGAAAGGATTCACCGACGGTCGCATAAACCGGCACGACTGATGGAGTTCTGTGGCGGACACACGGTGGCTATCTTCAAACACGGCCTGCGCCAGCTCCTGCCTGCCAACATTGAAATGCTTTCCGGGCCGGGCTGTCCCGTCTGCGTCACCGCCAGCGCCGACCTCGATAAAGCCATTGCCCTGGGACGTCTGCCCGGAGTAATCATCACCAGCTTCGGGGACATGGTCAGGGTGCCGGGGAGTCGCTCCAGTTTACAGCAGGCCAAGGCCGAAGGCGCCGATGTCAGGATTGTCTATTCGGCCCAGGACGCCTTAGCCATTGCCCGCGATAACCCGGACAGGTCAGTTGTCTTTATCGGTATCGGCTTCGAGACCACGGCGCCGACCATCGCTGCTTCGGTTTTGCAGGCCGAGGCGGAAAAGATAAAAAACTACTATGTTCTATCGCTCCATAAAGTATGCCCGCCGATAATGAAAGCCATCCTCGACCTGGGCGAGGTCAGGCTCGACGGCATTATCTGTCCCGGACATGTCAGCGCCATCATCGGCTCCCACCCCTATCAATTCATCGCCGATGAGTACCATATCGCCTGCGCCGTCTCCGGCTTTGAGCCCGTTGATATTCTGCTGGCGGTCGATAGCCTCGTCGACCAGATTGAAAGCGGACAGCCTAAAGTTGAAATTGCCTATCGCCGCGGCGTTAAGCCGGAAGGCAACCAGTCGGCCCTCCGCCTGATGGAAACGGTCTTCGAAATCGGCGATGCCAACTGGCGCGGTATCGGTATCGTGCCGGCCAGCGGCCTGCAGCTTAGACCGAAATACGAGAAATTCGATGCCGAGAAGAATTTTACTATCCAAGCCGGCCCCACCCGCGAACCAAAGGGCTGTATCTGCGGTGCCGTCCTGCGCGGCGTCAGCACACCCCGGGAGTGCCGGCTCTTCCACAGCACCTGCACGCCGGAACACCCGGTCGGCCCCTGCATGGTATCCTCGGAGGGCAGCTGCGCCACCTATTTTCAATATGAAGTAGCAAATAACAAGTAGCAAGTAACAAACGGGGGAAGTAATTGGGGTTGCTCGTACGACCAACGGCAATTTTAATAGAAGACCAGAAAATATTGCTGGTTAAGCAGGACGTTACTGAAACACGTCATTGGTCTCTTCCGGGAGGCAAACTGGAATTCGGAGAAACTATAGAGCGATGCCTGATACGGGAGATAAAGGAAGAGACCGGGCTGGACATAGCAGTTAAAGAATTGCTTTATGTTACCGATAGATTTTACCGCAACACTCATATTGTTCACATGCTATTTTTAGTAGAGAAGATAGGTGGTGAGCTCCGGTCCGGCAAGGAGTTTCAATTGGAGACAGAAAAAATAAAAGAGTTAGCTATGATTCCTGTAGACAGGTTAAAGGACTACGGGTTTCCTACTAAGTTGTGCCAGTTAGTAAGGTCGGGATTCCCGGAGCAGGGAAGCTATAAAGGCGATTTCGAAGAATTTTATGGAAAATTATAACAAAAATAATATACAAGAAGATAAAATCCTGCTGGCGCACGGCAGCGGCGGCAAGCTCATGCACGACCTCATCGAGAGCTTTATGCCCGACCTGGCCAACCCGATACTGGACAAGCTGGATGACTCGGCGGTCTTCGAAGTGAGCGGGAAGTTAGCCTTTACCACCGATAGCTATACGGTCAATCCCATCTTCTTCCCGGGCGGGGATATCGGCAGGCTGGCCGTGTGCGGCACCGTCAACGACCTTTCCATGAGCGGCGCCAGACCGCTTTACCTCAGCCTGGCGTTTATCATCGAAGAAGGCCTGCCTGTTGACGACCTGAAAAAGATAGTCGGTTCTATCAAGAAAGCGGCCGGGGAAGCCGGGGTAAAAATCGTCACCGGCGATACGAAAGTGGTCAACCAGGGCAGCGCCGATAAGCTTTTTATCAATACCGCCGGCGTCGGCATCGTGCCGGAAGGAGTCGATATATCCGCCGCCAACGCCCGGCCCGGAGACAAAATTATCGTCAGCGGCAACATCGGCGACCACGGTATCGCCGTACTGAGTAAGCGGGAAGGCCTCAATTTCCAGGTGCCCGTGCCCAGCGACTGCGCCCCCCTGAATAATCTCGTGGCGGACATGCTGGCGGCATCAGCGAATATTCACTGCCTGCGCGACCCTACCCGAGGGGGCCTGGCCACCACCCTCAACGACTTCGCCGGCCAGTCCAAGGTCGGCATAAGGATAGAAGAAGATAAAATTCCGGTGGACAGGGCCGTGCTGGCCGCCTGTGAACTGCTGGGACTCGACCCGCTGCACATCGCTAACGAGGGTAAACTGGCAGCCGTCGTGGCCTGTGAAGATGCTGATGCCATCCTGGCAAACATGAAGCAGAACAAATATGGGAAGAACGCGGTCATCATCGGTGAAGTGGTTGCGGAACACCCGGGTCGCGTCGTCATGAAGACCAGCCTGGGGGCTTCCCGTATCGTGGACATGCCGGTCGGCGAGCTTCTGCCAAGAATATGCTAACGCCTAGCTGCGTGAAGCATTGAAATAAAATTCTTAGAGTGTCATTCCAGCGAAAGCTGGAATCCAGTGGTGGAGAAAAGGGGTGGCCTGGATTCTGGCCGGAGTTTACCCCGTACACCGATACGGGGCCAGAATGACATATTTGATGAGGAGAAAAAGTGTCAACATCCCCTGATAATCAATCCGCGGAAAATTCTCCGCCAAGAATCGTGGTCATAGGCGTCGGCAATCTGCTGCTCAAAGACGAAGGCATCGGCATCCACGCCGTACAATCGCTCCAGGAAATCGACCTCCCCCCGGATATAAAACTCATTGACGGCGGGACATCTCCTGACCTAATCGCTTACACCAGAGCCGGCGATAAAATAATTATCATCGACGCTGCCAGAGCCGGCGGCCAGGCGGGAACTATTTACCGCTTTAAACCGGAAGACTTGGCCGCGGAAAAGGGGAGCCTTGCCTCGGCCCACGAACTGGGCGTGGTCCAAAACCTGAAGCTCATGTCCCTGACGGGCAGCGAGCCGGTGGAAACAGTCATCATCGGCATCGAGCCCAAGGAAATAGACTGGGGAATGGAGCTTTCCGCCGAGCTAAAGCAGAAACTACCGGAAATAGTTCAAGCAGTCTTGAAGGAGATGGGGCTGGGCTGAAGAGCGGGGTACGGAGTCTCCGTAAGCTTTAAAAGCCCTTGATACCACCTGATAAGGTAAGATATACTTATCCCGATTGCGGGAGCGGATGAGTCCCGGTGGGCTTCGCGGACTTCAAATCCGTTGGGGGGCATTAAACATGTCTTCGGTGGGTTCGACTCCCATGCGCTCCCGCCAATGCATACTTCCACTTTGTTGACAAATATATCCACTTTGTTGACAGATTTCCTGAAATCACGCAGACAGGGATTATCACCGAGGTCATTTGAATTCTACCGGAGCTATTTGAATCTTGCTAGACGAGTTGTTGGTATAAATGTGACCGGCCAGGAGATAACCGAGTTCCTAGATTCTCTCAAATGTTCAAATGGTGGGAAACATGCCTATTTCCGCACATTAAGGGTGTTCTACAACTGGCTGTACTCTCCCAAGTCCGGGTATAACCTTAATTCACAGAAAAACCCTATTCTGCTTGTCGACGCGCCGAAAGTGGAGAAGAAGATATTGCCCAGCTTGAGTCAGGAGCAGGTGGAGCACCTGATTGAACAGGCAGATTGTGTAAGAGACAAGGCAATTATATCTCTGTTTGTTGACTCAGGATTGAGGTTATCCGAGTTGGCGAATATAAATCCCAAGAATATAGATTGGGACAATAGGGTTATCAAGGTTGTTTGTAAGGGCAATAAGGAGGGGCTAGCGCCATTCGGTGAACGGACGGAAAGGTTGATGCGGACGTGGCTGTCTCAGCATCAGGCTAATGGAAGGCTTTGGAATTTGAATTCCTGGGGGATTGTTGAGATGTTAAAGCAGTTAAGAGTAAAGACAGGGTTGCCGTGTAATGCACATACCTTTAGGAGAACCTTTGCGTCACTTCTTGCTAAACGTGGTATAGATTCACTTCACATTATGCGTTTAGGTCGATGGGAGTCGATGGCGATGGTTGAGCGGTATACGAGAAGCGTCAGGTTCGAAGACAGTCTCAAGATGTACGGGGCGATTGTGGCATGAAGACGTTTTTAAGTAGTTATTGACACTTGATACATACAAGTATATGATACTTTTGTGACGAATTCTGCATTATTAACTTTCGTAGCTACGTTCGGGGGCGTAATAGCCTCATTTTTATTGTGGTTTAGCGGTAGCGCCTTTATCAAATGGCGCGAGAATCAAAAAATACTCAAGTCGATGATGCCGGAAATATTAATTGAGTTACGGTTCAACATCGGATTAGTAATATCGACTATGCAATACTTGGGGCAATGTTTACAACCAAATGGCGATGTGCCGCTGTTGATTTCACGATTGAAATACTCTGCTATGCAATATGCAGTCTCAAGTGGTGAGGTAAGACTTATTCGCAACATCAGAAAACGTCGGATTGTTGAATATGCTGCTATCTCTTGTGAAGCATATAATAGGTTCGCCGAAAATACTGAGAGGTTACTTGCCACGCTTTTGTTGAGAGCTGATGGCTTGGTATGGGCACGGCACAGGATAGAAGGTATGGCTGAGCAAGCAGCTGGAACAAAGTCCATTTTAGAAGGCTATTTGTCGAAGCTTGAACAGGAAGACCTTCCCGAAGATGATGGAGGACACGAGATGGACAAGACTAATGACCCGCCACAAATGGGTAACGAAGAGAAGCTTCTATCGAAAGTTGAAGAGAACAACAAACTCATCGTTCGAATGATGAAGAGTCAAAAACGTGATTCGCTAATTTCAATTGGGGCTGTAGTTCTTGCCATATGGGGTATTGCGTTTGCCATCAAGTCTTCTGGCACGACGGAAGCCGTACGAGGAGCTGGCGGTCTGTTCTTTTTAGGTGTACAAACATGGTTAACCGCTCTTGCTTACCTTGGAAATGGGTCGAATAAAAAGGTATTCGATATTAGCAGTCTCAAGTCTTTTTTCACGCAACTCAGAAACGAACCGAAAGAAATCGTATTTACCATCGGTGGTATCGTATCCATCGTTGGCTCGGGATTATTGATGTTCTCAGATGTTTCAGCAAATGCGTGCATACTTGTGGCAATCGTAGGTATTTTAGGCGTGGTTCTTTCGACTTTCATCGCGAAGAAGAACCAGAACTAACCGCCCCACCCGGCGCGTTTTAAGTACTGATATATGGTGAGTGAGTCGAGTTAATTAAAAACCGACTATGCATACCCGCCCACAACGGATTATGAATCCTTTATGGCCTTATCTATAAGCACAACTTCTCTTTTATCACACATTACGTCAAGATTTAACCGCGCATGACCAATCTGGCCAATCATCACCTTTTTGCCTGTTGTTCTCCCACAGAAGCGGTTGTAGGTTGCTTAAGTCATCACTCCCACCCTTCGATACTGGTTTAATGTGGTCAATTTCCCAACCCCATTGTTCTGTTTTACCATATCTGTTACGTTGCATAGAAGCGCCACATTTATCTTTTCGGAATGTAGGGTATAATGGTTCTGGAGTGCCTTTTTGCCAAACGGCCTCTATTGTTGCCTCGTCAAATGAGCTACTATCCGACTTTGTACTTCTTACTCTAGCCATGGTAACCTCTTTTCATTTTATGGTAACTCTAATCCCGTTTTAGTCTTTTGTCAAGATACATGGGTGTTTTGGTACTTCACTATTCAAACAGCAGCAAGCAAAACTATTCCAGATGCACTAGAATGTTGCTTATTTGCAATTTCAATATAACTTAAGCATTTAGTATGCCTGGTAAAAAACAAGCACCTATAGAAGGCTCAATATCCCGATGTCACCTCATAAATTAAGACATAGTTTTGCTATCAGTTTCTTAAGAAATGGAGCGAATCCGTTTGAACTACAAATAGCTCTGGGACATTCTACATTGGAGATGACAAGACGTTATACCCAAGCTCTGGGATTTGATGATGTTTTTAAGAGGCATGTGTTAGCTTCTCCGGTGGATAGGTTGATAAGATAGTCTCAATTCTACCTAATTGATCTACCGAGAATTCTCTAGTAATATAATGATGTTATTATATGTTGACAGAATAATATTATTATGTTATTTTATATCTAATAAATGTTAAGGGAATGATGATAGGTGATAAAAATCCCTGATAAAATCCAGACGACAATATACTTACCCAAAAGCATGCACACCGAGCTAAGGATAAAAGCACTCCAGGAACACGTTTCTATGACGAAGTTAATTATTCGTGCAATCCTGCGTGAGCTAAAAGCATCAGGAAAAGATAAAGAAAGCAATAATTAATACAATGAATTCCATCAATGACGAACTAGAATTAATCAGGTCGTTATATTCCGAAAAACGCGTTTCAGGCTTAACCCACAATTTCTATCGCTACCCGGCGAGATTCTCGCCAGAATTTGCTAGGGAAATCATACTTAAGTTTACCAACGAAGATGATTATGTACTGGACGCGTTTATGGGTAGCGGCACGACTATAGTCGAGGCGATTGCAAATGGTCGTAACGCCGTCGGAGTTGATATTAACCCTCTTTCCTGTTTCATTACCAAAGTGAAAACTACACCGCTTAGTAAAAGAGATAAAGGAAAGATTCTTGAATGGGTAGATAGAATCAATATTATTCAATCCTTTGACGAAGAACATCTCGATGACAGTGATGGATTAAAGCATATCCCTAACGAGTTTAGGAATATTCTTATCAATTTAGTTAAAACTATCGACATGTTTGAATTTCCTCGGCAAAAGAATTTTGCCAAGTGCGCTTTACTTAGATTGGCACAATGGGCAATAGACTGCCGAAAAGAACTTCCTCAAATCAATGCCCTTAGAGAACAACTAATGAAACAGGTAAAAGAGATGTTAGATGGACTAGACGAATTAGTATCAACGACTCGTGATAAAGAAATACCTAAGAATCAGATCACCGGGAAAAGACAATTATATCTTGGGAGTCTCGATGACTTAATAAACAAACGAGTTTTCAGTAGAATGCAGTCAAGAGTTCGCCTAGTGTTAACTTCACCACCATATCCTGGAGTTCACGTTCTTTATCATCGATGGCAGGTAAATAGCCGTAGAGAAACACCAGCACCTTTTTGGTTAGCTGGGCTTCAGAATGGTCACGGTGAGGCATATTATACCTTAGGAGGAAGGTCATCGTCAGGAATACAAACGTACTTCATACGACTAAAGGAAATATTCGATTCAATTCGTTTGTTTATTCATCCTGATGCTTTAGTAGCGCAACTGGTTGCTTTCTCTAATCCTGACACGCAACTTCCAGCTTTCCTAGATTCTATGCGGTTGGCTGGCTATGAAGAAATTAAGCCATTCAGTACCCTTACCTCACAACGCCCTAACCGCCTTGTTCCGAATAGAAAATGGTATACAAATACCGAGAGTAACCAACATGCAAGTAATGAAGTACTCCTCTTTCATCGACCAAGAAAGTAAGTGCTTACTGCTTTATTTGAGCTTGTAACTACTCATCATCACCAACCTGGCTACCGACTTTAACCTGATCTTCGGTAAGATTACCAAGTGATTCTATTAATGGCAATAGTACAGGTGCAATAGCCGAAGATGCTTTATAAACCCTTTCAGCTAAAGGAAGCTCTTCACCATTGGTCGCTTCGCCATTGGATTCGTTAGCTACTTTTAATTTATCAGTTGCTGCATCGGCCTGTATTAAAGCCATTCCTATTAAAACTAAGCCATATTTGTATCTTGCTTTAATTATATCAGGGCTAGTTTTGCTATATTTTTCCTCTGCTTTAAAATAAATATTGTCCATGTTGACCCAAAAGCTGTATATAGCATTACTTCCGTATCCGGTTTCCTCAATATTGGCAGCTTCTTCTTGAAGAATCTCAAGTGCAGAATACTGGTCAAATTTATGCTTGCGCTTTTCCCAGTCCTGCTCGTAAACCTCGTTGACTTCGGGTATTTGCATACCTGTTGGAATTTCTCGTTGGTTTCCATCTTTGTTTGAAGGTGGTTTACCACCCTTGATGGGAAGTTTTAACTGCAAAGTTTGAGGTTGACCTATTGTAACCACGAATGAATTAACAAATGGTTTAAGTATGACTTCATCCGTTACTCTCGCTTCATATTTGTACTTATCCCCTACTGAACAATTAACCAGTAACCTTACGTTCAACGTTGCTTTACCGTTCTGGAGATTGAGACTATACGTATTAACTTCTTTTGCTTCTCCGCTGTCCACAATAAGTAAATTGAATTTTCCTCTATTTTGTAGCCGATAGAAATAGTCATTATCCACATCAGTCTCAAATGTGACTCGACAACGCATATTAATCGCAGTAGTACGCTCAAGCACCTTCCCATAATCAAGCTTCTGAAATTTGAAGTAGGATGGATGCAAATTACCTTTATAAGGCTTATCTTCGGAAGAAACTTGTTTTGTCTTAAATGGACTCGACAATCTTGTTCCCGTTAAAAACAATGATGAAAGAGAAGGCGAGGACTTCAATATGGACTTAATAGCTTCCTCCAGTGGTTTGGAATTTCCAACCTGTGCCTGTATCTCCTCATTTCGGCGTTTCTCACGCAAAGCTCTAAGCCCAGAATGGTCTCTTATTAGTATTTCTAGCTCTCGTTCTATCTCATCTCTGAGTTCATGATTTCTTAACCTATCTCGGCTGTTCATAAACAAGTCTTCGCGAGCTCTTCCGCTTAGATTAGTACAATCAACCACAACAAGTATGGAATCATCTAAACGTCCCATTCCAACGTTCTTCCTACTAAAGAAACTCAGTGGCAGGTAGGCGTGTGTTTGTCCATTTACAGTGAAGATTATCCCTTCATTCTTTCTGTATGTCTGCGCTCTGTCCTTTTTAAAAGCATAAATTTTTACCGTCATCTTCTCTCCAAGTGCTACCAGTGAAGATGTACCTGGGAAATCATCTTCCAAATTTTCCGCTTTATTGTCTTCAAGTCTAACACTCAATCCACTAACCGTTGTTTCAAAGCTTCCAGTATGCCCTTTGTAATCACGACACTCGTGCAAACGAATTGGTAAAGCTATTTCCGGTAGAAGTATATCAAGCCTAGAAAGTAGTCCGTCACGCAACATCATATTTGTACGGAATCCTGATGCAGCATATTCATATAGTTTTATTGCTGTACCCCATTCACCATCTCGCCCATATGGGTTACGTCCGTCAGGAAAAATCGGAAGGGTATTTGAACTAAAACGTAAGACATCTCCACTGCGCGGTTTCTGCATAGCTCCCAATGGTGCCAGGTAAGTATAAACTGAACTCTTACGACCAGGGGTTGGGTTTTCTCTTCTGATAACAGTGAAGCTCCATTGATTATCAGAATTATCCGAAGGCGTATATTTTACGATATTAGGATTCCTACGAGTTATGATAAGTTGCAGGTTGTGCCTACCACAGAACTGGAATACTCCGGTACTTCCCATGTTAAACTTCCCTTGTACAAAATGCACGCCAAGTTTATTCTTATGACTTAGGTCAAGAAGTGTATCTGGCATCTTGTTGGGAGTTTGCCCCTCACCGGCGTCCGAAATCGTGAAAGAAGGGTTTGAACGTTCTCCAGTAGCAACAACGGTAATAAGCCGAGATACTTCAGTCCTCTTTTGTGTAGGCCAATACCCTATATGGCCAAGGGTATCATATTTCTTTACATCTCCACCAAAGTACAGCGCGACAGCTTCGTAAATACTCTTTGGAGCTACACTATTCTCTGGAGAAATCCCCGTAAGCCAACAGGCATTCATTAATACTGCATCAACAGAATTAACAACCTTCTCAACCAATGCTGCTTCTGGTCGGCTCTGCTGATTTCCAGTCGTAGAAAAGTTATCCTCCTTATCACCGTAGTACCGCCAGAATTCTGCCTTCTCCCAGAATCCTTTTTCGGTAAGGATTTTAATTACTTCCGCCTCTGAATCAGCATGCAAAAGGGTCAGGCACATTTTCTTAACTTCGTCATTTGTCATAGTATCCTCCCCCCGAACTCTTAAAGTCTGAATTTACCTTTATTTCTCGCTCCACCATGGAACTGTAATTTAATTTCCTTAACTTTACGTTCTATCTCCCTGAATATTTTTCTAACTTCCTCTTCAGAATATTCATAGTTTCTTTTATTTGAGCATTTGCCCAAGTTATCTAAATTGTAGAGTATTTTATTAACTCTGCTCTCAACAATCCTGATGAATCTTTGGCGTTTAATATTGTTTCTTGGGGATACCTGTTTAATATTTTCAGCCATATAATCCTCCTATGTATAATAAAATTAGCATAAGAAACAGCATTTGTCAAGATATATATCACTATATATATGCAATATATAATAATAGAAATACGTGATATATAGCGCGATGTATGTATTAGAATTATTTGAAGAAGGGACTATCAAACCCTTGCCTTACCTTGCATTAGTTCAAATGACTCAATTTCTTTGGCCATTTTAACCTTCCTAGCTCCCCATTTGCAGGACTATTACAAAGCGACAAATCGCCTCTTTTAGCCTTCCATTTTAAAGAAGATAGAAATATAAACTAGCTGTAACCTCGGTTATGGGGTAATATAACGGCCATGATGAAATTTAAACTGTGGGGAAAAATCTGGTCTAGTATAATTATCACGCACTAGAATGCAAGAATTACCGGGTTAAGCAACCTAGGAGCATTTGTACTAATCAGGGCGAAACAAATAACTGGATAATTTTTACCCCTTGAATTGCATATCAAAGTTCCATTCATGAGAACTCTAACCCCGATTTGGATTTCTGTCAAGATACACAGAGGTTTTGGCACTTCCCTATTCAAGCAGCAACAAGCAAAGCTACTTCTAATATACTAAAATGTTGCGGAGTCTGTACTCTTGAGTTTTTCCTCTAGGAACAAGTAGGTGTCTCCGTGAAAAACATAGTTCTTAAACCAGCGGTAAACATCCGGTTCTTTTCTGCGTAAGTAGCTAGGCTTTAGCGCATAATGAGCATACGCTTCAGCAAAATGCTCATTAAAACTACTAATATCCGCATACCATGTGATGGTCTGTATTTCATCCCCTCTTACCAACTCTATCATATCAAGGAAATCTTGCCTCTCATCTTCAGTTAGAAAATTGTGCCAGATTGCATGAGCCATTTCATGTAATGCGTAGTAAATGAGCTTATCTTTGCACCTCTCTCGTATTAACATAGGCTCTGGCACCCCCACCGAGGTTATACCAGCAGCCTTACTCAGATGAATAAGGAAATCATTCCACTCGGATTCGTTTATGATTCTTAGTAGCTTAACCGCCTTTCTGTGAGACTTGGGAAGATAGCAAAGAATCTTTATTAGCTGATTCTCTTCTTCGGATGTCGCACCTACGATTTTGAATCCGAGAATGTCCCCAGTAGAGGGTTTTTTATTGCTGTCGTTTATCATTTTCCACCCATAACCAACTCCGAATAATTGTATCACCGACTTCTAATACGTCCAAAATGCCAAGCCAATCCAATCGCCGTAATAAGAATACCTAATCCAACCATCAAAACATCAATGGTTATCCCAAACGTGAAATTACCAACTCCAAATATAAGCACATATCCGACAGCGAAGTTGAACATTCCCCAAATCACATTCACCACTGGCGATGACTCTCCTCTAGGAGGTTCAGCAAACGGACTTGAAAACCTCTTTCCGGATATACCTTGCACGAAGTGAGGTATACCGTTAGTGAGGAAAATGCCGGCGAAGAAGTAGGCAAGGTAAAGGTACCACGACATGACCTATACCTCCAAGTACTCTTTGTTACCCTTCACCCATCCACCATACAAATTTACTGAGCCCAATCTCTTCAGTAATACGATGGTATTCTCTTCTCCTTGCTTACTAAATAGACTCAAAAACTGACAATAAGCTTGGAAGCTCTCATCATACTTCTCTTTCGTCTTTTCAAAGGCATGGACAAGCATCAACGCAATTGGAGCATTAAATTTCTTTGCTTCAATTACCGCAGATGCTGTTCTGTGTAGCAGTTGATAGTGAATGTTATCAACCGCTTCTATTCTGAGCATCAATTGGTCACATAGAAAATTCAACCTATCCTCTTTACCGCCCATGTCCTTCAGTTTCCACTCGGAGATTATCTCTCCAAATGGCTCATCAACTTTGCCTTCAACGGTTATTGAGATAAGTTGCTCATTACTCTTAGCTAAAATGAAGATGTCGCTTTGTGAGGCCCTCTTCCCACCTGGTAACGGCACTTTATATTCGGGGAAAGCCATCAGCATCTCGATGTCCTTGAACACAGAAATACCGGAGTCCTGAAACACCTTTCTAACCTCGGGTGGGAAGTCGTCAGCTTCTTGCCAGGAGTAGGCTAGGGTTTTAGCTGAGTAGCCTGTTCGCCAGTGCTTGTCTGGGCCAGCTAACAAGGACTTCCAGTCTTCTGGTTTGTTTGCTGAGATAAAGAATTTACTCATTGCATTGGAGACTTTAATCTTGATGCGACCTTTTGTCAAGATATACAGTGCTTTTGGCGCTTACCTACCCAGACTTTATTGCACTTATGGCACACTATACCCCCAACCTGGTGGCTGAATCTCAATTACTAGATTCTTGGGATAGTTACTGGCATGACTCACTCTGATTTTGTAGGTACCAGCGTATGACGCAGTAAAACTGAAATCATGATGGTTGCTATTATCCCAACGCCCTTTCCAAATTTGTACTGACTCTCCCCCTGGGCCAAGTATCTGGAAAGTCCATTCATAACTCCAGTCAACACTGTAATATGTCCCGGTAAGCTCTACAAAACCAGTAATCCTCTCACCTGCTTGGCACTCTTTGGTATAAGACACAACACAGCCCAAGATTCCCCATCCAGGCATAGTGTACTGTATGCGCTGGGGTGTAGCCGTAGATTCTGTTTCTATCTTCACTTCATTACCAAAGGACCACTCAGATGGAAAACCAGCAATTCTTGCTTGGGCTCTCACAATGTATGTGCCAGGGTTTGCCCAAGAGTGTGAAGCACTAGGTGAAGATGACCAACTGGAAGAGCTTCCGTCTCCCCAATCAAATTGGTATTCCGGATTGCCCGCTATGTTGGTGTTTGCCGTTGTTGAAAATGTCAGGGTCTGATTCATTTTCCCAGAAGACAACCCCGTTGGTG
Organism: uncultured Dehalococcoidaceae bacterium; assembly: GCA_964422155.1. GTDB lineage: Bacteria > Chloroflexota > Dehalococcoidia > Dehalococcoidales > RBG-16-60-22 > JBGPRB01. Next base: position 9,245 of record CAYQZZ010000010.1, on the reverse strand, counting down.
AATTGGCACGCACATAAGGTAGAATCACCCGTGCAAAATTGGCAACTACGCTCTTGTTTGAATCCATAATAATCGAGATTGTTGAGGTTATTGGCGCCGGAAGAAGTGGTGTGGGTGTTGGAGTTGGCGCTGGGGCAGAACCTGGTATTCCACTCCATGAAACGAAGTAGTAGCCAGAAGCTGCCGTGGCCGTCAGGGAAACTCTAGTACCAGAATCATAGGTGCTACCGGGTGGGTTAAGGCTGACAGTGCCGCTTCCTGGCGGGCTAATGGACGTCGATAAGGTGTACTGAGTTGGCTTCGGCGTAGGCACTACTGGTGCCGGTGTAGGTGTTGTGATTAAGGTCGGTAGCCCCAGCTTCGTCAATACGTTAGTCTTGTTCCACCAGCCGAAATCATTCAGCCCCCACCAGCCTTTTGCCCAGGCTTGGGCCTGATAGATGTCTTGGAGCACCCATCCCTGACGGCTGTAGTCATCATATGTCTGTACAACGCCGTTAGAGAAACGATATGTTTTCCCCGATTGTGGTATTTCAAGAGCTGTCGCCTCTACCGGCACAAGCTGAATACTTGGTGAGCGCAGGAATACGACCACCCAGGCGTGTCCGGTAGATACTTTGGGGTCTTTCCCTATCACAATCCATGATTCAAACTCTCGGATAGTAAGTTCCCTTTGTAATAATGCACTCATGTGCCTACAGCAGAAATAGCTCGAATCATATAGACTCACCCATGGAGTCTTTTTAAATTCATCCAGAACTTCCTGAAGCTGGCTTATGCCCCAGGGCTTATACTGGTCGCTCAAAGCAGGACTTGTTTGATAATATGAGTATGTTTGTCCATACCAAGCCTGCCATGCTGTATCAACTGCAATCTTGGCGTCGCTTAATCCGGCTAATTGTTGACCACCAGGGTTATAGCTTGGGTCGGCAATGAATGCTTCTATCTGGGGAAGAGGGAGTTCTTGAGTTGGTGTAGGTGTCGGCGCAGGAGTCGGCACTGGTGTAGGTGCAGGCAATACTGGGATGGGTTTCGACTCCTGCGTTTGTGGTGGTTCAGTGGATGGTGGGATTGCTGGCTGGTTTACCGTAATACAGCTAGTTAGGGTGAGAATTGCTGTCAGGCAGAGGACAAGAAGAATGGGTATCAGCTTTCTCCAGTTCTGGTATTTGGTGGATGGGTTCATAACAGCTTCCTCCTTTTGCCTTCCCCTGGAGAAAGCCTAAAGGGTAGCCCCCTCGCAGGGTGAGGCACCAAACTTCGCTGCGAGGCAAAAGCCGATGCATACACACCTACAGAGGGGGCACATATTGTGCCTCCGTATGCATCCGGGCTTTAAAACCCTTGACTTTTGCCTCGCAAAGATGATTATAGCACAACTTAAAATAGATGCGAATATATAGCTTTTATAAAAAGTTCCGTATTTCCCCAAAATATTTATTTCCGTCCACGCCTGAGGGGGTCTTGACTGAGCCTACGATAGGCATATCGTCAGACGTGTTAGTGGGAAAAATCGATTTGTTAAACTTTAAATGGAAATACGCAATATCTTGATGGAGGTGCTATTCATGTAGTACAAAGTGACTGAATCAATAAGCCCAGAAATTCCAAATATTGAGAAAGAAAGGGGGAAATAAAATGGTGAAGACTACTACTACACAACTCAATAATCGAACCTCTCTGAAAGAGAAGGGGAACATGATTTCTGAATTGATTTTACACATCAGGGGTTCTGCCAATTACGGGCCGACTAAGGAACAGATGAAGGAGTACGTTAGTAAAGAATACTCAAAGAGGCGCAAGCCAAAGGTAGGCCAAGTCGTAATAGACCATTTGGTCGATAGGTATTGGCAACTCCTCGAGCCTGATAATTATGAGGAGTGGGAGAAATACTATAAGGAGTTCCGTGCTTTTCTGCGTAAGATCGGTATTGGGCTGGGTTCTTTCGACAGAGCGATGCAGAAGAGCACACCTTCCCCATGCGACAGAAGGGAGTTTCTAAGGTTTCTTATCAGCTACTATATCATTGCCGAAAACAAAGCTCCAACATATGTCATCAATAATGCTTATCAGACTATCCTAGTGAACACTCATGACCGATTCGGTAGAGAAATAAGGGAAATGTCTGATTCCCTAGATCATATACTCCATTGCATATCCATGGGTTTCGGCGATTTATTGGATGGCAAAAACGAATCTATGATACCCAGCATGAGTGTCATTAAATCCGGCTTCCTTCACCATCTCATTGCCTGGGGGAGAACTTCTGGGTCTAAAGCGGACGCCGTTCTTGCAGCTCCCTATGCACCATACACAAATGGCGAACCTGAGGAATGGCTGCTATATTTATTCGGTCTCAGTGGTGAGGAGCTTTCCTCGATACTTCATCAAGTACTGGCGATCCTACTAGATATCATTATGGGTGCTCATGAGCCGTCAGCAAAACCGCCAGCAAAGGTGGTGGCTTGACCATAAGTAAGGTGTGGGGCTGGGAAACGGATGCTGTGTCCTTCCCAGCCCCAGCGCCGAAAAAATCAGGAAAAATCTTTTTACCGATGTATCTAAAAACGAGGACAAAAGCATTTAGCAAATTACCAAAAACTATCTAAAATGTATATAACAATAACCTAAAAAATAAAGGGGGTGAAGTATGAGAAGGATATTCAAAGTCCATGAGACTGCTCAGACCATTCGGCTAACCAAAGACCTGGTGGAAGAGGGCTTCGATGGTGAGTTGGAGGGGTTCATGAACGCGGTTACATTAACGCTTGTGAAGCCGGGTACAACCCTAGACCTCGCCATAGAATCTCTTCAGGGGACAATCCGGGACCTGCAGCTCCGCAAGAAGGCAGGCCAGGTCGAGAACGTGGAGGTAAACATTGCCAACAAAACTCAACCTCAAGAGGGGGTTAACTTCAGTGAACTCAGGCTAAGATTGAAGAGAGGTAGCAAATGAATATAATTCCGCGTATAACGAAGCTCCAATGTCAAAATCCTGATTGTTGTCATATATGGACAGCACGGTCTGAAAACCCGCCGTATTGCCCCCGGTGCATGCATCGAGCATACCGCATAGTAACAGATTTTATCTTAATGAAAGATAAGCTCCTTATTCGGGTGTAAGAATCCAGTTCCCAGTTATGAACAGTAGGAGGTAATGCTATGCCTGATGAAGAAAACCAGAAACCGGATTGGAACCCCGAATCAAGAGTACTCCCTGAGTATGCTGGGCTCGCTCAAGCAGTTGAGGAAATAGACAGGGTTCTGCGTCTCTGCACTGGCTTAAATGACTTTGAGAGAAAACTAATTGGCTATTATGCTGTTGCAACCTATTACATTGACCAATATAGTGTGTTCCCTGGCCTTATGCTCTATGGTGATACTTCCACAGGCAAGAGCCAAGTCCTCGATGTGCTAGGTACAGTTTGTCGTAAAGTATCAAGGCTGACTGAGAAGACTTCTACTGAAGCTGCGCTCAGGGCTGCAATGAAAGAATCAAACAAGGGCACGCTTATTCTTGAGGAAGCTGGGGAGTTCAGGATAGAGGACATTGAAGGTGTCCTAGTTACCAGGTACAGCAAATCCGCTGCTCAGACCGCAAAGATGGTCATGGTGGGAGATACTCACGAGCTTGAACGCGCGGCAACTTATGGAGCAACCATTATCCACAGACAATTCTCCGTTCGCAAGCCTATGCTCCAGAGAAGACTAATAAGTATCCATGCTCTCCGCCGGAAAAGAGCTGAGCCGTTTGCGAAATTCTTTGAACTTAATGAGAAGGATGATGGCATAGACTTAGAAACATTCATAAAGAAGATACAGAGTCTGCTCTCAGCTCTTCCTGAAGTTCCAAGAGTGAGGGCGCAGTGGGAAGGTGTGGAGTCGGGCATACTTGACAGCTACATGCCCATAATTGCGGTAGCATCTGTGCTTGAAGACCAGCTATTTATTGGAGAGATTGTCCGTGAGGTGAGGGACAAGTCTGAAGAGCTACGAGAGGATGAGAGTTCACTAGAGCAGCCAACTATTCTGAGAACGATTATTTTATTGGTTGTTGATAGATATAGTGAGGCTTGGATACCAGCAAAGCTAAATGTTGATGTGAGTGATATTGAGCCAACGATTAGAAAAGAATATGGGAACAGCCACCCTGCTCTATTACTCAGCCACGTTCAGCGTAACCGCATAATACGAGATGACTTCGGTTTCAAGATAGGGTCTGCAGGAGGTAAAGTTCGAGTTTATTTGACTCTCGGGATGCTCGTCAAAGCGTGTGATAGATATGGAGTACAGGATAGCCAGATTGAGGTCTGGAGAAAAGAAGGAAAGTAGTAGGAGGTAGAGACATCAGTTGGAAACGTTGGAAACGTTAAGTATGTTAAAAACGTTAGAAAGGTAGCAAAAGTATGTATAAGAGTAAAACACACACACACATTTTTACTAACTTTTCTAACATTTCCAACGTTTTCGGTGCTTGCGGTTAAACAAGCTAGTTAATCGGTTTATACGGTTACACAATGGAGGCATTATGATAGCAACCATCATCTACAGAGAGAATGATATATGGGTTAAAACACCCTATAACAAAGAGTTTGTTGAGTGGATAAAGGGTGACATCATGACTAGCTGCCGGCATTGGGACGAAGACAACAAGGCTTGGGTTGTGAGCTACTCTTATGAAGACGACTTGATTGTTGAGTGCTTCAAATTGTTCAACAGAGTTGAGAGAGTAGGTATACGCTCAACTAAAAAGACAGGGCCACAGACAAAGAAGCGCCCAGCAATAACACCTATGGACGGCCGAACAGCTTATGATGTGCTGTACATACAGCCTTCTGCACCACCTGAGATTATAAATGCTGCGTACAGGGTAATGAGCAAGTTATATCACTCTGATGTGTATAGCGGCCCGGATGCAAATGAGCAGATGACAAAGATAAATCTAGCATATGAGAAGATACGTAAGGTTGAGAAGTTAAAGGAGGGTTAATTATGTCAACATCAACACCCATAATCGGCTGGAAAGACAATACTCCAATAATATTATGTATCCGGAGGGGTAACCAGTATGTCTTCTATTGCCAATATTGTCAGTGTGAACATACTCATGGGGCTTTTGATGGGCATCGAGCGGCTCATTGTATTAGTGAAACTCCATTCAGAAGTACCGGATACTATGTCGTCGGGAGTGTCGAGGCCGGGGCTAGTTTGCAGAGTTCACAGAATACCGAAAAAGGTTTATTACCTGCCGAACAAGAAATCCACGATATCATCAACCGCATGATGCAGACCAATCCTGCTGCAGTACCCTCTGTCCTTCTCCAAGTTCACATGGCTCGATTAATGCAAAAGATGTTTTATAAGCTCGCCGATGAACTCGGTAAATCAGTGAAGGGGCTAGAGGATGAGATAAAGTTTTAGCTGGTGTTGCTGGGTGACCACTATGTAGAATTTTTGCTTATCGCAGCAAATTGAATTAAGCCTAACCCCTAGACGCTCCCCACTTTTTGTTTGTGCGTTTAGCAAAAAGTGAATCTTTTTGAATCTGCAAAATCTGTGCTGTGTATTATTTACACATAGCATCTGCTAAATTTACGGCAATATCTACACGATAAACTGCCTTATCACTACACAATTATGGCTGTGTCTGAAGTAGCCGTAATTAACTACAGCTATGACTACATTTATCAGCAGCCATATTTAACTGCATGGGTATGTCCACTTATAGAATACACCACCGAATAAACTTACTCCGAAAATTTTTCCGCATATTGAAACAACCTGCTCATAATTCATTACGAGCTTCCAAAAAGCGCTAAAACAGTAATTCGCGGAATTTGTTTTTTAGCCTACAATATTATGGAAAGTATGAAAAGTAAATTTAGTGCATCCGCTGTCTGTCTGTTATGTGGAGTCGATACACACGGTAGGTTGCACACCAATTGATACTGGTGTGCCTCGATGTTCATGGTGGGGGTAGGTAGCCTTACTCCTGGGCAAACCTACCCCCAAACAACAACAAAAATGAAGAAATTGTAGCCTAGTTTTGCAGCAATCTGGATTATAAGTGTTGCTCAAAACATTAAAATATTGCGCATTTGCAATTTCAGTACAACTGTAGTAAATACACTTAATAACAAATGAAAACAATCGGTTAATAGGTGAAATACTTCAATGGCAAATGAGCAGTTCGACTTAAACGATACGATCAATCAGCTTATTTCTATGGTGCCATTTTTCATGATGACGAAGTTTGTCTTAAGTTCCCCCACGCAATCCAAGTCACCATCTGAACACAAGCCCATTTATGGGAATACACCTATTAAGAAGATCGTTTCTGTCAAACCTACGCCCTCTAATGCTCCAGTACCTACACACATACAGGGACAACCAAAGTCATTATTCAAGCCAGATTTAACACCAGAGCTAAGAGGTAGAGCAGCGAACGAACCAAGGCCAGGCTGGGTGATAAAAGAAGTCCTATTGAGGGAACGCACTCTGTATTCAGGAGCGTATGTATATGAAGCTTCGGTGGTAGACCTCTATAAGACCTATGTAGACCTTATCAATAAGGAAAACAGGCTCAGGGATAAGCGTCATAAACTTAAAGGACCAACTCTACACAGCTTCAATACGTACTTCCGATTCGCAGAGTACCTTGGGTTGGTGGAACGTGCTGGTTACACCACCTTAAACATGAGCATGAGACAAAAGACATACAGGATTACGCAGATGGGCAGAGAGGATGATAAGAGCTGGGATGACTTGTGCGGCACGTGGAAAAGAACTAGGGATAAAGTAGTCTTCAAATTGCCAAGGAGTGTACTTCATGGCTAATATAAAAGGTCGTGGAGCACAATCTACTCATCCTGGTCTTACCATTAAAAGTGTCTTAATGGGTCAAATACCATTAAGAACGGGTGAACTGGTTACCGAAGCAAGTATCAACGATATTCACAATGCATATCAAGAGCTTGTTTATCGAGAAAATACGCGTAGAGAAAAACCCCGAAAGCTACGAGGAATGCGATACTATAGCTTCACCGCACTGTTCAGGTTAGCACGGTATCTCGGATTAGTTGAGCTTGTTCGAGAAGACCCAATGCTTTATCCCCCTCCGCACGGGCATCTTTATAGCACTAGGAAAAACGCCCGAATACATGTAGTCATCAGCACCCGTAGCATATACAAGCTTACAGACCAAGGCAAAATGGCTGAGGAGTCATGGCGGAATCTGCATAAGGCTTGGAAGTATCATCTGTCTATGTCTGTTTTTTAATTTTTTTCTTTTTCTTTCAATGATAATAAATGCTATTTACTGTACTAAAGAAATGATTATTTTATTTAAAAAATGATTTACGATTGTTGATTTTCACGACACAATCATATTGACAAATAAACTTTGGAGGTCAATATGAGCACCAAGAAATCAGCAGTCAAGAAACCTGCACCCCCGCCACCTGAACCAGAAAAACAGCAACCCCAGGAAACCAAACCTGCAGAATCACCACCCGAACCTATTCCACCGCAGCCGGAAAAGCCGAAGCCGTTGACACTCAACTACCTCAACCAGGAAATCCAATCTCTCAAACATTTGGTAGATGAGCATTCCACCATCATGACACAGCTTCAGGAAATCCTTTCCCGCAAACGGAAACCAGTGGCTTCGAACGGTAAAGTCCAGATTAAGGATAAAAAGACGGGTACCGTTTACCGGTCGAAGAATAACGCGTACCAATCACTTCTCAAATCCAATGCACTCAAGGAACTGGTAGATAAAGGGGTGTTCGGTCCTGACCCGCAGAAAAACACCTTCGGCTGGTACACCCTTGTACGCGAATGGCCGGATAGGTTTGAAGAGGTAAAGCCAGAAGAACCACAGCAATGATAGACCAGATAGAAGAACCCAATGGCTATATCAATTCACGGGAACTCGTTGATTGGGCTAGGGCTAACTTGAGAATCGCCAGGCGCGATGAAGACCTGACAGATGAGGATATACGCGCAGTGATTCGCTGGATAGGCATGTGTTCGGTGGATACTATCTTCATCGATGGGGATAAGCCGATTCTCGGCCGTATCGGTATCGGTTTGATGCTATCAGTTACACTAATGGAGTTCCCCGAATACTACACGAAACATGAATTATCACAGTTCAATTAAAGGAGAGAAAGATGAAGACCTTATTAGACAAAGTGTCCTGGAGAACACTATTCATAATTCTCGGCATCATGATAGTGATTAGAGTATTGCTGGAGCTCTAACCTGACATGAGAATAAAAAGTCTTACCCAGGCAGAACTTGCCCGTCAGCTGGGTGTCAGTCGTACCCATATCACATTGCTCGTACAGGGTAAAAGGAAACTCAGCGATAAGCTGGCTGACAGATTAGCTGACCTTATAGCTGACCTGAAAGCTGACAGTTCGAATGCAAACAAACGGACTTCAAATCCGTTGGGGGGCATTAAACATGTCTTCGGTGGGTTCGACTCCCATGCGCTCCCGCCAGATTTACACTCAATAATTAATCTATTGTCTCATATAAGGTTTGAGGATAGTTTGAAGCTTTACAAGGCGATAGTGAGTTAAAACGCACCAATTCCGAGTAACAACGCTCCTATAAAAGTCATTACAGCCCCGGCGTTACCTTGGTATTTCCCCAGAACGCTTAAATTAGCCTTATTTTTTGACGCTAAGAGAAACATACCTATCACCAACATAAACGCGCCGGAAACTGCCGCTCCTTCTTTCATTATAGTCACCCCCTTTCTATTAATATCTCTATATATATATTTTAACCCAAAAATCAGGGATTACTAGACGCTTATTGTTTGTTTCTAACTTATAAAAAAGAAGCTCGCTAATCAACACAACCAGCGGGCTTTTTTATGGTAGAATAAGTCGAAAGAGGCGGAGCATATCTGATTTTTGGACGAGCTTTTTCGCTGGTGTCGCGTCCACAATCGTTGTTTTAGTCTTAGGTGCTCTAATTCGACGATTACTACGGCGGCGAGCCAAAGGCGAATCGCTTGGATTAAGTCTCAAAGAATGGCGTCTTTTAGCGGCAATAATTATCGGCTTCGCGCTCATATTTATCGACATATTCCTCGTTAAAGATGGCGGTGTTCTAAAGGGGATTGGAGCGGTTATGTTGATTTGGTGTACCCTAGAATTGCTCTCATAAATCTAAACTAACCATTCCGACGCCCGCGTATAAGTATTACATATATATCGCGTCGAGTCGAG